>JBKJTB010000247.1:0-17670 GCA_046594305.1 Devosia sp. | reverse complement strand
CGCGAACTGTCGCCGTACCAGCCGTCGACGATCAGCGTCAGGTCGATATTGACGATGTCGCCGTCGCGCAGCGGCCGCTCCTCGGGGATGCCGTGGCAGACGACGTGGTTGATCGAGGTGCAGATCGAATGCCGGTAGCCCTTATAGAACAGCGTCGCCGGGATCGCCTGGTGGTCCATCGCGAAGTCGTAGGCAAGCTTGTCGAGGAATGCCGTGGTCACCCCGGGCTTGACGTGATCGACGAGGATATCCAGCGCCTCCGCCGTCAACCGCCCGGCCTTGCGCATGCCGTTGAACCCGGCCTCGCCATGGAGGGGGATCACGCCCGAGGTGCGGCGGGCTTTGGTTTCGGCATCGACGTAGGTGATCATTCTGACTGGGGCTTTCCGACTATGACCCCAGAAATAGTCGCGAAATCGCGCATTTGGAAGGCTTGGGTGCTCTGCATGTGGTGCAAACCGGCGCTGAGCCGTTGATTTTTGCCCGTCCGGCGGGCAAGTGAGCGCTTTGCACCCTCCGGTTGCCATGTCCGACGCCAAGAACCCGACCGCCGCGCTCATCGTCATCGGCGACGAAATCCTCTCCGGACGGACCAAGGACGTCAATATCGGCGCAACCGCCGACTTCTGCACCGATCTTGCCATCGACCTCATGGAAGTGCGCGTCGTCTCCGATGTCGAGGACGACATCGTCGCCGCCATCCGTGCCCTCAGCGCCCGCTACACCTACGTGTTCACCACCGGCGGCATCGGCCCGACGCATGACGACATCACCGCCGACGCCATCGCCAAGGCCTTTGGCGTGGCGCTGCCGATTAATGCCGAAGCCCGCGCCATGCTCGAAGCGCGCTGGAAGGACCGCGGCATTGAACCCAACGAGGCGCGGCTGCGCATGGCGCGCATTCCCGAGGGCGCGAGCCTCATCGTCAACAATGTCAGCGCCGCCCCCGGCTTCCGCATCGGCAACGTGCACGTCATGGCCGGCGTGCCGGTGATCATGCGCGCGATGCTCGAATCCATCGCGCCAACCCTTCGGGGCGGCCGCAAGGTCCACTCGCTCACCGTCAAGTCGCGGGTGGGCGAGGGCAATATCGGCGGCCCGCTTGCCGCGTTGCAGGAGCAGTTCCCCGACGTGAAGATGGGCTCCTATCCCCGTATGGGCGACGGCACGGTGATGACCGAACTGGTGCTCCGTTCGTCCGACGAAATCCGGCTGCGCGAAGCGGCCGATGCCGTGCACCAAATGGTCGCCGCCGAGCACCAGCGCGCCGGCCTTCCCGACCCCGATCCCTATTGAGCCCCGAGAGGCGTGACATGAGCCAGTCGACCCAGAAATCCTTCCCCGTAAGCTGGGACCAGTTCCACCGCGACAGCCGGGCGCTGGCCTGGCGCCTGTCGGCGGAGGGGCCGTTCGAGGCCTGCGTCGCGATCACCCGCGGCGGCCTCGTGCCGGCGGCGATCGTCGCCCGCGAGCTCAACATCCGCACCATCGAGTGCGTGTCGGTGAAAAGCTACGACCACCAGAACCAGACCGGCATCATGGTCCTCAAGACCATTTCGCAGGACATCCTCGACGCCGCCAAGGCCGGCAAGAAGGTGCTGATCGTCGACGACCTCGTCGACACCGGCGCCACCGCCCGCGTCGTCCGCGACATGCTCCCCGGCGCGCATTTTGCGACGGTCTATGCAAAGCCCAAGGGCCGCGAAATGGTCGACACCTTCATCACCGAAGTCAGCCAGGACACCTGGATTTTCTTCCCGTGGGACCTCGACTTCACCTACGTCGCGCCGATCTCTGGCGGCACGGACTGACGCCGTCGGACAGGGGCGTGTCACCGCTGGGCCGGCAGGTGAACCTTGCCGGCCTTGCCTATTTGTAACGCGGCGGACAAGTCGCGGAAAAGCGCCACGAGCTACACCAGACATACCGGCGACGACGCTGGCCCTTTGAGCCGCGCCGGGACGTCGGTCGAATGGAGTAGTCAGAAATGAAATCCCTTCCCAGTCTTGCCGTGGCCGTCGCGCTCGTCCTGTCGTCGCTGTCTGGCGCGGCCTATGCGAGTGTGACCACCGAACCCAACAGCACGTTCAACTTCGTTCCGCCGCAGTGCGTCTCCCAAGCCGTCAAGGCCGCCCACCCCGACTGGTACCGCACCGGCGGCTATTGCAGCCCGTACGACGCGGACGGCCACTGAGCCGACGGCCGATCAGGGACGACGCCGTTCGCCGTCCCTGTCGCCGGGGCATCGCTACTCCGGCAAGCTCACCTGCTGCACCACATTCACCCAAAGCCCCGACGGGTCGTTCACGCTGAAGCGGCGCTGGCCGAACGGTTCGTCGGTCAGCGGATAATTCGGCTCGCGGCCGCTGGCGCGGAGTTCGGCGAGCGCGACGGCAACGTCGGCGACTTCGAGCTCCATGCTGATGCCGGCACGGTAGGCCTCCGGGCCGGGCGGTGACGACGGGTGGTCTGGCGACATGAAGGCGATACTGGCGCCGTCCGCCTGCATGTAGACGAACCAGTCGTTCTCGAAGATCACGCCGAAACCGAAATGCCGGCTCCAGAAGTCTCGGCACTCGGCGAATCTGGCGGTGACGATGATCGGGTAGCGGTCGATGAACTGCATGGCGTTCTCCTGTGTCGACGGGAGAATGCCACCCATAGCCTGTCAGCCAGAGTCAGGCCTTCTGTCAGCTTTGAGTCTGCTCAAGAGGTCGGGGCGCGCCCGAAGCGGAACGGCCCCAACTTCTTCTGGGATCAGTTCACTGGCCGCTGCGGACGGCGAATGCCGGCGTGAACGGAACGATGAGGCTCTGCTTCTCGTAGCTGATCGAGACCCCATACGGGCAGTCGCTAAAGGTCGGGTCCGAATGGACCACCGCCGTCGGAGTCAGGACCTGAGGAGCAATATCGGGCGATGGCGTCGCGGTCAGTTTCATGGCCAACATCGTAATGGTGGTCTCCGCCGGAACTTCGGCCAGGCTTAATGTGTAGCCGGGTGTGGGAGCGATGAATTGCCCTGTGATCAGCAGGCCGGCGCAACCTACGTCCTGCTGCTCATACGTGGCGGCGAACGTTCCACCCACGAGCCCAACTTCGCTCGCCAGCGCGGGCTCCAACCCGGCGAGTGTAATCGCTATCAAAACAGATGTTCGAAGCATGATTTTATCTCCATCTCAAATAGAGATGATCATGCAACCGCCGTGCGCGGATTACAACATCCACCCTCGGATGAAGATGCTATGAACAGCGAATGAGATGAGCGAGTTGCTGAGGATGCAGGTCGGCGTCCAGGGCGACAGGACTTGACACCTGCTGGCGTGCATTGCGGATGCATCGGAATTCATTTTGAGTTTCAATTGCGAGGGGCAAAATGATTAGACGGCGAACGGTTTTGACATGGGCGGCAGCCGCCGCGACGGGCGGATTCGGTCTCTCCCAAGCGAGGGCCTCCGACTCTTTGCCGGACGAGATCAGTGGTGTTCACATCCCGGACAGTGCGATCGCGCAAGCGGCGGCCGACAAGGCCCGCGCGGAGATGCCGAAGTTCCTCTTCAACCACTGCGTTCGTATCTTTGTCTGGGGAAGTCTCGTGGCAGCCCAGAAGGGTTGGACCTACGACGCCGATGTGGCGTTCGTTGCGTCCGTGCTGCACGACATCGGGCTGATCGAGAAATACGAAGTCGAGGGCGTGCGTTTCGAGCAAGCCGGAGGCGAAGCGGTCAAGCAATGGGGCATCGACAATGGCCTCACAGCGGCACAGGCGGAGACAGTGTTCAACGCCATTGCCCTGCACACGAAGCGAGGCACTGAGAACAATCCCAGCCCCGAAGTGGCGATGGCGCATATTGGCGCCGCCGTCGATTTTCTCGGCGAGGATCCGTTCTACACCCAGGTACTGCCCGACCTAGCTCGCACACTCGACGCGCTGCCCCGCGAGAACTTCAACGACGGCTTCGTTGGCCTACTGCGAGCGCATGCGGCACGGAAACCCACTTCAGCGGCAGCCAGCGTCTGGATCAATCCATTTCTCGCGTTCCACAAGGACGGCGACAAAATCGGTCCGTGGGAGGAGTAGCGCGGCCACCGCGACAGTCGCCTGGCCGCGCTCTTCCGCTACTGCAAGACGCCCTCTGGGAAGGTCTCCAGCAAAAGCTCGACCCGGCCGATGGTCGGAACGGATCCCTCGGCGACCGGCGCAGAGGGCACGATGGCATATTGAAGCGCATCGACGCTTTCCGGCGTCACGCCCGCCTCGATGGCCGCCGGTGCCAGCGGGAAGGCAAAGTCGGTGCCCGGTCCGGATTCTTCTTCGCCGATGCGTGCATTGAAGAAGTTGATCGTTCCCACATAGATGCCTTCCCCCTCGATGACATCCCCGCGGGGCCGCGCGAAGACCCGGAACGACGCTTCCGGAGAAACGCTTGCCGACAGATCGCCGATCACCAGGAAGAACTGGCGCCTGGCATCTCCAAGCGTCTGGATGACGGCGAGCGCATCGCTGTTTGTCACTTCGAGCGAGACGGTGGATCGCTCGCCACCGATCCTGATTGGGCCGCTGCTGCGCGCCACGGCCAGGAGGGAGGATGAGGCACCCGCAGCCATGATCACCGATCGCTTGGGGGGCTTGGGGAGGATGTCGTAGGAATACCCCAACGGCGCAATGTCGGTCATCTGAGCGTTCTCGAACGTCGCTTTGACGCCGTGACGATCGGCAAATATGTGCGCGATCTTTCCCCAACCATCGTCGGTCGGGTTCTCACGCTTGAGCGCATTCCACGCCGCCCAGAGACGGTCGATGTTGCAGTGATGGACCCAGAACACGGGATCGTTGGCAGCAAATCGAAAGTTGCCCATTCCTTCGGGCTTCCCGACGTCCATATGAAGCTGCCCATGCGGATTGCCGTCCACCTGGCTGCTGAATCCCAGAGACCCCGAAAAGGCCGATGCCGTCAAAGCGTTGTGATTGAGATCCAACAGGGTGCCGCCGTTCTGGGCGTTACTCAGCCGCTTGTCGAAGTAGAGGTATTTGAAAACCGGATCAGATTCGCTGCGAAACGCGAGCGGCAACACCGGATCATCGATATAGTCCCAGTAGGGAAGCGTGAACTGCTCCTTGCCTGTGACCGCGCGGACGATGTCCTCAAAGCACAGCACGTATGCGCGGTGCCAGGGAAGGAAGTTCGACTGGGGCCCGAGACCTCCATGGGCCTGGCAGCTACTCCACATGGCCTCGGCCAGATCGCGTGCCGGGTTCGGACCCGCCCCGAAATACTTGGTCAATTCGTCGCCCTTGGCGAGGCCGCCTTTCACCCAATGCGTATAGAACTGGAACGTCCACGACTTCACGTCGCTGGGCAATAGAGCCTGCATCGCCTTCACGCCTTCGGCGTAGATGCGCAGCATCGCATCGCCTTCCGGCGTCCGCAGGTCGTGGCGCTTTCGTGGCTCGGTCTGACTAGCCGAGAACTGCGGAAAGATGGCCGCGGCCGAGAAGGCTCCGAGGCCAGCTAAGGCAGTGCGCCGCTTGATTTTCATGGTTCCCCTCCAACGAAGTCGGTCACCTCGGCGACAAGTCGAGGCCGAAAAAGTGCTGGGAGTGGCAGAAATTGGCTGCACAATACCAGCCGAATGTCTCACAAGAACTGCAACGGAAACAGAAGTACACTAATTACATACGACGTTACTTGGCATGGAGCAATCGTGTCGTGCCTCGAGTGAATGCGTATGACGTCCGCCTGGAAACTCGGGGCGCCGTCGCGTGGCTTGGCCGGGCCGTGTGTCCGGGCTGGTGCGGGCGGCGGGACTCGAACCCGCACGGGGATACCCCCTCGGGATTTTAAGTCCCGTATGTCTACCATTCCATCACGCCCGCGCTGGCCGTGATGTGTCATAATCTGTGGCAAAGTCATAGGGCGCGGCCAATGCTCATCAAGCTCGAAGTCCTCGAAGCCATCAAGCGCGGCGACATCACGCTGCAGTTCCGGCGCTGGACGCGGCCGTCGGTCAAGGCGGGCAGGACGCTCAAGACCAAGGTCGGGCTGCTGCGGATCGGCAGCATCACTGAGATGTCGCCCGACAACGTCACCGCCGCCGACGCCCGGAAAGCCGGGTTCGAGGACCTCGCCGACTTCCGCCGCTGGCTGGGGACGATGAAACAGGGGCCACTCTTCCACCGCATTGAAATCGGCTACATTGGTGACGTGCCAACCGATTGAGGATCGCCATGCGTCTCCTGTCGCTCACTGTTCTTCCAATTGCACTGATGGCTTCGGCCTCGCTCGGCGCCGGATGGGACTCCGGCATGGTCGAGGACGAAGGCGGGCCGGTGATGATGGCCTGGGTTTACGCCACCGACGGCGGCGACGTGCCGCCCGAGCTGCGCATGTTCTGCGGCGATCAGGTCTCGCTGCGCTACGGGCAGGGCTCCGGCAGCGGCGAGGGCACCGAGCCGATCATGGAGCCCGTCACCTTCACCTTCGATTTCGGCGACGACATCCTGACGCTCGACATGCAGTACGAGGAGATGGACGGCATGTACGCCGCCTACTTTGCCCCGGACTCGCTGATCCTCGGCTTCCTGCGCTCGGCGGCCGGCGTCGGCGTCGATGCGCCAACCGGCCCCTGGCCGGTCCAGGAGTTCACCCTCCAGGGCTCGAGCAAGGCCATCGCCGCAGTGCTGAAGTCCTGCAACTAGCGTGCCCGCCGGCACTTGACCCTCACGCGGCGTGAGGGACTATCTCATTGTCCGGCGGAGGCGCAGGACGAATGAAGCTGCTGACGGTCAAACAGGTGGCGAAAATCTCGGGCGTATCGGTCCGGGCGCTGCATCACTATGACGAAATCGGCCTTCTGAAGCCCGCGTCAACAGGACGTAACGGCTATCGCTATTATGGGCGGGACGAACTGCTGCGCCTGCAGCAGATCCTGCTCCACCGCGAGCTCGACATCCCGCTGGGCGAGATCAGGACCATCCTCGATGATCCGGAGTTCAACCAGTTGGAGGCACTATTTGCCCAGCGCGAAAAACTCGCGGCTGAAGCGAAGCGTTACGCCCAATTGGTCCGGACGATCGACCGCACGATCGCCGATCTGAACGGAGAGAACGCGATGCGAAACGCGGAACTGTACAAAGGTGTGTCGGCCGAAAAGCAGGCTGAATACGAGAGCTGGCTGATCGAGAAATATGGCGGCGACATGCCGGAGCGGATCGAAGTCGGCCGCAGGAAATACGACAGCCTGAGCGAGGCCGAAAAGCAAAAGCTGCAGGACGAGCTCAAACAGATCGATACCGACTGGGTGGAGGCCATGAAGAACGGCGTTCCAGCCGCCAGTACGGCGCTCGATCCGCTGATGGAGCGCTACCGCGACTGGGTGGCCTACATGTGGAACAAGCCGTGCCCGCCCGAGGCGATGGCCGGGCTCGCCGACCTCCATCTGGGCCACCCAGACTTCGTCGCACGCTACGAGGCACTGGGCGAAGGGTTTTCGGACTATCACGCGGTCACGATGCAGGCTTACGCCAAGCGGCTGGCCTCGTGACAGGGTAGGGAACCACCTTTGGTGTCGGTCGTTTAGTTGGCCGAAACCAAAGGGAGATTTCCATGCATAAAGATCAAGTCGAAGGCGCAGCAAAGCAGGCCCGTGGCGCCGTCAAGGACGCCGCCGGCAAGCTGACCAACGATCCGAAACTGCAGGCCGACGGCAAGCTCGACAAGGCCGAAGGCAAGGTTCAGAGCAAAGTGGGCGAGGCCAAAGAGGCTGTCCGCGATGCGCTGAAGAAGTGAGGCTTACGACACCTCATTAGGCTGGCTGTCCTCACGCTCGGCCAGACCAAGAGGCCGCCCTCCGGGGCGGCCTTTTCGTTATGTCGCGCGGGGATATGCAAGGTTGCTTCCGACCCGTTCCAAGGCCATTCCCATGAGCGTGTCGGGAATGCGCCCAGCGACTTCAGACTG
Source organism: Devosia sp. (assembly GCA_046594305.1). Classification (GTDB taxonomy): domain Bacteria; phylum Pseudomonadota; class Alphaproteobacteria; order Rhizobiales; family Devosiaceae; genus Devosia_A. Next base: position 9,712 of record JBKJTB010000247.1, on the reverse strand, counting down.
TCGCACCTCGACCGTTCCAATCTTGGCAGTTCGAATAACGGACGGCGCTGGGAGTCCGACCGCCGCATAATCCTCGATTGGAATGTCGCCGTCCCATGCCGCGTTATCCGCGCTGGTAATCATCAGTACCCAGAGCAGTGGATTTGGAAGATCGAATACACTGACGACCAATGCCGGCCGGTATTGGCGCCGATCCCGCTCGACCTGCGGAAACGGAACCCGCGCGATGTCACCGGGCCTAAAATTTTGCATAGGCCTTGCGGTCTGCTTCTCCGTCCCACTCGGTGAACGTCGCGAAAGGGTCGATGAAATCGTCCTCAAGCGCGCGGCGAACGACGACTTTGTCGCCTTCGATCACGTAGATCAGGGCGTCGCCGGGCGCGAGTTTCAAGGCAGCTCGAACCGGCTGAGGAACGGTCGTCTGGCCCTTTGAAGTCAGCTTGCTGGTGATCATCGATGCCTCTATGGTCCGGCCCAATGTAAGGAAATTCCTTGTGGGGTTCAACGGCGCATGATCGGAAGCATCCTCACTGGCGTCGTTGCCGCCATCCACGTGTATATTCTCGTGCTCGAAATGGTCCTGTGGGACACAGATCGGGGCCGGAGGGCCTTCGGCATGACGCCGGAATTTTCGAAATCCACAAAGGTGCTGGCGGCCAATCAGGGGCTCTACAACGGCTTTCTCGCCGCCGGGCTGATCTGGGGCATCTGGCTGGGCGAGGCCGGCGATCCGGTGAAAATCTTCTTCGTGCTCTGTGTCGCGGTGGCGGGCGCTTATGGCGCGGCGACCGTGGGCATGCGCATTCTGATGGTCCAGACGGTTCCGGCCCTCATCGCCCTCGTGGCTGTGATCTACATGTGACCCTGCGCCAGCGCCTCGCTGACTGGGCGACAGCGCGGCACTTCGCGCAATTGGGCATCGTCGCGCTGTTGCTCGCAACGATCCGTATTCCCGCCGAGTATCTGCGGCTTGGCGGAACTGTTCCGGCGGACAGGATGATGGTGGCGACCATCATTTCCGCCGGCTTCTGCCTGATGAGCACGCTTCTCCACTTCTTCCATCGCGATCGGACCAGCATCGGCGTGACAATTGTCGCGATCGCTGTCTTGGTCGCTTACAAGTTCTGGCAGTTGCCGCAATTGGCGTGATTGCTGAAGCCCCCGGAGCGGCATAGATTTGCCGCGCGGGGGAGCACGCAACGAGGTTGTCTATGTGGGACTTTTCCATCGGCCGGGCGCTCGGTCTCATGGCCCAGACGCTCCCCTTCATTGTCTTCCGCATCATCGTCTATTTCGGCATTGCCGTGGCGTTCGTGCTGGTCACGGGCGTCGGCGCCGGGGTCGGCGCGTTCGGCGATCTCGATTTCCGGGCCGGAGCGACGACCTGGGGCGGCATCTTCGGCTTCGGCCTGACAGCCGGCACGATCTTCTTCCTCCGCGAATACATCCTCTATCTGGTCAAGGCCGGCCACATCGCCGTGCTCGTCGAACTGATGGATGGGCGCGCCGTGCCGCAGGGCCAGAGCCAGATCACCTACGCCACCGGCATCGTGCGCGAGCGCTTCACCGAAACCAACGTGCTGTTCGGTGTCGACCTGCTCATCAAGGGCGTGCTGGGCGCCATCCTCGGCCTGCTGCAGGGGATCACGGCGCTGCTGCCGATCCCTGGGCTGCAGAATGTCGTCGGCATCGTGCGGGCGTTCCTGCGCCTCGCGGTCGGGCTGATCGATGAGGTGATCCTCGGCTATCTGATCCGCACCCGCTCGGTAAATCCGTGGGCCGGCGCGCAGACCGGGCTCGTGCTCTACGCCCAGAACTACAAGGTGATGCTGAAGAACGCCGCCTGGCTGACCGTCATCACCTACGTCCTCGCCTTCGTCGTGTTTCTCATCATGCTGGCGCCCGCCGCGGCGCTGGTCTGGTTCATCCCCAATGCGTGGGGCGCCGGTGGCTTCGTCTTCGCGCTGATCTTTGCCTGGGCGGTGAAGGCGGCGCTGATCGAACCCTTCGCCATCGCTGCCATGATGGACGTCTATTTCCGGGTCATCGAGGGGCAGACCCCCGACCCGGCCTGGGACGAACGGATCGGGCAGGTGAGCCGGAAATTCCGCGACCTCAAGGATAAGGCGGCAAACTGGGCGGGAGGCGGCCGTGCCGCGCCGCCGCCGGCCAACTTCACCGCGCCGGGAGGTCCCGTCGTCTGATGCGCTACGCGCTGGTGGATACCGCGATCGGCACCTTCGGCATCGCCTGGACCGATCGAGGTATTTCCCGCGTGGCCCTGCCGGGCAACGACCGCGCCCGCACCGAAATGTGGATCTCCCGCGATCCGGCCGAGCCCGGCTTCCCCGATGGCGTGCTGGCCAGCCTCCCCGACCGCATCAAACGCTATGCCGAGGGCGGGCCGGAAGACTTCACCGACGTGCCGCTCGATCTGGCCGACGTGCCGCTGTTCAACCGGCAGGCCTATGACGAACTGCTCAAGATCGGCTACGGCGAGACCACCACCTACGGCGCCATCGCCCGCACCCTCGGCGACGTGACGCTGTCGCGCGCGGTAGGGCAGGCGATGGGCGCCAACCCGATCCCGCTCATCATCCCATGCCATCGCGTGCTGGCATCGGACGGCAAGACCGGCGGCTTCTCCTCACCCGGCGGCGTCACCGCCAAGATGCGCATGCTAGCGCTGGAGCATGCGGCGAGCCCCACCGGGCAATACGCGTTCGGGTTCTAGCCAGGTTCTGACATCTCACGCGAAGCCGCAGTCGGCGTCCTCCCCTATGCGCAGCATGGGGGAGGTACCGGCGAAGCCGGGGGAGGGGGCGCAACGGGCACCGAAGTCAGCGTGCGGGGCGCCCCCTCCGTCAGCTTCGCTGCCACCTCCCCCGCGCTTCGCGCAGGGAAGGGCGCCGACTGCGAGACCGCGCCCGCCGTTAGCCGAAGGAATAGTGCAGCCTCGCCATCCCTGACCCCAGCGACTTCGCCGACAACAGCTTCAGCGTCGCCTTGTGGCCGGTCGGCGGAAACAGCGGATAGCCGCCGCCGATGATCGCCGAAGCAAAATACACCTCGATCTCGTCGAGGGCACCGCGTTCCATGAACGCCATCTGTAGTTGCCCGCCACCCAGCATCCAGACGTCGCCATCGTCGAGCGCCCGCAACTCGGCGATCAGCGCGTCGATGTCGGAGCGTGTCTCGATCGCCACCGGCGGATTGGCGATGGCGCGCGAGGTGACGACGATGTTGCGCTGCTCACGATACGGCCAGTCCATGCCGGCGTTGATCATCCACTCATAGGTCGTGCGGCCCATGACGACGGTGCGGATGCCCTTGATGAACCTGTCGTAGTGGTGCTCGCCGAGGTCCGCCTCGGCCCTGTAGAGCCAGTCGAGCCCCTCGTTCTCGTCCGCGATGAAGCCGTCGAGGCTGGCGGCGATGTAGCCAACGATGCGGGCCATGACGAAAACTCCCTCGATGCTTGCAGTGAAGCAGGATTAGCGAGCGGTGGTGCCAGTTTGTGGCAGTTGTGTCATTGGGTGCGCGAACGGGAACGGCTAAGGTGCCGCCATGGCTCCGCCCAGTACGCGCTACCACGACTATGTGCGCCAGACGCTGAAGACGCGCATTCCAGCCATTCTCAAGATCGCGGGAGAGGGCCAGAACGCCGAAGCCGTCCGCCAGCTTCTCGCCATCGGCCGCGCCGTCGACGCCAACGCGCCGATGGTGCTCGACCTTCACGATTGGCCGATCCCCGGCTGGGAAAGCCTGCCGGGCCGCGTCAACGGCAAGCGCCCGACCGAAGCCTCGTTCTTCGACTTCGAGTACTGGCTCTACTTCCGCATCCTGCTCGCGACCCGCTACCCGCGCAACAGCGCCGATCCCTTCCGCGCCACCAAGCATCGCGACCTCGAGCGCCACATTCAGTGGGCCGAGCAAGCGATTCAGAAGACTCAGACTTTGCCCGAGGCGCTCACCCTCTCGCTGCACGCGAACGCGCACGATCTCTCGCAGGTGAGTGAGCCCGCCTCGAGCCATTATCTCGGCGGCGAACTCTTGCAGATTGAGCCGTCCGGCATCCGCCGGCTCAATATCATCGCCGACAATTTCGGCGCCGAGTTCGTGGCCGATCTGGTGCTCGCGATCATCGCGGCCGAGGCCGGTATCGAGGTCGTCGTCCACGTCAAGCATCTGCCGATGTTCGTGTCGGACACCACCACCGACGACGTGGTGATCCTGTTCGACCGCCTGACGCCGGGCTCCGCCTTCGCCCGCCGGCTCCAGGCCGAGGTCAAGCGCGGCAGCCTGCGCGTCACCTCCAACTCGTTCTGGTCGGCGCCGCTGTTCATGGATCAGGCGCCGCTCGACGAGCTCGACGCGGGGGAGGGGGCACTCACCATCCTCAAGGGCGACCTCAATTTCCGCCGCGCCATCGGCGACGTGACGGTCCCCATCGAAACGCCGTTCGAGACGCTGCCAATCCTGCCCGCAGTGCCGATGCTGGCGCTGCGCTCGATCAAATCTTATTGCGTCGCCGGGATGAAGGTCTGGCCGGCCGGCATGTCCACCGAGGATTTTCCCAAGGACGGCGCCATCGTTGTCGCGCAGCAGATTCCGGCGCGGCCCTAGCCGCAGATGTTGGACTTGGCTTCAGCGTCCGCGAAAATCCGCTCGATACGGGCGGGCACACCAGCGAACGGGAAGGGTTTGAAGTCGTCAGCCTTGACCACGCCCTTAGCCGCGAGCGAGCGGATCAACGCCACGATGCGGGCATCGTAGCCCTTCATGTAGGCGAGGGTGTCGGCTTTCATGGCGTCGTAGACGCCCGCGCCGCCCTCCGCTTCCCCGCCGAACAGACCGCCTGCGATTTTCATCGGCGCACCCTGGGCGGCAAGGCCGAGCCCGATCAGGTCGATCCGGCCCATATAGTCGTTGACGATGGCGACGAGCTGCGCGTTCCCCTCTTTGCCGCAGAAATGAGTGGACTTGCTGTTGAGCTGGCACTCGACCTTCGTTCCAAGGAAGGCCATGCCCTCGGCGATGGAATCGTTAGTGATCATGTAGCTGCCGGTATCGGGATCGTCCGCGGTTGCGCGGCCGCGCGCGACACACGCCGCGTCGTCAGCCTCGGTCCATTGCGCGGGGGTGACCGCATGGGTCGGGGAAGCAGCCACCTGGACCGGCGGCCGCGGTGCCTTGCCCGAGAACCAGGCACCGTAGGCGAAGAACGCGAAAGCGCCGATCGCGACCACTGCCGCGACGGTGGCGAGGATGTCGAACAGGCCGCGCCGTGGCTGAGGCCGCGCGCCAGAACGCATTTCGTCGACGAGATTACGCCCCGACATTGCTTCGTGCCCGAAGGAGGAATGCTGGGAGACTAGCGGTGCCGGGTGAAGGAACACTTGCGCGGCAGACGAAGATTGCTGTGCTCGCCCTTACTGCTTCCGCTTGAACGCCTTGAGGTGCGGCACGGCCTTTACCGCGCGATCCGCAATCTGCTCGACCGTCATGGTCACCGGAATTGTAAAGACGTTCTCATCCGCCGCCGGCACTTCGAGCGTCGCGAACTGGCTCGCGAGCAGCGTCAGCGGCATGTATTCATGCGTGCGCGACTGCATGCGGCTGGCGATCAGTTCCTCGCTGCCATCGAGGAAGACGAACAGGATCGGCTCGCCCGCTTCCTTGAGCAGGTAATCGCGATAGCTGCGCTTCAGCGCCGAACACGCGCCGATTGCCACACCCTTGACCTCGGCGGCCTCGTGCAATGCCCGCGCCAGCGTCGACAGCCACGGCCAGCGGTCGTCGTCGACGAGCGGAATGCCGGCCCGCATTTTGTCCTTGTTGGCACTGGGGTGGTACGCGTCGCCGTCGAGGAACGGCGCATGCAGCCGGCGCGCGATCGACTTGCCGACTACCGACTTGCCGCTCGAAGCGACGCCCATGACGATAAGGATGCGGGCAGGAACGAGGCTCAAGCGGTGTCCGGTCGGCTGGAAGAACTGGCGTTTACTGGTGCGCGTCATAACGAACCGCCGCGCCCGGCGATAGGCCATTCACGCAGCTTTCCGCAGAAAATGAAAGCGCTGTCATGTTGCGTCCTATGGCGGCGGGAGAAGGGCGCCAATTTTCCACGCCCACCCGGACTTCCCAGCGAAAGCTGGGACCCAACTCGCCGCCGTGCTCCGCCCCCTCAGTCGTCATCCCCGGGCTTGACCCGGGGACCCAACCGGGCGCGCCAACTGCGGGGTGGCCGGGTCTTCGCCGGCCATGACGATTGAGGGGGCAGCGCCAGCGGATGTTTGGGTCCCGGCTTTCGCTGGGATGACACTCGGGTGTGTGGCGCCATCGGTGAAACCGATCCGCTCCTTCTCACACCGTCGCCATGAACGCCCCATCCACATAAAGGATGTGGCCATTGACGAAGCTTGCGGCGTCCGATGCGAGGAAGATCGCCGCGCCGCCCAGCTCCGCCACCTCGCCCCAGCGCCCCTGTGGCGTCCGCGTCTCGACCCAGGTGTTGAACTCGGCGTTGGCGATCAGCGCTTCGTTGAGCTCGGTCCTGAAATAGCCCGGCGCGATGCCGTTGGTGTTGATGCCGTGCGGCGCCCACTCCACCGCCATCGCTCGGGTGAGGTTCGAGACCGCCGCCTTGCTCGCCGCATAGGGCGCGATGCTCTTGCGTGCCACCGTGCTGACCAGCGACGAGATGTTGACGATCTTGCCGCGCCCGCGTGGGATCATCTTGCGTCCCACCGCCTGCCCGACGATGAACACCGAGTTGAGGTTGGTCGCCATCACCCGCTCGAACATGTCCTCGGGAAAATCCTCGAGCGGCGCGCGGTACTGCATCCCGGCATTGTTGACGAGGATGTCGATCGGCCCGATCTCGCTCTCGATGTAGTCCACCGCCTCACCCACGCTGTCCGAACTGGTGACATCGAACGCCACCGCGCGTGCGCGTGCACCGCCCTCGGCCAGCTTCGCCGCGGCCTCGCCGAGCGCCACCTTGTCCCGCGCGTTGAGGATGATCTCGGCACCCGCCCCGGCAAGGGCCGTGGCAATGGCAAAGCCGATGCCGCGGCTCGATCCGGTCACCAATGCGCGCTTCCCCGCGAGGCTGAACATCGACAGCGAATCCATTGCTTTCTCCCGTTTTTCCGCCTGCGGTGATCCGTCCGATATACCGGGCTTTTCGCCAGCGCGGCCATAGCTTTGTGGTGGCTTTTGAGGTTCGCCCATGCCAAAAAGCGCCCCAAGAAAAGCCAATGATCCTCTGAGGAGAAACTAATGTCGTCGACTGCCGATATCGGCCTGATCGGCCTTGCCGTGATGGGCTCGAACCTGGCGCTCAATATCGCCGAAAAGGGCTACCAGATCGCGGTTCATAACCGCACGGCATCCAAGATCGACGACTTCATGGTCACCGCGAAGGCACAGGGCCTCGACGCCAAGATCGTGCCCGAAGCCGATATCGACGCCTTCATCAACGCAGTGAAGCGTCCGCGCTCGATCATCATCATGGTCAAAGCCGGCAAGCCCGTCGACGAGATGATCGAGCAGCTCTTGCCCAAACTCGAGCCCGGCGACGCCATCCTCGAATGCGGCAACTCGCTCTACACCGACAGCCAGCGCCGCTTTGAATACCTCAAGTCGAAGGGCATCGGCTTCCTCGGCATCGGCGTGTCGGGTGGCGAAGAGGGCGCCCGCCACGGCCCCTCCATCATGGTCGGCGGTCCAGAAGCGCAGTGGAAGAACGCCCAGCCGATCCTCGAAGCGATCTCCGCGAAATTCAACGGCGAGCCCTGCTGCGCCTACCTGGGCGAAGGCGGCGCCGGCCACTTCGTCAAGATGATTCACAATGGCATCGAATATGGCGACATGCAGATGATCGCCGAAGTCTATGGCGTGATGCGCGATGGCCTCGGGATGAACCCGGCGGCGTCGTCAAAAGTGTTCAAGGACTGGGACAAGGGCCCGCTCAACTCCTACCTCGTCGAGATCACCGGACTGGTGCTCGAGGCGGTGGAGCCCAAGACCGGCAAGCCGCTGGTGGATCTGATCCTCGACAAGGCCGGCCAGAAGGGCACCGGGACCTGGACCGCGATGGCTGCCCAGCAACTGGCGGTGCCGGCAACGGCCATTGAAGGCGCCGTCGCCGCCCGTTCGATCTCGTCGCGCAAGGACGAGCGCGTCGCCGCCGAAGCCGCCTACGGCAAGCCTGCGGCCGGCAAGGCAAACGTCTCGCTGGCCGATCTCGAGCAAGCCCTCCTCGCCGGCAAGATCGTGTCCTACGCCCAGGGTTTTGCTGTCCTGTCGAAGGCCTCCGAAGAGTTCGGCTGGAACCTGCCGCTGGCGACCATCGCCAAGATCTGGCGCGCCGGCTGCATCATCCGCTCGCGCTTCCTCGACCAGATGTCGGCCGCCTATGCCAAGGGCGAGGCGACCAACCTGCTGATGGTGCCCGATTTCGTGACCATCATGAAGACGGCCAACACCTCGCTGCGCAAGGTCGTAGCGGCCGCGGCGCTCGGCGAGTTTCCGCTCATCTGCCTCTCGGCCTCGCTGGCCTATTTCGACAGCTACCGCCAGGCCCGCGGCACCGCCAACCTCACCCAGGGCCAGCGCGACTTCTTCGGCGCCCACGGCTTTGAACTCACCGACCGCCCGGGCGAACAGCACGGCACCTGGCCGAGCACGCTGGGGAAGTAGCTCTTGCAGGTGTATATACAGATCGTATATACATGATCGAGTGGGACGAGGCCAAGCGAGCAATTAGCCTCGCCAAGCACGGCATCGATCTAGTTCGTGGCGATGAGTTGTTCGACGGGCGACCGACCTTCAATCGGGAAGCCAGAAGCGACGTCGAACTCCGTATCCAGACCACTGGATTGATCGATGGTGAGTTCCGCACCTTGATTTGGACATTGCGGGGAGAGAACCGCAGGTTCATTTCGTTGAGGAGTGCGAGAGATGAAGAAAAGCGGCACTATCGTCAGCTACACGAGCGAAGAAATTAAGGAGATGATCGCTCGTGGCGAAGACCAGAGCGATTGGGCGCGCGCCAACGCCATGACCGATGCGGAAATCGCCGCGGCTATCGCCAGCGATCCCGACGAGGCCGGTATTGTCTGGGATGACAGCACCATCTCGGCCACGCCACCCAAGGCAGCAATCAGCATCCGTCTCGACCCCGACATTCTTGCCTTTTTCAAGGAGCGTGGCCGCGGCTATCAGACCAAGATCAACGCGGTGCTCCGGTCCTATATGGAAGGCCATCGCAACAAGTGACTTGGCTGTTAGCAGCCCGTCGCACCTGCTGCTAAATCACTGAAATGTTGTATTAATCTTCTTAGCGGACGCTTGCTCTATCGCGTCCCGGACGGCGATGCTCCGGGGGCGAACGGAGTGTGCCATGCGACCATCGTCTCCCGAGGCCAACCGCGATTTCGGCCTCACCACCGCCCAGATCTTCTACCGGATGCCGGACCATCTTGCCCTGCTGCAGGAGTTCGTCTGGCAGCAATATGACAGCTTTCCCGAGTTTCCGGCGCTCGGCAAATTCCTCGCTTTCTGGGAGGAAAAGATCGAGGGCCCGATCGTCTCGGTCACCGTGGCGCATGCCCGGCTGATCACGCCGGCCGAAATCCGCGAGATGCGGCGACTGCACTAGCTGCGCGAGGCGTCGTCGTCGTCCTCATCGTCGTCGTTCTCGGCG
>JBKJTB010000195.1:0-3062 GCA_046594305.1 Devosia sp. | reverse complement strand
CGCGGGGTGCCGCACGGGACGGGTGACGCGATAGCGCACGGCGCCGCACTGGCAGCCGCCAGTGGACGTCTCGGTCATTGTGAGCCTCGCGGCGGCCATTGGGCCGTATCGTGGTCGGGATGCTGGCGGTTGCTGTCGGCAATACGCGCCAGCATTGCCGGATTCCCGGAATAAGTCGGCTTGTCACCGGGCAGCTCAGGTAGGTGGCCATACCACGGGACGCGGCTCTCGATGCCATACTGCACCACAGGCGGCGCGAGTTCGGGATGATCGAGCGTGCCGACGAGCACGCCGAGGTCGAGGCCCTCGAAATACTCGAAGGTCATCGGCGTGCCGCAGGCGCGGCAGAAGCCACGCTGGGTCGGCTCAGAACTCTGGAAATAGCTCATCTCGCCGCGGGTGATGCGGAAGCTCGATTTCATCACCGGGCAAATCACTGCGAACGGTCCGCCGACGGCCTTCTGGCACATCCGGCAATGGCACACGTGAACGTTCTCCGGCATCATATCGAGGGCGTAGCGCAAAGCGCCGCACTGGCAGCCGCCGGTGAGGACGGTGGTCATGGTGTTCCTCCCGCAAAGCGATCGGTGGCCTCAATCAGGTGATGGAGGATACCGGGCTGGCTCAGCGCATGTCCGGCGTCCTCGACCATGTGGAACTCCGCTTCCGGCCAGGCCCGATGGAGATCCCACGCGGTCTGCGGCGGACAGGCCATGTCATAGCGGCCCTGGACGATGACGCCGGGGATGGACTTGAGCTTGTGGGCGTCGGCGATGAGCTGGCCTTCGGTCATCCAGCCGGCGTGGACGAAGAAGTGGTTCTCGATGCGGGCGAAGGCGAGCGCGTAGGTCTCGCCGTAGAAGGTGCTGGAGACCGAGGGGTCCGGCAGCAGCGTCAGCGTCTCGCCTTCCCAGCGCGCCCATTCCTTGGCGGCGGCGAGCTGCGCCGCGCGGTCGTCGCCGATGAGGCGCTTGCGGTAGGCGGCCATCATGTCGCCGCGCTCGGCGGCGGGGATCGGGGCGACGAAGCGTTCCCATTTGTCGGGGAACAGCAGCGAGGCGCCGCGCTGGTAGTACCATTCGAGCTCCCAGCGGCGGAGCGTGAAGATGCCGCGCAGCGCCAGTTCGGTCACCCGCTCCGGGTGGGTCTCGGCGTAGGCGAGCGACAGGGTCGAGCCCCACGAACCGCCGAACACCAGCCAGCGCTCGACGCCAACCATTTCGCGCAGCTTTTCGATATCGGCGACGAGGTCCCAGGTGGTGTTGTGCTCGAGCGACGCGAACGGCGTGGACTTGCCGCAGCCGCGCTGGTCGAACAGCAGCACGTCGTATTTGCTCGGATCGAAGACCCGGCGCTGGTTCGGCGAGAGGCCACCGCCGGGACCGCCGTGAAGGAACACCGCGGGCTTGGCGCCCGGTGTGCCGACACGCTCCCAATAGATCGTGTGGCCGTCACCGACGTCGAGCATGCCCGACGCAAAGGGTTCGATCTCGGGATAGTAGGTGCGCAGGTCGCTCACGCGGCAAAGCCGTCCTTGGGCGGCCAGGTTTCGGTATCGTGGTCGGGATGCTGGTGGCTGACGATGTCGAGCTTGAACTCGTCGGCCTGGGGCGACTCGCCGGGCTGGCGCACCGGCAAGCTCATCAGATCGTCGAAAAAGCTCACCCTGTCCTGCGGGTTGACCTGGATGGTCGGCGCAGCGACAGCGGGATCGTCGAAGGCGCCGATGGCGAGTTCGATGGCGGCGGCGCCAAAGTCATAGGCGAGCGGCGTTCCACAAGCGGCGCAGAAGCCGCGGCGGACCTTGTTGGAACTCTGGAACCAGTTCGGCGCGCCGCGTGTCCATTCGACGCCGAAGCCTGTCACCAGCGGCCCGAAGAAGCCGCCGAACGCCTTCTGGCACATCCGGCAATGGCAGATCGAGGCGCGGCCGAGGCGCTCGACGCGAAAGCGCACAGCCCCGCACTGGCAGCCGCCGGCGAGTTCACTTGCCATAGGTGACCGCTTCGATGTTGTGGCCGTCGGCATCGAGGATGTAGGCACCGTAGTAGTCTTCGCTGTATTCCGTGCGGAGACCCGGCTTGCCGTTGTCGGTGCCGCCTGCGGCGATGGCCGCGGCGTGGAACGCATCGACCAGGGCGCGGCTGTCGGCGCGGAAGGCGAGGTGGACATGGCCGGGCGCCCCGGCCGAGAGCCACAGGAACGGATAGTCCGCGCCCATGCCGACGGTGACGCCGTAGTCGGACATGATGGCGAGGCCGAGCGGCTTCAGCGCGGCCGAGTAGAACGCCTTGGCTTTTTCGAGGTCGGTGACGCTGATGCCGAGGTGGTCGATGGAAACGCTCATCGCTTGATCTCCCATTTGGTGACGCGTTCGCCGGCGTCGTTCTTTGAATCCATCAGCTGGATGCCGTCGGCCAGCAGGGCCGCGCGGATTTCGTCGGCGCGCTTGAAGTCCTTGGCGTTGAGGGCGGCAAGGCGCTCGGCGACCGAGGCGTCAATACGAGACGCGTCGGCAGGGGCGGCTTCGGCAGCCATGCTGCGCACCGGCAGGCCAAGGAATTCGAGCGTAGCGGCGAGGCATTCGACCGCAGTCGCGGTGCCGCGATTGGCCTTGCGGGCGATGACGTCGATGGTGACCGAGGCGCGATGGAAATTGAGATCGTCCATCAGCTCCGCGATCACCGATGCGTCGGGCGTGCCGGTGCCAGCGGCGGTCGCGGCGGCGCGCTGCCAGCCGCGGAGCTTGTCCTCGGCCTCCTCGAGGCGCTTGACGGTGAAGTCGATGGGCTCGCGATAGTGGGTCATGAGCATGGCGAGGCGCAGCACTTCGCCGGGCCAGGTGCGGCCGCCGAATCTGTCGGAGTCGAGGAGCTCGCGGATGGTGAAGAAGTTGCCGAGCGATTTCGACATCTTCTGGCCCTCCACCTGGAGGAAACCGTTGTGCATCCAGTAGCGCGCCATGGTCGGGGTGCCGTGGGCGCAGCGGCTCTGGGCGATCTCGTTCTCGTGGTGCGGGAAGATCAGGTCGAGGCCGCCGGCGTGGATGTCGAACATCTGGC
>JBKJTB010000115.1:0-11330 GCA_046594305.1 Devosia sp. | reverse complement strand
GCAGCGGGCCGGCCTCCACGACGTGCCTGTCATCATCCGTGAGGTCGACGACAAGGAAGCGCTCGAGCTCGCGATCATCGAGAATGTGCAGCGCGTCGACCTCAATCCGCTCGAAGAAGCGCAGGGCTATGAGCAGCTGATCGAGCAGTTTTCGTATACGCAGCAAGACCTTGCGCAGGTCATCGGCAAGTCCCGCTCGCATGTCGCCAACACACTGCGCCTGCTGAAGCTGCCCAAGGACATCCGCGAGATGGTGACGAGCGGCGTGCTCACCGCCGGCCATGCCCGCACGCTGATCACCGCCGACGACCCCGCCGCGGTGGCGCGCCAGATCGTCGACGGCGGGCTGTCGGTCCGCGAGGCCGAAAAGCTGAGCCAGGGCGGCCACGGTGCCGCGCCGAAAAAGGCGCCGGCCGAACCGGCACCTAAGGATGCCGACACGCTGGCGATCGAAAAGCAGCTCTCGGACCATCTGGGGCTCAAAGTCGTGATCGACCACCACGACAATGGGGGGCGGATGGAAATCCGCTACCGCACGCTCGAGCAGCTCGACTCCGTGCTGACCCGTCTCACCAGCAGCTGAGCCGCCGGGCTCAGTGCTGCGCCGCCATCTGGGTGAGTGCCAGGAATACGCGCCGCACAACCGTCTCCGACCGCCCGTAATTCTTGCGCGATTCGCCTGTCGCATCGTGCAGCCGCGAGGTGGCGATCGACAGGGATGCGTCGCTCCACAGGCGCAGTTGCTGCTCAAGCGCCGAGCGGCGCGAGAAGTGCGGTTTGGGCCGCGCGCCTTCGAGGACATCACGCACCCCGACGCCGGTATCGACCACGGTACGCCAGCGGCGAAGCTGGGCAAAGTGCTGCACGACACTCGAGAGCAGCTGCTGCGGATTGATGCTCGCGGCGAGTGCGCGCGACAGCGCCGTGTCCAGCCGTTCGGCGTGACCGGTGCCGATGGCGTCGGCGATCTCATCGAGCACCAGCGCGGCATTGTCGGCACACAGCGTCAGCACATCCTCGCGCGTTAGAATCTTGCTCTGGTCGGCATAGAGCACGAGCTTCTCGATCTCGCGGCGGGTGACCTCGCGGTCATTGCCCAGCTGATCGCGCAGTGTGGATGCAACATCCGGCTCCGCCCGGATGCCGGCGATCGAAAAGCTCTCGCTGATGAGCCGCAGGATGGTCTCGTCGCTGTCGGCATAGCACGGCAAGGCTCGGCCGGCCCTCGCGCCCTCCACCAGGATGCGAAGCGCGTCGCGGGGGGCAAGGTTGCCTGCCTCTAGAACGACGATCGCCCCGGTTGGATCGGCGGCGAGCTCGGCCAGTGGCACGGCCACCGATTTACCGGCATTGCGGACGCGAACGACGCGCTTCTCGCCGAACAAGGACGATGTTCTAGCTTCGACCAGGAGCCGGCCCGGATCGCCGTCGAGTTCGCTGCCGTCGAGCGTCACGAGGCCCATGCCGTCGCGGTCGGCGGCAGTGTAGTGGCGGACGAGGCGCTGTGCTGTCTCGCGGACGAGGCCGGTATCCGGGCCGTAAACGAGCAGGACGCCGGCATCGAGATCGGGGCGCTTGAGGAAGCGCTCGACCTCGTGCGCCTTTAGTGCGGCCACTTGGCGAGCGCGGCGATGATCTGGAGCCGGAGTGTGTCGGCCAAAAGGAGCGCCGCCTGACGCTCGGCGGTGCTGGTGGCCTGCTGGTTGGCGAGCGTTTGCGCGCTATGCGTGAGATCGGCAGTCTGCGACCGGACCCCGGAGAAAAGCACCGTGCCATCGGGCGCCGTTACGGTCAAATTGGCCGAGACCGTGACCTGCCGCGCGTTGACCGGCGACGAGACCGTGTTGTTGGTCAGCCCCGCCGAACCGCTCGAGGCGGCCACCGTCACGATCGGACCCTTTCCATCGGCCTCGCCGAGGTGCAGGGCGAGGTCCTGGTAGATGATCTGCTCGAGCCGATTGTTGGGTTGCGCGTAGCTGACCTTGACGCGCTGAGTGCCGAGGCCGGCGTCGCTGTAGACCGGGCGAATCCCGGTGCAGGCAGCCAGCGGCACCAGCAGTGCGACGGCGAGCAGTGCGGAACTTGCGGCCCGGCTAAACGACAACATTGACGATCCTGTCGGGCACGATGATCACCTTGCGCGGCGGCTTGCCATCCAGCATGCGGGCAACCGCATCGAGTGACAAGGCCTCTTTCTCGACCACGGCGCTCGACGCGCCCTTGGGCACGGTGATCTCGCCGCGGCGCTTGCCATTGACCTGCACCGCCATAACCACGGTGTCGTCGACGAGCAGCGCCGGATCGACGTCCGGCCAGGCCGCGTCGGCGACCATGCCGGGCTTGCCCAGCGCACCCCAGCAGGTTTCAGCCAGATGCGGCATCATCGGCGCGATCAGCTGCACCAGCTTGCCGACGCCTTCGCTCAGCGTCGCCGCACCATTGGATGTCGGCGTGGCCTCGAGCGTCGTGGCGAATTTGGCGAGGCCGTTGCTCAGCTCATAGATCTGGGCGACGGCGCTGTTGAAGCGCAGCCCCTCGATGCCCTCGCCGACGGCCTGGGCAGCACGATGGATCAGCTTGCGGATCGCCTCGATCTCGACGGCCGAGGTCTCCCCGGAAGCCGCCATCTCCGCGATCTCAATCGTGTCATGCACCAGCTTCCAGACGCGCTGCTGGAAGCGGCCGGCGCCCTCGATGCCGGCTTCGGTCCACTGCACGTCGCGCTCGGGCGGCGAGTCCGACAGCATGAACCAGCGGGCCGTGTCGGCGCCGTAGGTGCTAACGATCTCGTCGGGATCGACCACGTTCTTCTTCGACTTCGACATCTTCTCGATCGAGCCGATCTCGACCGGGGTGCCGGTGGTGGCATGCTTGGCGCGGCGGCCGTCGCCCATGCCCTCGAGCGTCACGTCGGCCGGGAGCACCCAATCGCCGTTCTGGTCGCGATAGGTTTCGTGCACCACCATGCCCTGGGTGAACATGCCCTTGAACGGCTCGTCGAGGCCCAGATGGCCGGTCTTGTGCATGGCGCGGGCGAAGAAGCGCGAGTAGAGCAGGTGCAAAATAGCGTGTTCTACGCCACCGATATACTGGTCCACCGGCAGCCAGCGATTGGCGACGCCGGGGATCGTCGGGGTGTCGGCGCGCGGCGCGGTGAACCGGGCGAAATACCAGGACGAATCGACGAACGTGTCCATCGTGTCCGTCTCGCGGCGCGCCGACTTGCCGCACACCGGGCAATTGACGTGCTTCCAGGTCGTGTGGTGGTCGAGCGGGGTGCCGGGCTTGTCGAAGGTGACGTGGCCGGGCAGCACGACCGGCAACTGGTCGTCGGGCACCGGCACGGCGCCGTGCTCGTCGCAGTGGATCACCGGGATCGGGCAACCCCAATAGCGCTGCCGCGAGACGCCCCAATCGCGCAGGCGATAGTTCGTCTCGAGCACGCCCTGCACGCGGTTGCCGATCTGCCGGCCGCCGAAATGCTCGGCGATCTTCTTCTTGGCGTCCTCGATGCTGAGGCCGTCCAGAAAACCCGAATGAAAGATCGTGCCGGGCCCGGTATAGGCCTCGGTGCCGACGTCGAAAGTGGCGGGGTCGGCGCCATCTGGCAGGACCACCGGGATCACCTTCAGCGCGTATTTCCGGGCAAAGTCCAAATCGCGCTGGTCGTGCGCCGGGCAGCCGAAGATGGCGCCGGTGCCGTAGTCCATCAGCACGAAGTTGGCGACGTAAACCGGTAGCGTCTCGCCGGGCTTCAGCGGATGCTTCACCGTCAATCCGGTGAAATGCCCCAGCTTCTCGGCCTTCTCGATGGTCTCGGTCGCGGTGCCCAGGCGGTGGCACTCATCGATGAAGGTTTTCAGCGCCGCATCGGTCGCGGCCAGTTCGGTGGCCAGCGGATGGTCGGGCGACAGCGCGACAAAGCTCGCGCCGAACAAGGTGTCGGGCCGCGTGGTGAAGACTTCGACGGTCGGGGCGCTGGTCTTGGCGTTGGCCGTGAGCTCGAACAGCAGCCGCAAGCCTTCGGACTTGCCGATCCAGTTGCGCTGCATGATGCGCACCTTGTCGGGCCAGCCGTCGAGCCCGTCGATGGCGTCCAGCAGATCCTCGGAATAGTCGGAAATCTTGAAGAACCACTGGGTCAGCTCGCGCTGCTCGACGAGGGCGCCGGAGCGCCAGCCGCGGCCGTCGATCACCTGCTCATTGGCGAGCACGGTCTCGTCGACGGGGTCCCAGTTCACCTTCGATTGCTTGCGGGTCACCAGACCCGCCGCCATCATGTCGGTGAAGAGCTTCTGCTGCTGGTGGTAATAGCCGACGTCGCAGGTGGCGAACTCGCGCGACCAGTCGAAGCTCAGACCCATGGTCTTGAGCTGCTTCTTCATCGCGTCGATGTTGGCGTAGGTCCAGGTTTTGGGGTGGCTGCCGGTCTGCTTGGCGGCATTTTCCGCCGGCAGGCCGAAGGCGTCCCAGCCCATGGGGTGCAACACGTTGAAGCCCAGCGCCCGGCGGTAGCGGGCGATCACGTCGCCCATGGCGTAATTGCGCACATGGCCCATATGGATGCGCCCCGACGGATAGGGGAACATCTCGAGCACGTAATACGGCTCGCGCGGATCGTCGTTGGCGACTTCGAAGGATTTGTTGTCCTCCCAGGCCTTTTGCCAGCGCGGCTCTTCCACCCGCGGGTTGTAACGCTCGATCGGCTTCACTTCGGCACGTCCTTAAGACGGCAAAGAGTTGCTTTGCCGGGGATTTTTAGGGTAGCGGACCGTCTACACTAAATGGGTAAACGGTCAACAGAATGGCGCTCGACGACGCGGCCGAACGGCTCGCAACGATCCGGACTCGCATCGACAAAGCGCACCATCGCTTTGGCGCGCCGCCCGAGCGGGTGGAGCTTGTGGCCGTCAGCAAGACGTTTGGCGTGGACAATATCCGCCCGTTCCTCGAGGCCGGACAGCGGGTATTCGGTGAGAACCGGGTGCAGGAGGCGGCGGCGAAATGGCCCGAGCTGCGGGCCTCCTATGACAGCATAGAATTGCATCTGATCGGCCCGCTGCAGTCGAACAAGGCCAGGGACGCCGTCTCCCTGTTCGACGTGATCGAGACAGTGGACCGCGAAAAGATCGCGGTCGTGCTCAAGGCCGAGATGGAGAAGGCCGGCAAACACCCCCGGCTCCTCGTTCAGGTCAATATCGGGCTCGAACCGCAAAAGGCCGGAATTCCGCCCGACGAGGTTTTGGCCTTCGTGGCGCGCTGCCGTGACGTGCATGGGCTGACGATCGACGGCCTGATGGCAATTCCGCCCGACGGCCTGCCGCCGGGACCGTACTTTGCGCAGATGGCGGGTCTCGCCAAAGACGTCGGCGCGACCGTGCTGTCGATGGGGATGAGCGCCGATTTCGAGACCGCCATCGCCATGGGCGCGACGCATGTGCGGGTGGGGAGCGCCCTGTTCGGATCGCGGCCGATCCCCTGATCGAGCCGGACCGGGCTGACGCGCATTTCTCTTGGAAACTCCTAGGCTCACTGGTGCGTTACTCGAAGCGTCACCATCTTGTGACTGGTCGGTGTCTCCCTCCCGGCTTAACTCACGTTCAGTGAATCTTGGAGCGCGACATGATCCGCCGCCGCATTTTCCTTGTCGACGACGATGCCGACCTGCGGAAGACCCTCATGGACCAGCTCATGCACTACCGCGAGTTCGAGCTGCTCGAAGCGGCGAACGCCAACGACGCGATCCGGCAGGTGCGCGACGTCCACATCGATTTGATGCTGCTCGATGTCGGGCTGCCCGACATGGACGGGCGCGAGGTGGTCAAAATCCTCCGCCGCGACGGGTTCAAGAGCCCGATCATCCTCCTCACCGGGCACGACAGCGATTCCGACGAGATCCTCGGGCTCGAATCGGGCGCCAACGACTACGTCACCAAGCCCTTCCGTTTTTCGGTGCTGCTGGCCCGCATCCGCGCGGCGCTCCGCCAGCACGACCAGAGCGAGGACGTGGTCTTCACCATCGGGCCCTACAGCTTCCAGCCGGCGGCAAAACTGCTCGAAGCGTCGGACGGCGGCAAGGTGCGGCTGACCGACAAGGAAACCTCGATCCTCAAATACCTCTACCGGCAGGGGCCCAAGACCATCACCCGCGACGTCCTGCTGAAGGAAGTATGGGGGTATAATAACCGGGTGACGACGCACACGCTCGAAACCCACATCTACCGGCTGCGCCAGAAGATCGAGCGGGACCCGTCCAATGCCCGTCTTTTGGTCACCGAAGAGGGCGGCTACCGGCTCGTCCCGTAGCGCCCAGAGAGCGCGTTCAGGAAAAGTTGCAGACTTTTCCGGTTCGAACGCGCGGCTAAGGAATTGGGTTTCCCCGCCGCTGGTCACCAATCCGATGAAATCCGTTCTCGCAAAGGGAGCGGCATGCTCTATATCAGGCCCCTGAGGTCGCGGGCGGCGGCCGAACACTCGAGCGTTTCCAGAAAAGGTGGGCTCCGGCTTTTCGTTTCGGAAACGCGACAAACAAGGGCCTGGAGGTTTCACCGTTTCAACGAAACGGTGAATGCTCTAGGTAACGGGGCATAATGCAGCTCGACGACGCGACCACGATTCTGGGGCGCGCAGACTTTTTCACGGTCTGCAGTGCCGAACAGCGTCGTTTGCTCGCCTTCGCCAGCGAGCGCAAAAAATGGCGCCCCAACTCCGTGATCTACCAGGCCGGTGATATCCCCGAAGGCGCACATGTGCTGGTGGTCGGGACCGTCGCAAGCTACCAGGACGGCGACGAGGCCAACCCGTTCGTCATCACCAGCCAGGGTGCGTTGCTCGGTGCGATGGCGCTTGTCGTTGCCAAGCCGCGCCCAGTCACCGTCAAGGCAGTTGACAATGTCGAGACGCTGTTCGTGCCGCGTACGGCATTCATGAAGCTCGCCAATCAGGAGCCCGATCTCGCCGCGCGAGTCGCGGCGCGTATTCGCGTCGAACTGTCGGGTTATCTCGGTGAGATCGAACGCATCAAGACCAAGATCGGCAGCAGCAAAGGTTAGCTGCGTTAGTCCGGCACGACCGCGTCGGCTTCGATCTCGACGAGCCAGTCGGGATCGACGAAGGCGGTGATCGCCATGGTGGTGGTGACCGGGCGTATGGTGCCGAAATACTCGGCGTGGGCCCGGGCGGCGTCTTTCCAGAGGCTGATATCGGTGACGATGATGCGGGTGCGGGTCACGTCCTCGATGTGGCCGCCGGCGTCGGCGATAGCCTTGGCGATGATTTCGAGACAGCGGATGGTCTGGCCGTAGATATCGCCTTTGGCCGCCGTGCCGCCACCGGCGGCGATAGGCGCAGTGCCGCCGACAGCGATGTGGTTGCCGACGCGGACGGCGCGGGAAAAACCGATGATGGGCTCGAGATAGGAGCCGGAGCTGACGAGCTTGCGGTCACTCATTGAGGCCTCGGAAATAGGCGATGACGGGGACGTGGTCGGACGGCTTGGCGCTCCAGCCGCGGGCCGGGCGGATGATTTCGGCATCGGTGGTGTGTGCGGCAATGTCTGATGTCGACCAGATGTGGTCGAGGCGCCGGCCGCGATTGGCCTTCTCCCAATCGAGCGCCCGATAGCTCCACCACGATGACAGCTTCGTGCCGTAGGGCAGGTGCTTGCGGACCAGGTCCGTCCAGCCGTGATTGGCCGTCAGCAATTCGTCGAGCGCCTGCGTTTCGACCGGCGTGTGGCTCACCACCCGGAGGAGCTGCTTGTGACTCCACACGTCGTCCTCATGCGGGGCAACATTGAAGTCGCCGCAGATCAGCTGGCCTTGCTTGAACCGGTCCTCGCCGAACCATTCCTTGAGCTCGCGCAGGAAGTTGAGCTTGTGCCGGAATTTTGGATTGATCGCCGGGTCCGGCTCGTCGCCGCCGGCGGGGATGTAGATCGAATGGACGCTGAGCGGTCCATTGCCCCAGGCGACGGTCGCCGAGACATGCCGGCAGTCCGCGATCTCGCAGAACACACGGCTCGAAATGTCGGTCAGCGGATGGCGCGAGACGATGGCGACACCGTGGTAGCCCTTCTGCCCGTGCACCGCGTGATACGGGTAGCCGGCCCTCGCGAACTGTTTGGCTGGGAACTGCTCGTTCTGGCACTTGATCTCCTGGAGGCACAGGACATCGACCGGATGCGCCTTCAGGAACCTCAGCACCAGGCGGATGCGCAGTCGGACTGAGTTGATGTTCCAGGTGGCGAGGCTGAAGGGCATAGGGACTCGGGGGCAGAGGGAGACCCTCAATGCCCGCAATTGAGCCCGGTGTCATCCCCGCCCGGCGTCAGCTCGGCGAGTCGATTTTGTTGTAGTCGTTGATGTTGAGATAGAAATAGGACGCCGGGATCTGGACGTCCTTTTCGACGTCGTAGAGCGAGAAGGTGAGCTGCGAGCCGTCGGGGCTGTAGAGCACCCACTGGACGAGTTCCTGCGTCTGCTTGTCGAACACCAGCGCGATGCGCACGGTGCCGGCGGGCGTTTCGTCCTGCAGCGTCACTTCGAGGTAAGTGTCCGACTGGCTGATCGAGGTCAGACCCGCGTGCAGCAGGTCGATCTCGCTGTCGAGGAACTGGCGCAGCGGCACCTTGTCCTGCGGATAGGCGTATTGCGTCTTCTCCTTGCGGTCGATGACGTAGAAACCCTGGCCGATCGACATGATCTCTTCGCGTGACGGCGGGTCGTAGCGGAAGCGGATCTTGCCCGGCCGCTGCAGGTAGAAGGTGCCCTCGGCACGATAGCCCTGCGTGTCGATCTGGTTGAACCGTCCGGACATGGTGGCGATCGCGGAATTGTGCGCCGAGATCGCATTGATCAGGGCAATCTCTTCGGGCGTCAGCTGACGCGGCTCTTCCTGTCCCAGCGAAAACGTCGCGGGCAGGGCGAGGGAAGTGGCAAGCAGCGCCAGGAGAGAGCGTCGAAGCATGGGCAGTCCTCAGGATCGATGAGGCCTAGCGTTAGCGCGCAATTGAGGCAAGACGGGGAAGCGGGGAGCGACGCTGTTCCGGTGCAGTCCGGCCGCCGCAGGCTTGTGACGACGCGCACCCGGCGCTAAGCCCGAAGCGGCTCCGAGCCGGGCCGGTTGTCGAACAGTCGCAGATGTCTCTTTCCCTCGTTTCGCTGGCGCGGCGGCTGGTTCCGCGCACCCTCCTGCCCGATGTGGCGATCCATGGCTGGCACGGTCCGAGCTGGAACGAGGCGGTCGACGCTCAAGCGCAAGTCTGGGGCCTTCTCGGCGGCATCGCACAGCCGGCGGTGGGGGCGCCGTACTGGTGGCGGAAGCGCGTTGTCATTCCGCCGATGGAGCCGCACATTGCCTCGATGCCCGGCGGCTGCCATGCGCTGGTCCCCGACCCCGAGGCGCTGGCAATCCTCGCCGACAAGGCGCGGTTCGCACGCTATGCCGCGGAACTGGGCGCCTCGCGGCTGTTGCCGCGCAGCATCGATCTCGCGCATCCAAGCTTCCCGGCAATCCTCAAGCGCACCAATCTCAATTCCGGGAACGGCGTGGCGTTCGTCACCGATCGGCAGCAGCTCGACGAGACGCGCGCTACCGCGCCCTGGGCGGGCGAAGAGGTACTGCTGCAGGAGGCTATCGGGTCGCGGACGGAGTACGTCACTCACGTGGTGTGCGTCCGCGGACGGATCGTCTGGCACTGCAGTTACGGCTACCCGCTGGCGACCCGGCGCGACATCCGCGGCCCGGTCGAAGCGCTGACGACGATCAAGCGGCACCGCGCCCGTCGGGCGGATCTTCAGGCGTTCGAGCGGTTGCTCCTGCCGCTCGGATTCAACGGCCCTGCCAATATCGACTACCGGCGCCGGCCCGACGGCTCGCTCGCGATCTTCGAGATCAATCCACGGCTCGGCGGATCGCTGATGCGTCCCGAACGCGTGGGCGATCTGGCGGGATGTCTCGGCGCGATCGTGCGACACGCGCGGTGGCGGCCGCCGGCGGCTGCCACGCACGCGGCTCACGAGATCCGCGTTTAGCGCTGGCCCTGCCTGCGCGCGCCAGAAGCCGCGGAACGGAGATCAGTACGCGTCGCTGCCGACGAGGATTTCGCGCTTGCCCGAATGGTTGGGGCCGGAGATGACGCCTTCCTTCTCCATGCGCTCGATCAGCGAGGCGGCCTTGTTGTAGCCGATCGCGAGGCGGCGCTGGACGTAGGAGGTCGAGGCCTTCTTGTCTGTCAGTACGATGTTGACGGCCTTGTCGTAAAGCTCGTCGCCCGAGCCGCCGCCTTCGTCGCCCACTGCGCTCGCGGGGTCGAACTCTTCGTCCTCGGCGGTGATCGAGTCGAGATAGTCCGGCGCGCCCTGCGACTTCAAATGACGCACGACGCTCTCGACTTCCCCGTCCGACACGAATGGGCCGTGGAGACGCCGGATGCGGCCGCCGCCGGCCATGTAGAGCATATCGCCGTTGCCGAGGAGCTGTTCGGCACCCTGCTCGCCGAGGATGGTACGGCTGTCGATCTTCGAGGTCACCTGGAACGAGATTCTGGTGGGGAAGTTGGCCTTGATGGTGCCGGTGATGACGTCGACAGAGGGGCGCTGCGTCGCCATGATGATGTGGATGCCGGCGGCGCGAGCCATCTGGGCGAGGCGCTGGATGGCGCCTTCGATGTCCTTGCCGGCGACCATCATCAAATCGGCCATTTCGTCGACGATGACGACGATGAAGGGCAGCGGCTCGAGGTTGAACTCCTCGCTCTCGAAGATCGCCTCGCCGGTTTCGCGGTCGAAACCCGTCTGCACGGTGCGGGTGATGGTCTCGCCCTTGGCGGCGGCTTCCGAGACGCGCTGGTTGAAGCCGTCGATGTTGCGCACACCGATCTTGCTCATCTTGCGGTAGCGGTCTTCCATCTCGCGAACGGCCCACTTCAAGGCGGTGACGGCCTTGCTCGGATCGGTGACCACGGGGGTGAGGAGATGCGGGATGCCGTCATAGACCGAGAGCTCGAGCATCTTGGGATCGATCATGATCAGCCGGCATTCGGCGGGCGTCATGCGATAGAGGATCGAGAGGATCATGGTGTTGATGCCGACCGACTTGCCTGAGCCGGTGGTGCCGGCGATGAGCAGATGCGGCATGCGCGCGAGGTCGGCGATGATCGGCTCGCCGCCGATGGTCTTGCCGAGGCAGATGTTGAGCTTGCCCTTCATCTTTTCGAAGTCGGCGCTGGCGAGCATTTCGCGCAGGTACACGGTCTCGCGGTTCCCGGTGGGCAGCTCGATGCCGATGGCGTTGCGGCCGGGCACGACCGCGACGCGGGCGGAGATGGC
>JBKJTB010000066.1:0-2928 GCA_046594305.1 Devosia sp. | reverse complement strand
AAGAAGATTGCGGCGCTGACAAGTTTGAACACGACCAACTGGCTGCTCTCGCTGGCGCCAGACTACTACCTGTTCGCGTGCAGGGCGGCGTCGAAAGCCAAGAGGGAGGATATGGCGGGTGCAGCGATGTACCAAGCCGTTGCCGACGACATTCTCGATGAACTGGTGAGCCAGTCCAACGTAGCGCAGTGGGGCAATGCCGAAATGGTGCTGCCGATGGCCACGCCCTAAATGCCATTGTTCCTCCCCTTCCGCCCCGACGCTGGAGAGCTTCTCTCAAGCGAGGTCAGCAACGTCTTCATGGCGGCTGGTGGCTACGTGCCGCGTCCGACGCTTGCTGCTGCGCCTGGGGCTGCTGCGATGGCCGCTGCGCCCCGTGGAGCGTTCGGCGGCTTCCTCGCCAACGGGACGTTCAAGGGCTTCGTCGCCACCTCGGCTGAAGTCTACTCCATCGGCTCCGATTTCAGCTTCACGGCACTGACTGCGAGCCTGACACTGGGTGCGGGAGAGGAACAAGCCTTTTCGCAGTTCGGCGTCTTCATGCTGACCTCGAACCTCTCCAACGGGCTCAAAGCCTACAACATGGACACGCCGGCCGGGCTCAATGCGGTGTCTGGCGCTCCCAATGCCCGGTGGATGTTCCCCGCAAATAACCAGATGGTCTATCTGGGGAACGGGGCGAGCGGCCTTAACCGGCTCACCGTATCGGCCTTTGGCGACCATTCCAATACGACAACCAAGGGCGCATCGAAACAAGACCTCAACGATGGCGGTGCGCTGACGGGTGGCGGGGATTTGGGCAACGGGGCAGCCATCCTGTTGCAGCTCCGCGCCGTGCGGAAAATGCAGTTCGGCAATGCCGGTGGCGGCGCGCTGTTCAGCCTCTCCAAACTGGCTGACGATGTGGGATGTGTGCATCCTCGATCCCAAGCGACCTATAATGGGGTGACGTACTTCCTCCATACCGACGGCTTCTGGGCAACCGATGGCGTGTCGGTCAAGAACATCGGCGCCGGCAAGGTCAACAACTGGTTTCTGGCGCGCTGCGCGGACCTCACCAAGGCATCGTTCTCGATCGATCCCAAGAACACCATCGTTCGCATTCGCTACCCGGCATCAGGCGACGGCTCGACCGCGACGGTGTTCAACTCCATCCTCGATTACAATTGGGTCACTGGCGAGTTCGTTCCGGGCACAGAGGCCACGATGGCCATCTTCCGCATGGGATCGCCGGGCTACACACTGGACACCATTTCCACCGCGTTCGGTGTCCTCGATAACTGGTCGCAATACCCACTCGATTCCGCGTTCTGGCAGGGCGGCAATTTCCGGCTCGCTGCTATCACCAGCGCGCTCAAGTTCGGCTTCTTCGATGGGACTGCTGCGGCGGCCACGCTGGAGACCTCAACCGAGGGCGATGGCAGGTCCTATCTCGTGGATTGGTGCGAGCCGCTGACGGATGACCCGGCGGCCACTGTGACGCTTTCCGTCAAGGAACAACTCTCGGGGCAATACGATCCCAAGACCGCAGTCGCCATCAAGCCGAGCGGTCGCGTGCCGTTGCGGGGCCGGGGCCGATATATCCGGCTGAAACTCAATCATGCGGCCGGAGCCTCGTGGACGAAATCCACGGGCATCGAAGGCATCGTGAAGCGTCCGGGTGGCCCGCGATGAGTGCTAATTTCGAGGGCGGCGTTGCCGGTCCGCGGCCGGTCAAACTCACGACAACCAGTGTCACCGATATCGTGGCGGAAACCAACCGCTGCCTAATCAAGAAGGTCTATGCCTGCGAAATTGCGGGCGGCGTCGCGGCTTTTTCGCTCGAAGTCTATGACGGCACGAACAGTTTCTACCTGACACGTTCGAAACCTATGACGGCACGACAGACGCTTGAGTGGGAGGACATCCCGCTTGAGGCCGGCTGGAAGCTGCGCGCCACGGCGAGCATCGCCAACAACATCGACGTTTTCGCGGTCATCGTGGAACCGGGGCAGGGGTGATCTTTGTCCCCATCGCTCGCGAGCGCATCCCCTTCGAATGGGAGCGCATCGTCGCACTCATCGGCAAGGCCGTCGAGCACGACCAGAATGCGAGCCTGCTGGATGTCTATGCGTGGCTCACCTCGGGCCACTCGGAAGCCTTCTGGATCGGCATTCCGGTGCATGTCACCGGCCTTGCGGTAACGACCGCTGACGGCGAGGTGTGCTGGATCAACTACGTCGGCGGGACGGACAAAGGCGGTCCTCGCACCTTCATCCGCGCCGTGCGCGCCATTGTCGCTGAAATCGAAACTCTAGCTCGTGACGCGGGCTGCACTGAACTCCGTCTTGGCGGCCGCAACTGGTCGCGCGCGTTCCCCGAGTGGGAGCACTTCGACCCCAATTATCCGAACAGAATAAGGAAGGCGATCCACAATGGGTGACTCCGAATCCAAGAAGTTTGGCACTAAGTATCTCGACAAGCTCAGCGGCCAACTCGACCAAAAGGCTCCGGTGTTCAACCAGAGCCTGTTCGCAGGCGCTGGTGATGCCACCAAGAACGCATGGAGCACCGGGACCAAATTCGCAACCGGCCTCAACAATGCGGGCGGCTTCGGCACGGGCCAGAAAGAAGCCATGGACAGCCTCGGCCAGGTGTTCTCGGGATATGGCGGCATTTCGGCCAACGATGGCCTCACGGGCGCGCAGGGCGCGGCCATGACGGGCAATGCGGGCCTCGGCGGTCAGTACGGCGCACTGGGGAACGCCTACGACCCAAATTCGAGCGCCTACAAGACGCTGCGCTCCAATATCTCTGACGACACGCTGACGGGCGTCGGGAGCCTGTTTGCCTCCAATGGCCGCTACGGCTCGGACATCATGGGCGAAGCCGCTGGAGAGGGCTTGGGCAATGCCCTGGCCGGTCTCGACTACGGCAACATGCAGAACA
>JBKJTB010000016.1:0-13258 GCA_046594305.1 Devosia sp. | reverse complement strand
ATGACCACGGCGCTCACCGCTGGTGCCCGACACACCCATCGCGGCAGAGCGCAGGGCGTCTCGCTCTGCAAACAATTCTCGGAGGCGTCCTGCGCTCTCCGTCCGTGGGCGCCTCTTTGTCCCACCAAGGTTGAAACCGGGGCCGCCAGGCTGCCGGAAACCTTCGGCTGCCCGCCAGAGCGTGACCGCGACTCCCTGCCCGGCTATGGTCGCCGCCACGAGTGAATCGGAAGCTGACATGACCCTAGAGACCATCCGCCAGTCCATGCGCGAGGCGCTGATCACCGACGATATGGCGGTGGAGGGCGTCATCGCGGCTGCCGCACTCGATGATGACGCGCGCGCCACCATCACCGCCGATGCTGTGCGGCTGGTCGAGAAGGTCCGGGCGGGGCTGTCGACGGGCATGCTCGAAAGCTTCCTCGCCGAATACTCGCTGTCGACCACCGAAGGTATCGCGCTGATGTGCCTCGCCGAAGCGCTGTTGCGCGTGCCGGACAAAACGACCATCGACGACCTCATCGAGGACAAGATCGCCTCGGCCCGCTGGCTCGAACATTTCGATGCAGGCAACCCGCTGCTGGTCAACGTGTCGACGCTCGCCCTGACGCTTACCGGCGAAGTGCTGAAGGACACGGGCGCCGGACTTGCCGGCACGGTGCGCAATTTCATCCAGCGGCTGGGCGAGCCGGTGATCCGCTCCGCGGTGCTGCAGGCGATGCGCATTCTCGGTAGCCAGTTCGTGCTTGGCCGCACCATCGAAGAAGCCGCCGATATCGCCCGCAAGGCCGAAGCGCAAGGTTTTGCCTATTCGTACGACATGCTTGGCGAGGCGGCCCGCACCGAGGCCGATGCGAAGCGCTACCGCACGGCCTATGCCGAAGCGATCGCCGTTATCGCGGCGCGCTGCACGGCCAGCAGCGTGCGCGACAATCCGGGCGTGTCGGTGAAGCTGTCGGCGCTGCATCCGCGCTATGAATTCGCCAAGCGCGGGCGCGTCATGAACGAGCTCGTCGAGCGCGCCCTCGCCCTCGCCGTGATGGCGCGCGGCGCCAATATGGGCTTCAACATTGATGCCGAGGAGGCCGACCGGATCGATCTGTCGCTCGACATCATCGAGGCGATCCTCAGCGACCCGCGGCTCGCCGGATGGGACGGCTTTGGTGTCGTGGTGCAGGCCTACGGACCGCGTGCCGGCTATGCCATCGACTGGGTCGCGGCACTGGCCGAAAAGCTCGATCGGCGCGTGATGATCCGGCTGGTCAAGGGCGCCTATTGGGATGCCGAGATCAAGCGGGCGCAGGTGCTCGGCCTCGACGGTTTTCCGGTGTTCACCAGGAAGGCCGCGACCGACGTCAGCTACATCGCCAATGCGCGCAAGCTCATCGAGAAGCGCGACCATATCTATCCGCAGTTCGCGACGCACAATGCGCACACGGTTGCCGCGGTGCTGCATCTGGCGAAGGAGCTCGGCGCCGATACGACGCAGTTCGAGTTTCAGCGCCTCCACGGCATGGGCGAGCGCCTGCACCAGATCCTGCGCGAAGAGCATGGCACCAAGACGCGCATCTACGCGCCGGTCGGCCGCCACGCCGACCTCCTCGCTTATCTGGTGCGGCGGCTGCTCGAGAACGGCGCCAATGGCTCCTTCGTCAACATGATCGCCGACCGCGACGTGCCGGCGTCGCAGGTGGCGCACGACCCGTTCGACACGGCACGCCAGCCGAGCCGCCTCCCCCTCCCCGCCGATCTGTTCAGGGCCCGCCGCAACTCGCGCGGCTTCGACGTCACCGACCCGCTGGCGATCGACGCCCTCAACGCCACCCGCGACAGTTTTGACGGCAAGCTGTGGTCGGCCGCACCGATCAACGCCGTGCCCGGCGACGAGGCCGAGCACTTCCGCATCGAGAGCCCCGCCACTGGCGAGTTCGTCGGCGAGGCCATCGGCGCCGGTCCGCAGACCGTCGAAGCCGCCCTCACTGCGGCGACCGCTGCCGCGCCCGAATGGGCCGCGCGCTCCGTCGCCGACCGCGCCGAAACCCTCCGCCGTGCCGCGGATCTTTACGAGGCCAACGCGGCCGAACTCTACGTGCTGTGCACCCGCGAAGCCGGCAAAGTGCTCAGCGACGCGGTGAGCGAAGTGCGCGAGGCCGTCGACTTCCTCCGCTACTACGCCGGCGAGGCCGAGCGCCTCCGTGACGGCACGCCGCTCGGTATCGTCGCCTGCATCTCGCCCTGGAACTTTCCGCTCGCCATTTTCACCGGGCAGATCGCGGCGGCACTCGTCGCCGGCAATGCGGTCCTCGCAAAGCCCGCCGAGACCACGCCACTGATCGCCGCGCGCGCCGTCGCCCTGCTCTACGAAGCCGGTGTGCCGCACGATGCGTTGCAGCTGCTGCCCGGCAGAGGCAGCACCGTGGGCACCGCACTCACCTCCGATCCGCGCATCGGCGGCGTGGTGTTCACCGGCTCGCTGGCGACCGCCAAGGCGATCGACCGGGCGATGGCCGACAGTCTCGATCCGGCGGCGCCGCTGATCGCGGAGACCGGCGGTCTCAACGCGATGATTGTCGATTCGACCGCGCTGCCCGAACAGGCGGTGCGCGACATTCTCGCCTCGGCCTTCCAGTCCGCCGGTCAGCGCTGCTCGGCTCTCCGCGTGCTCTACCTCCAGGAAGATACCGCCGACAAGGTCATCGAGATGCTGCTCGGCGCGATGGACGAACTGGCGGTGGGCGACCCCGCCGTGCTCGCGACCGACATCGGGCCGGTCATCGACGACCGAGCCAAGGGCAAGATCGATGCGCATATCGCAAGTTACGCCGCCCGCGGTGCGGTGCTGAAGCAGATCGCCATCCCGATCGGGGGCACCTTCGTCGGGCCGGCGGTGCTTACAGTATCGGGCATCGGCGAGCTGACCGAGGAAATCTTCGGCCCGGTGCTGCACATTGCGACCTTCAAGGCCGGCCAGCTCGACAAGGTGATCGCCGACATCAACACCGCCGGCTACGGGCTGACCTTCGGGCTCCACACCCGCATCGATGCGCGCGTCGAGCATGTGAGCCACCGCATCAAGGCCGGCAACATCTACGTGAACCGCAACCAGATCGGCGCCGTGGTCGGCTCGCAGCCGTTCGGCGGCGAGGGCCTGTCGGGCACCGGACCAAAAGCCGGCGGCCCGCACTATCTGCCGCGGCTGTCGCGCCCACTCGATGTGACGCCCGCCTCGACCGCCAGCAACGTCATGTCCGGCCTGTCGGTCGGCTACGCCATCGCCGCCGTCGACCAGGTACGGATCGTTTACGAGAAGCTGGCGCTGCGGCCGCTGAAGCAGAAGATGCCCGGCCCCACCGGCGAAACCAACACGCTCGAAACGCATCCGCGCGGCATCGTGCTCTGCCTCGGGCCCGACGAAGTCTCGGCCCGCCGGCAGGCGCAACTGGCGCTGGCGCATGGGAACGCCGTTCTGGTGATCGGCTATGGCGGCCCACGGATCGCCGAGGAGCTGGGCAAGGATGGCGCCGCGATCGGCGGTGTGGAGCGACGGCTGTCGCCGGCGGTGATCGAGGCTGGTCTCTCGGTGGACGCTATCATGCATTTTGGTACGCCCGAGGCACTGAGGCCGTGGCGACAGGCGCTGGCCCGGCGCGACGGCCCGATCGTGCCGCTGATTGCGAGTGAGGCGGATGCGGGGCGGCTGATCCTCGAGCGGCACATTTGTATCGATACGACGGCTTCGGGTGGCAATGCGGAGCTGTTGGCGGGGATTTCGCCGGGGACGTAGGAGACCCAGGTCGGCATAGGCGATCGTTCAAGCTCCCCACCCACCATGCTTCGTATGGTCCCCCCTCCCCGAAGGGAGGGATGGGCTCCACTCGAAGCGGCGTAATCTGGCGTATCCCTCCCATCGGGGAGGGGGGACCGGCGAAGCCGGTGGGTGGGGGCTGGCCGCTTGCGCGAAGCGTCGTCGCCCCCTAGCTCCAGAACGTCAAGTACGGCTTGTTTTCGGCCACGCGCAGCACATAAAGCGCCAGTTCCATCAGATGGTAGTCGCCCCACATGCACGACTCGCCGCACGGCACCTTGCGGCCGGCTGGAACGTTGTCCCAGCCGTTCGGTCGGTGATAGACCGAATGCAGCAACAAGCCCTGATGATTGTCGTCGGTGCTCAGGTAGGGCTCAGCAAACAGTGTTGCGCAGACGGATAGCCCGGCCTGCCAGTACCGCTCGTTCT
Source organism: Devosia sp. (assembly GCA_046594305.1). Taxonomy (GTDB): domain Bacteria; phylum Pseudomonadota; class Alphaproteobacteria; order Rhizobiales; family Devosiaceae; genus Devosia_A. The sequence goes on along the minus strand of JBKJTB010000016.1, from coordinate 9,024 downwards.
TCAAATGGCGGCCGAGACGCAATAGCCCTTGCGCGGCGATGGCCGCCGCGGAACTGTCGACAGGCTCGAAGTCGTTGTACGGGTCGGCGGGCCTGCCTTGCCAATCGCCGAGGCGATGCAACTCGGGCGCGCCGGTGTCCCAGTACGGAATGCCGTCAGCCGCCGTGGCATGCTCGAGATAGAAATCGCAGGTCGCCTCGGCGGCCTTGCGCATCCACGCGGTTACTGCAGCTCGGCCGCCATGCGGGATCAGTTCGGCATCATCGATGGTGTCGAGGAATTCGAGCTGCTCGGCGAAGCCAATCATTGCCCACGACAATCCGCGGGTCCAGGTGGAGAACGGCGAATACCCTTGCTGCGAATTGGGGCAGCGATAGTTGCCGTCATTGGTGTTGAACACACTCTCATGCGCCACCCGCCCCCGCACATCGTAGGCGTCGCGCCCTTCGCCGTAGTAAACGCCGAAGCGGGCAGTCGCCTGCGCGTGCTGCAACGTGCGATCGAGCAGCGAGATGCGCGTGTCGTTCTCGCCCATGAGGACGTGGCCGAGGCGATGCGCGACCGCCATCGCCCGCAATGTGCGGATGGTGTCGACGAACAGCGAGTGCGGGCCGTTGAACGAATAGACATAGCCGCCGCCGTCGGCGGTCGGGGTCCAGCGCCCGGCCTGCACGGCGCCCGAGGCTTTCAGCGCCAGCTCGTAGTAATCGCGCTCAAAACTGTCGGCCGTAATGCGGCCCTCGTTGATGAGGCGCAGCAGATTGCCGTAGGTGCTGACATTGTTGAAGCCGTGGTCGTGCACGCCGATGTGGGTGATGTGCGGCGCCATCAGGTTTCGCGTGCGCGTGCGGCCGATGCGGAGGAATTCTTCGTCGCCCGTTGCGTCGAACTGCAGGATCGCAGAGCCGAACTGGAAGCCTTGCGTCCATTCGGTCCAGCCTCGGCTCGTGTACTTGCCGTTGACGGTGAACACCGGCGCGCCGGCCGACGGCTGCCAGCCCGCATCGATCGAGCGGATTTTCTTGGCCGCTTCCGCGAACACGTTGCGGGCGGGCTGAGCGAGCGCGGCGGCGGTCAGGTTCGTGTCGATGTTCATGGGCGCGGCCCTTCGCCGAGATTGGCGCGGAAGATTTGCGGCCGCAGCGGGTCGCGGCCGGCGATGATGTCGGCGCCCTTTTCGCCCACCATGACGGTCGGTGCGTTGGTGTTGGACGACGGGACGCGCGGCATGATCGAGCTGTCGCAGATGCGGAGGTTTTCAAGGCCCCTGACGCGGAGGTCGAGGTCGACCACCGCCATGTCGTCGGTCCCCATCTTGCAGGTGCCGACGGGATGGTGGTCGGTCTTGGCGTTGGCGCAGCCGTAGGCGAACAACTCGTCGTCGGTGTTGATGTCAGGCCCCGGCAGGCGCTCGGCAAGCACGTAGGGCCTCAACGCCGATTGCCGCATGATGTCGCGCGCGATCTTGAGGCCCTCGATCGACATTTTGCGGTCGTGCGGGTCGGCCCAGTAGTTGGGGTCGAGCAGCGGCGCCGCGGCAGGATCGGCGGAGGCGAGGCGGACGGTGCCGCGCGAACGCGGATGGAGGTAGGCCGAGTTGAGCGTGACGCCGGCATGCTTGAGGCGTGCGACGCCGGCCTCGATGCCGGAGCCGAGGCCGAGGTGGAACTGGATATCGGGCGAGCGCGCGTCGGGGTCGGCGTACCAGAAGCCACCGGTTTCGAAGAGCGAGGAGGCGACGGGGCCGGACTTGAACAGCACGTATTGGAGGCCGGCCCACAAGGTGCGGTGAAGCTGCGCGACGTTGTCGTAGGTGTGGTCGCCGGTGCATTCGGCGATGACGAACAAATCGAGATGGTCCTGCAGATTTTCGCCGACGCCGGGGAGGTCGTGCTTGATGTCGACGCCGACGCTGCGGAGGTGAGCGGCGGGGCCGATGCCGGACTGCAGCAGGAGTTTCGGCGAGCCCATGGCGCCGGAGGAGACGATCACTTCGCGGTCGGCGCGGATGATCTCGATGCCGAGCTCGACGCCGACGGCGCGTTTGCCCTCGAGTACAATGCGGGTGACATAAGCGCCGGTGCGGACGGTAAGATTTTTGCGCGAGCGGATGGGGTCGATGTATGCAATCGCGGCGGAGGAGCGGCGACGGTTGCGCTGGGTGAGCTGGTAGAACCCAACTCCAGCCTGCTGCTGGCCGTTGAAATCGTGGTTGTAGGGGATACCGAGTTCCTGGCCGGCGCGGATGTAGGCATCGCAGATCGGCAGCGCGGCGACCGGCATCGAGACGCCGAGCGGGCCACCATAGGAATGGTAGTCGTCGGCGAAGCGCTGGTTGTCTTCGGCGCGCTTAAAGTAGGGGAGGACGCTGCGATAGTCCCAGCCGGTGCAGCCGTCCTCGCTGGCCCAGAGGTCGTAATCGGCGGCATTGCCGCGCGTGTAGATCTGCGCGTTGATGGTCGAGCCACCGCCGATCACCTTGGCTTGCGTATAGCGCAGCACGCGGTTGTGCATGTGCTTTTGCGGCACGGTGGACCAGCCCCAGCTGGCGACGCCTTTGGTCATCTTGGCGAAGCCGGCGGGCATGTGGAACAGCGGGTTGCCGTCGCCGCCGCCAGCTTCGAGCAGCAGCACGGTGACGGTGGGGTCTTCGCTCAGGCGATTGGCGAGGACGCAGCCGGCGGGGCCAGCGCCGGTGATGATGTAGTCGTAGCTCATCAGTTGGCTCCGGTGATGTGGTCGGCGACGCGCAGCGCCTGCGCGGCGATGGTGAGCGCGGGGTTCACGGCGGCTGAGTTCGGCAGGAAGCTCGCGTCGACCACGAAGAGGTTCGGGTGGTCCCAGGCGCGGCAATAGGGGTCGAGCGGCGCGGTCGCGGGATCGGCGCCCATGCGAACGGTGCCGCATTGGTGCGAGGGGGTACGGCGGTCGAAGGTGCGCGAGAGCACCAGCGGGAAGCCGGCGCGGCGCAGCACCGCCTTGAGCTTCCTGACGAGGCGGAGGTGCGCCTCCCAGTTGGTGCGCTGCCATTCGAGGATGATGCGCTCGCCGTCAACCCGCACGCGGCTGTCGGCCAGCGGCAAATCTTCGCTCATGGCGAGGAAGTCGATGGTGTGGCGCGAGACCTGCTCGAGCAGCCACTCCGGCACGTGCGGCAGGTCGCCCTTGAGGATGGCGCCCGAAACGCGGCCGAGCAGTTGGACGTTGCCGAGCGGCGGGCCGCCTTCGCCGTCGGTAAGGTAGAAGTCGTTGAGGCCAAAAGTCTTCTGGTAGATCGAGTCGTTGCGGTACCAGGGCGAGACGGCCAGCACCGCGGTCAGATTGTGGTTCATGAAATTGCGGCCAACCTGATCGGAGCGGTTGGCGAGGCCCGAGCGGAGGAGGATCGCTGCCGACTGCACGGCACCGGCCGAGAGGACCACCAGCTTCGGATGAAGGGACTTCATCTCGCCGTTCTCGAGGTAGTCGACCTGCTCGATCGAGCTGCCGTCTGCACCGGCGATCAGACGCTGCACTTTCGCCCCGGTCACCAGCGTGACGTTGGGATGGCGCAGCGCTGCGGCGAGCGCGGCGGTCTCGGCATCCATTTTGCCGTCGTCGCTGTTGGGGTGAGCGTCCCACGGCGTCTGAGCCTTCTTGAGCCAGCGGTCGATGTCGACGCCGAGCGGGAGCGATGCGGGATGCAGCCCCTGCCCTTTCAGCTTGGCGCGGACCGCGGCGATGGGCGGCTCATCGGCGATGGGTGGGAACGGATAGGGGTGCGAGTGTTTTGGCTCGGTCGGATCGTCGCCGAGCGCACCACGTACCTGAAACAGCGCCTCGGCCTCGCTGTACCACGGCTCCAGTTCTTCGTAAGCGAACGGCCAGGCGGGCGACACGCCATCGAGATGCTCGAGCACGGAAAAGTCCTCGCGGCGGTAGCGGACGAGGACGGCGCCGTAGAACTTCGAGTTGCCGCCGACATTGTAGTAATTGCCGGGGTTGAAGGCGTCGCTGGCCGCGTCGTACCAGCTCTCATTGGGACGAAAGAAGCCGCGCTGGAAGATGGCCCGCTGGTCGCGGTTCTCGGGCCGGTCGGGCAGACGCTGCCCCGTTTCGAGGATGGTGATCTTCGCTCCCGACGGCGCGAGGCCGGCGGCCATGGTTGCGCCGCCGATGCCGGAGCCGATGATGACGATGTCGGGCGACGTTGCGGGCATCGAGGCGTTACCATTCGCCCTTGAAGATTGGCGGGCGCTTGTTGCTGAAGGCATCGACGCCTTCGTGCAGATCGGCGCTCTTGGCGGCGAGGATCGAGGCAATGGTGTCGATGGCCATCTCGGGCGCGTCGCCGGTCGCTGCGGCGATCATCAGCTTGGCGGTCTGCACGGCGGCGGGGCCGCGCTCGGCCACCCTGCCCGCATAGGCCATCGCTGCTTCGAGCGCGTGGCCGGTATCGACGACCTCGTCGACGAGACCGAGGGCGAGCGCCTCGTCGCCGGAGAAGACTTCGCCGCCCAGCACCATGCGGCGTACCACTTGCGCGCCGAACCGCCGGACCAGACGCTGCGTGCCGGACCAGCCGGGCACCATGCCGAGGCCGGTTTCAGGCATGCCCAGCCGCGACTGCGGTTCGGCGATGCGGATATCGGCGGTCGCGGCGAGTTCGAGGCCGCCACCGAGAGCATGGCCACTGAGGGCCGCAATCAGCGGCACACGCAGTTCCGCGATGCGACTGAACACGCGATGGCCAACGCGCACCCAGTCGAAGCCGAACTCGTGCGGCAACAGCGAGGCCCAGGCTTTGATGTCGCCGCCCGTCGAGAAGGCCTTGCCTTCGCCAGTGATCACGGCGGCGCGCGCTGCGTGATTGCCTTCGATCTCGGCGCAGGCATCGTCGAGCGAGGCGAGCATGTCGAGATCGAGCGCGTTGAGCTTTTCGGGGCGATAGATGGTGATGAGCGCTACGGAACCTTCCCAGGTGAGCGCGACGCGCGGATCAGACATGAACATGGTTCCTCTGCGGCTTGGTGGGCAGGGTGAGGCCGATGGGTTTTGGGGCAAAGATATTCGCCGGCATCGTCTTGGCGTTGTCGGCGATGGTGAGCGGGAATTCGGCTTGGCCGAGGATGTCGCGCGGCACGTCCACACCCGGCGCGATCTCGGTGACGATGAGCCCTGCCGGGGTCAGCTTCATGACGCAGCGCTCGGTGACATAGGTGATGTCTTGCCCCTGCTCGACGGCGCGGCGGCCGGAGAAGGTGACGTGCTCGACGGCCCGGACCAGCTTCTTGATCTTGCCTTCCTTGTCGATCATGAGCTTGCCGTCCTCGACGCGCAGCTTGGCGCCCGCATTGAACATGCCCGAGAAGACGATCTTCTTCGCGCGGCAGGTGATGTCGACGAAGCCCCCTGCCCCCGCCGTCACATGTGGGCGGAAGCCGAGTTTCGAGACGTTCACGGAGCCGGTCCTGTCGATCTCGAGGAACGACAGCAGCGAGGCATCGAAGCCGCCGCCCTGGAAGTAGGTGAACTGGTAGGGCGAGGGGACGAACGCCTCGGCGTTGGAGGCGCAGCCGAAGGCAAAATCGAGCAACGGGATGCCGCCGACCGGGCCTTGCTCGATGACCCAGGTAACGTCGCCGTGGCGGCCCTCCTCGAGCAGGATGCGCGGCACGTTGGCGGAGATGCCGAAGCCGAGGTTCACGGCGCTGCCGGCTTCGAGCTCCATGGCGACGCGGCGGGCGATGACCTTCTGGATATCGAAGGCAGGGAGCGTGAAGCTTTCGAGCGGCCAGAAGATTTCGCCGGAGATGGCGGGATCATAGGCGGTCTGCGTGGTCTGCATCTGGTCGGGGTCGACGACGATGTAGTCGACGAGGACGCCCGGAACGCGGACGTCGTGCGGGCGGAGCGAGCCGTCCTTGGTGATGCGCTTGACCTGCGCGATGACGATGCCGCCATTGTTGTGGGCGGCGAGCGCCTGATCCATGCCGCCGAGGTAAGCGCCTTCGTGCTCGTAGGTGAGGTTGCCGCGCTCGTCGGCGGTGGTGGCGCGAATGATGGCGATCTGCGGGGCGATCGACTTGAAGTAGAGCCACTGCTCGCCGTCGAACTCAACTTTCCGCACGATCGGTTCAGCAGCCGCGGACGCATTCATCGCGCAGCCTTCGCGGTCGGGGTCGACGAAGGTGTCGAGGCCGACCTTGGTGAGGACGCCCGGACGTTTTGCCGCGGCTTCGCGATGCAAGTCGAACATGATTCCAGAGGGGACATTGTAGGCGGCGATTTCGTTGCCACCAATCATCTGCCAGATCAATGGCGGTTCGGCGGTCGACGGGCCTGATGGGTACGAGCCGGCGATGACGCGCTTCAGCAGGCCCTGCTTCGCGATGTGATCGATGCCCTTGATGCCGCTCATGTCGCCGGCGGCGATGGGGTGGAGCGTCGTGAGGTTGCGCGGATGGCCGGTCGTCGCGAAGCGCTCACCGATCGCCTTGAGCATGAGGTCGGGGCAGCCGAGGCCGCTCGACGAGGACACCGTCACGACGGCATCGTCGGGGATAAGCGCGGCGGCTTCGGCGGGAGTGAGGCGCTTGCTGGTCACGTCATAGTCCCGAATCGACTGGCGTCGCACGACCGGTCCGGGCTGCCTCCTGCACCGCAAGGCCGGTGGCGAGCGACCAGATGCCGTCCTCGCCGGTGGCCGAGGGTGTCCCACGCCCGGCGATGGCGGCGTGGAAATTGCCGAGCGCGCGCTCGTAGAGATTGAGCGGGTCGGTGGGCAGTTGCTCCTCGCCGGCCTCTGTCCGGAGCGTCACGGTGCCAGTCGGTTTCTGCGTCATCACATCGCGGCCGATGAGCGAGCCTTCGGTGCCGTGCACTTCGAAGCCGGTGCCGCCGAACTTCGTGGTAAAACCGTCGTGGAACTGGGCGATGAGCCCCGACTTGAAGCGCAGCACGCCCATCACCGCGTCCTCAAGCCCCTCCTTGCCCATGCCGCCTTGCTGCGTCGCGGCGATGGCTTCGACCGGGTCGTCACCGAGCACGAAGCGCAGCGTGTCCGCATCGTGCACGGTGATGTCGAGGATGACGCCGCCGCCCGCTTCTGGCCGGTCGATGCGCCAGCCTTGCAGGAACGGCGGCAGATAGACGGCGTGGAAAACGCGGGCCGAAAGCGGCCGGCCGATGCGGCCGCTGGCGACGGCGTCGCGCATGGCGCGATGCGTGCCGGCGTTGCGCAGATGATGGTTGGTGCCCATGACGATGCCGGCGTCGCGGCAGGCTTTCACCATCGCCTGCGCGTCGCTCAGCGACAGCGCGAGCGGCTTTTCGCAGAGCACGTGCTTGCCGGCGCGCGCGGCAGCGAGGGTCTGATCGCGATGCAGTTCGTTGGTGGTCGAGATGTAGACGGCTTCGACGTCAGTGTTGCCGAGGAGGTCGTCGAGGTCGGTCACGGCCTTCGCGATGCCATTGGCATCGGCGTAGCTGCGGGCGCGCGCCGGATCGGAGCTCATCACCGAGACGACCTCGCCGCCGGTGGCGCGGATGGCGCCGATCACCCATTCGCGCGCGATGTTGCTCGCGCCGATCAATCCCCATCGCGTCATGACGCTGCCCTCTGCTGTGTTGCCGCGGGAGCCGCGGTGCTGTCGCGCACAACGAGCCGCACGGCGGTGCGGATCGCCTCGGCGTCGGCCCGGCCGGCATTGATCTGCTTGAACAGCAGTTGCGCCGCCTGCTGGCCCATGCGCTGCGGATTGATTGAGACGGTGGTGAGGGCCGGCACGGCGGTGCGAGCCTCGATGACGTCGTCGAAGCCGACCACGCTGAAATCGGGGCCGGGCTCAAGGCGGCGGGCACGGAGGCCGTCGCAGACGCCGAAGGCGACGGCGTCGTTGAAGCAGAGCGCGGCAGTGACCGGCTCGCCGCCCACGCTCATCAGCCGGCCGATGGCCTCCACACCGCCGGCGCGCGAGGCGGAGGACGGGATGATGCAATTGTCGTCGACGGCGATGCGGGCGGCGACGAGGGCATCGCGATACCCCTGCGCGCGCTCGACGAAGACCTGCGTGTCGGCGAAGCCGCCGAGGAAGGCGATGCGGCGATGGCCGAGCTCGAGCAGATGCTGCACGGCCGACTTGGCGCCGGTCACGTTGTCGGACAGCAGCGACGAGACTTTTGCGCCAGGGATATTGCGCATGGCCAGCACCACTGGAACGCCGCTCTCGACCAGCGGCTTCAGGTCGGACGGCTGTGTGCCGCGGGCGGGCGAGATGATGAGGCCGGCGACGCCGTGCTCGCGCATCGAGGCGATGAGTTCGCCCTGGCGCTGAACGTCTTCCGCCGAGTGGCCGAGGAACTGCACGTAGCCGGCGGACTGGACGATGGTGTCGACGCCCACCGCGAGTTCGGCGAAGAAGCTGTTGGTCAAATCGTTGACGATGATGCCGACGATTTTTGACTTCGCCTGCCGCAGATTGGCGGCGCCGCGGTTGTAGACGTAGCCGAGGTCCTGCATGGCGCGGTTGACTCGGGCGCGCGTGGCGTCCTTCACCAGCGGACTGCCTTGCAGCACGAGCGAGACAGTCGATTTCGACACGCCGGCGGCGTGCGCTAGATCGATCACTGTCACCCGCTTTTCGGTCAACTTCCCCTCCCGAGATGTCCCGCCGATCTATTGGAACGTTCCAAATTTGTCAAGAGAAGCGCTATGCAGCATGGCGCTGCGGCGACCTGGTGGTTGGATCGATGTGGAAAGCCTACGAGGCAGCGAGCAGTTGGCGGCTGTAGGAATCGGTGACGTTGCCGGCGCGCAGCTGGTCGCGGGAGAGCGTTTCGACCGGCTCGGCGTTGCGCATCACCATCAGGCGCTCGCACATGTAGGAGATCACCGCGAGGTCGTGGCTGACGAGGAGGAAGGTGAGGTTCAGCTCGCGGCGGAGGCGGTTGAGGAGGTTGAGGATTTCGGCCTGGATCGAGACGTCGAGCGCCGAGGTCGGCTCGTCGAGCAGCAGGACGCGCGGGTTGAGCGCCAGGGCGCGG
>JBKJTB010000204.1:0-2704 GCA_046594305.1 Devosia sp. | reverse complement strand
GGGCACCAGCGGTGAGCGCCGTGGTCATTTCTGCCACGGCAGTCCCGCGAGGAACCCCAGGCTGCGCGACCGCAGCCCTCCCATCATCGCCACCCGCACCTCGTCAGTACGCGCGGTCGTTGGTGACGACGGGAGGGAGAATAGCATGGGCTGTGGGGGACGTGGATAAGTCGGAGAAATAAGCTCGGAGAGGCCAGTGTTTCTGCGGGTCTCCGAGCGAAAGTTTTGGTTTCTAACTGGCCTCGGTAGCCCCCACCCACCGGCTGCGCCGGTCCCCCCTCCCCGATGGGAGGGATGGGCTCCACTCAAAGTGATGTAATCTAGCGTATCCCTCCCATCGGGGAGGGGGGACCACGCGTAGCGTGGTGGGTGGGGGCTGGCCACTCGCTCGGTGGTTGCGGTCGCCCCCTCCATCCACCTCGCTGATCAGCAAATAGGCAGTTGCCAGCGTCAAAAATCCCCGGTAACGTTCCCGGAATTGGGGCCAAGGACCGATAGAGTCCGTCCCGGGAGGATGAGTTGCGGGGAAGCCGCCGGCAGACCATCGTCGATGTTGCGCAGCGCGCGGGGGTGAGCAAATCCACTGCGGCGCGGGCGCTGTCCAATGCCGCCGAGATCAGCGACGCCACGCGCGACAAGGTGATCGAGGCGGCGCGGGCGCTGGGCTACGAGCGCAACCATCTGGCGGTCGGCATGCGCTCGGGGCGCTCCGGCATGCTGGGGCTGGTGATCCCCGATATCGCCAATCCGTTCTGGGCCGAAGTCGCCCGCGGCGCGCAGGATCGCGCGGCCGATGGCGGCGCGTCGCTGCTGGTGTTTTCGTCCGACTGGGACCATGCGCGCGAGGCGCGGCATCTGCAGGCGCTGCGGCAGGCGCGGGTCGAGGGCGTCATCATCAATCCGGTCGCCGACAGCTTCGACGACCTGCATCGCTTCGGCCTGCCGTTCGTCCTGATCGGCTCAAGCGCCGAGCGCTTTCCAGACACGTCGAGCGTCGGCTCGGACATCACCCAGGCGGTGCGTCTGGGCATGGATCACCTGCTTTCCAAGGGCCATCGGCGTCCCTGGCTGATGCTCGGGCCGCGCTGGCGCATCGCTCGGGCGCGCTTCCTCCGCGCCGTCAACGACCACTGCCTCGAGCGCGACGTCGACCCGGCAAGCCTCCCCATCGAGGACGGCGAGTACACCGTCGAGGGCGGCCACGCGGCCATGCAGCGCATCCTCGAGCAGGACAAGAGCGGCCATATTTCGATCTTTGCGGCGAACGACCTGATGGCGCTCGGCGCCATGATGGCGGCGCGCGATGCAGGCATGAAATGCCCGGAGCAGGTCTCCGTCCTGGGCTTTGACGGAATCCCCGGCGGCGCCTTCGCCTGGCCGGGACTGACGACGATCGAGAAACCGGCACGCGCCCTCGGGCGGCGGGCGGTCGACAGTCTCGTCGACGAAATAGCGGGCCGCGCCGATCACAGCCGGATCTACCTCCCGTGCCGGCTGATCGAGCGCGGCTCGCTAGCGGATTTGTCGGACGCCGGCGGCGCCCGCATGAAGCAGAGCGAGAGCGTGTGATATGGCATTCACGACTGTCTCAATAGTAGCTCAACCGTTCCGGGAACGTTCCCGGAAATGGTGCCGTTCCGTCCCGCAAAACCACCCCGTTTCAGTTGAGACCCTATGAAATGGCGGTAGATGTAGGAACAGTTTCGCACCGAAAGCCGCTCAACAGCGGCCGACCGCGCGGCAATCTCGGCTACGCCTTCCGCCAGTGGTGGCCGTACTGGGCCATGATGGCGCCGGGTGTGATCTTCTTCGTGATCTGGCACTACGTGCCGATCTGGGAGGCCAAGATGGCCTTCGAGCAGGTGCGCATCATCCCGCCCAATATCTGGGTGGGGTTCAAGAACTTCACGCTGCTGTTCGCCTCGCCGGTGTTCTACCAGGTGGTGTGGAACACGCTGATCATCTCGACGATGAAGATCGTCTTCGTGTTCCCGGTGCCCATCCTCGTGGCGCTGATGCTCAACGAGGTCCGTTCGGGCGGGCTGCGCAAGTTCATCCAATCGGCGGTCTACCTGCCGCACTTCCTGAGCTGGGTGGTGATCTCGGGCATCTTCATCGGCCTGCTCGCGCCGAGCGGGGCGGTCAACGATATCGCGCGTGCGGTGGGTTTCCAGCCGGTCAACTACATGACCAACACCGGCGCCATCCGCTGGGTGCTGGTGATCTCGGAAATCTGGCGCTCGGCCGGCTGGGACAGCCTGCTCTATCTGGCCGCGATCATCGCCATCGACCAGTCGCTCTATGAGGCGGCCGAGATCGACGGCGCCAACCGCTGGCAGAAGATCTGGTTCATCACCATCCCCGGCATCATCCCGACGATCGCGACGCTGTTCATTCTCAACATGGGCATGTTTTTGAGCGCCGGGCTCGACCAGGTGTTCAACATGCAGAACGCCGTCAATCTCTCGACGATCGATATCATCGATACCTACGTGTATCGCATTGGGTTGCAGACCGGGGAATACGCGCTGGCGACGGCGGCGGGCCTGTTCAAAGGCGTCATCGGCTTCATCCTGATCATCGTCGCGCATCTGGTGAGCAAGCGGCTCACGGGGCGGGGGGTGTGGTGATGGCGGACTCGTGCTCTCGTACCAAGGCCCCCTCATCCGTCTCGGCCTACGGCCGATCCACCTTCTCCCACGAG
>JBKJTB010000093.1:0-9580 GCA_046594305.1 Devosia sp. | reverse complement strand
CGGCGGACGCGGCGCCCGCGAAGCAGGCCGCGCAACAACCCGCGCCGCCGGTCGATCTAGGGCTCTAGCCGGTCCTGCACGGCGCGGAGCACGGCGACGCGGAGGGCGGACGACAGGTTCGGGCTCTCGCGCCCGGCGTCGATCTCTTCGATGAGCGCGGCAAGCCGCAGGCCGCGGCGCGCGGCGAGGGCTTCGAGGCCATCCCAGAATTCGGGTTCGAGCGCGATGCTGGTGCGGTGGCCGGCGATGGTCAGCGACCGCTTGTGCATGGGGGAGCTAGAGGCTCACTTTTTGCGGAACGCGTCGAGGTTCACGACTTTTTCGCCAGGCGCTTCGGAGGCGACGGGCGCCGCGGGGGCCAGCCGCGCGGGCTCGGCGGCTTCGGCCGTCTCGTCCTCGGTGGGGAGGCCGAGGGCACCGGTCAGTTGCAGGCCGAACTGCACCGAGGGATCGAAGAAGCCCTTGATCGCATTGAAGGGGACGACAAGCGTTTCCGGCTTGTCGTCAAAACTCAGGCCGACCTCGAATCCCGTTTCACCGACCTTGAGGTCCCAGAACTGGTTCTGGAGCACGATGGTCATGTCGTTGGGGTACTGGTCGAGCAGGCGCTGGCTGATGCGGACGCCGGGTGCCTTGGTCATGAACGAGATGAAGAAGTGATGCTCGCCGGGGAGGCCCGTTTTCGCAACTTCAGACATGACCTTGCGCACGACGCCGCGCGTCGCTTCCTGCAAAAGGATGTCGTATCGAATGTGATCTTGAGCCATGTCGCCGCCGGAATCCGTTGGTCGCCATATCAGCCGCACAGGGTGCCGATATCAAGGACAAAGCGGGAAAAGTTGGAAAGAGAGAAATGCAGGCTTCTGTTGCCAGGTGCCTGCGGACCCCGCCTGTCGCCCGGCTAGGAGCGGAGGACTTAATTTCCCAGTGCTAGCACCGCTTACGCGGCGAGAGCGACCAGAGCCTTATGGTTGTCATTGGCAACTATAAGATTTGGACCGATAACGGTGGTACCTCACCGAGCAAAAACACACCCTTTACGCCCTTGTCGATCCTATTTCGCCCCCAGTGGCTCCGCTCTTAACGAGCGGGGCGGAGATGGTGGAGGCGCCGGGTACTGCCCCCGGGTCCAATGGGTTTATTACGATGGCCATTTATCGCCATAGCCGTTGCCGGCAGGGGCAATATAGGCGCGACCGGCCGGGGATGCAAATCACGCGATAATGTCGGCGATCAGGGCTTCGAGCGGGGCGAGGTCGCCGGAGAAACTGGCAATCATGGCGGCGAGTGTGCGCTCGGGGTCGAGAGCCTCATCGTGGAAGGGCCAGCCGGCATTGGCGGTCAGCAATTTTAGGAAGACAAGCTGCGTCCGGCCGTTGCGGGATAGCAAAACCAGTTACCGCCCTTGGCGATGCGGGCCGTTCGCGGTTCGCCGGCCCAGTCGTAGACGTCCTGGAAGAGGTGGCGATGGATGGCGCGATAGTGGGGGTAGTCGAGTTGGCCTGCGGGTAATGACTCCGCGGCACGTTCCTCAAACATTGCCGCCTCAAACTCGTCGAGAGCCGCCTGATTCCTATGCCCTTGAGTGTTCTTGAGGACGTGCGTTCCGGCATAGCAGAGGGGATCCTGCTCGCCGGTGTAGCTCAAACGGGGACCTTTTCAGCAAGGGCACGGCGGATACGATTCCGCCGCGCTTCTCCTGTTTCCGCGGCTGCGTCCGACTCACGGCGCGCCTGGGCGACGCGATCTGACTCACGCAATCCTTCGACAGCATTGAAGGCCGCACCGCTCTTCCGCCCAACGACGAAACGACCACTTTGGATGTCTGCGGAGACGTTCTTGCTCATGGCCTCAGTCTATCACATTGCCGCTCAGGATGGCAGCACCGCTGTCGCTTCGATCTCGACCAGCAGGCCGGGGCGGTTGAGGGCGAGGACCTTGAGGCCGGTGACGAGGGGAGGATTCGTCGGCTGGCCGGCGAACTTCATCCAGGCTTCAAATCCCGGCATGATGTCGATGTCGCCGACGATGTAGATTGAAACTTTGACCAGATCTTCGATGCCGGCGCCGGCAGCATCGAGGCAAAGTCTGAGGTTTTCGAGAGCTTTGGTGGTCTGGGCGCCGAGGTCGCCATCGACGAGCTTGCCGTCCTTGTCGACCGAGTTCTGGCCGCCGATCAGGACGAGGCGGGAGCCGGCGGAAATGACGAGGGCTTGGGTGAACGCGGGATTGTGATGCATTCCCTTGGGTTTCAGGTAATCGACGGGCATCGCATACTCCTTGTGAGAATCGTTGAATGCGCGGCAAGCGGGCTCAGTTGCCTGCTATTAGGGTTGCCGAACGGAGTGTCCGGAAATGTCAGTATCGGCCTTGAGGCGCGAAGCGGAGCGGACGCGGCATCCGGAGGAGCAGTATCTCGACCTGCTGCGGCTGATCATCGAGGATGGGGTCGATCGGGGCGACCGCACGGGGACGGGAACGCGGTCGATCTTCGGGCATCAGATGCGGTTCGATCTGAGCGCCGGGTTTCCGCTGCTGACCACCAAGAAGGTGCATCTCAAGTCGATCATCTATGAGCTGCTGTGGTTCCTGCGCGGCGAGACCAATGTGCGCTGGCTGCAGGAGCGCGGCGTCAAGATCTGGGACGAGTGGGCCGATGCCGATGGCAACCTCGGGCCGGTCTATGGTTCGCAATGGCGGAGTTGGCCCGACGGGAAGGGCGGGACGATCGACCAGATCGCCGGGGTGATCGAGTCGATCCGCACCAGGCCGGAGTCGCGGCGGCATATCGTGACGGCGTGGAATCCGGCGGAGGTGGACGAGATGGCGCTGCCGCCGTGCCACTGCCTGTTCCAGTTTTATGCCGCCAACGGCAAGCTCAGCTGCCAGCTCTACCAGCGTAGCGGCGACGTGTTTCTCGGCGTGCCGTTCAACATCGCGTCCTACGCGCTGCTGACGATGATGGTGGCGCAGGTCACCGGGTTGCAGCCGGGGGAGTTCGTGCATTCGTTCGGCGATGTGCATCTTTATTCAAATCACGTTCAGCAGGCGCATGAGCAATTGAGACGTCAGCCGAAACCTATGCCCCGGATGACACTCAATCCGGACCGGCATTCGATCTTCGATTTCGAGTACGAGGATTTCATGCTGACCGGCTACGACCCGCACCCCGCTATCAAGGCAGACATCGCCGTATGAAACCGCTTTTCGCCCTGTCGCTGCTGCTCGCCACTGCGCTCCCCGCTGTCGCCAATGACACGACGGCGGAGCTGGGGACGGGCGGGCTGGTGTTCATCACCACCGACCAGCTCAAGATGAAGTCGGAGGATCTGTTCGTCTCGCCCGAGCAGATCAAGGTGACCTACGAATTCGAGAACGTGACGGACAAGCCGCTCGATGTGCTGGTGGCGTTCCCGATGCCCGACATCGCCGGCAGCGGCGACTTCAATGTCGCGGTGCCGGACCGCGAGTCCGATAATCTGTTTGGCTTCGAGACGACTTTCAACGGCGAGCCGGTCGATGCGACGCTGCACCAGCAGGCTTTTGCGTTCAATCTCGACCAGACGGCGGTGCTGCAGGATTTGGGCGTGCCGCTGACGCCGTTCGGCGATCGGACAGGCGATGCCATCCAGGCGCTCGACGAGGCGTCGATCGCGCAGTTGCTGCGCCTCGGGCTCGTGATCCCGATGGAGTACGGCGGCGCCGACGACACCTGGACGACCTACTACGAGCCGGTGTGGACGCTGCGCTCGACCTATAGCTGGGAGGCGCATTTCGAACCGGGCGAGACGGCCGAGGTTGTGCACACGTACACTCCCAGTGTCGGCGGTACGGTCGCGGTGACCTTCCTGTCGCCGCCGGACGAGTACGGCGATCGCGGTGCGGAGTACAAAAAGAAGTTCTGTACCGACGCCGATCTCATCAAGACGATCAAGAAGACGCTGACCGTGCCGGAGGACTACTACAGCGCGCCGTTCTATGAGAGCTGGATCTCCTACATCTGGTCGACCGGCAACAACTGGGCCGGGCCGATCGAGACTTTCACGCTGACGGTCGACAAGGGCGATCCGAAGAATCTCGTTTCATTCTGCTGGGACGGGGAGGTGAAGAAGATCGGTCCGACGACTTTCCAGATGACTGCCAAGGACTGGTACCCGCCGTGGGACCACGAACTCGATATTCTGATCCTCGATCGTACTGAGCCGGAGGGCGCTGGGGGCTAATGGGGCTCATCATCCGCGATGCGGCGCGTGGCGACGTGCCGATCATCCTCGATTTCATCCGGGCGCTCGCGGAGTACGAGCGGCTGGCGCATGAGGCTGTCGCCACGCCGGCAGATATCGAGCGCGAGCTGTTCGGGCCATCGCCGAAAGTCTTCTGCCAATTGGCGGAGGTGGACGGCCGGCCTGCGGGCTTTGCGCTCTGGTACTACACGTTCTCGACCTTCCAGGGCCGCCTCGGCATCTGGCTCGAGGATCTGTTCGTCAACCCGGACATGCGCGGCCATGGCGTGGGCAAGGCTCTGCTGGCCGATCTGGCGCAGCGGTGCATCCGCGAGGGGCTGGGGCGTTACGAGTGGAACGTGCTCGACTGGAACCAGCCATCGATCGACTTCTATGTCAGCCAGGGCGCGGTGTTTCTTGACGACTGGCGCCGCTGCCGCGTGACCGGCGCGGCGCTCGAAAAGCTCGGATCGGCAGCATGAGTGTCGCCGTCGCAATCATCGCCGCGATCGCGGAAAACGGGGTGATCGGCAACGGCAACGCGATCCCGTGGCGCTTGCCTGGCGATTTCGCCCATTTCAAGCGCATGACATGGGGCAAGCCGCTCATCATGGGCCGGAAAACGTTCGAGAGCATCGGCAAGCCGCTGCCGGGACGCACCAACATCGTCGTCACCCGGCAGGAGGGGTATCAGCCCGATGGCGTGATTGTGATCTCGAGCCTCGAAGCGGCGCTCGAGCATGCGCAGGCGATTGCCAAGGCCGACCGCGCCAATGAGGTGATGATCGGGGGCGGGGCGGAAATCTACCGGCAGGCGCTGCCGATTGCGGACCGGATGTATTTGACGCAGGTTTCGCTGCAGCCGCCGGGGGACATCCACTTCCCGCCGATCGATTTCGACCAATGGAAGCCGGGCGGCGAGATCGATGTGGCGCCGCATCCCGGCGACACTGCGTCATTCCGCGTACGAGTTTATCGACGGAACCCCTTGGCGCGCCGTTGATCGGGCGGATTGGTCCACCTATATACAACCGAACGTTTAATCAGCTGAAAGGCAACATATGCCCTGGGATAATAATACGGGGGGCGGCGGCCGCAACAATAATAGCGGCGGACCGTGGGGTCAGGCACCGGGGGGCGGCGGTGGCGGTCCCAAAAAGGGCGGTACTCCAAGTCTCGAGGACATTCTCAAGAGCGGACGCGACCGGTTTCAGGGCGCGGGCGGCTTTCCAGGCGGCCGTTGGGCGCTGGTGGGGGGGGCCGTTGTTCTGGTTGCCTTCTGGCTGTTCAATTCCATCTACACGATCAATGAAGGCGAAGTGGGCGTCGAACTGCAGTTCGGCAAGCCCAAGCCGGAGCTGAGCCAACCGGGCCTGCATTTCCATTGGTGGCCGATCGAGGACGTGGAACGCGCGTCCATCGCGCTCAGGCAGACCAGCATCGGTTCGACCTCGGGCGCCCGCAGTGGCGGCACCGAGGGGCTGATGCTCTCGGCCGACCAGAACATCGTCGATGTGCGCTTCTCGGTGCAGTGGGCGGTGGCCAATCCGGTGTTCTTCCTGTTCAACGTGCGCGATCCCGAAGACATGGTGCGCAGCGCCGCTGAAAGCGCGATGCGCGAAGTCGTTGGCCGCCGGCCGGCGCAGGACGTGTTCCGCAACGACCAGGCGGGCATTGCCAACGAGGTGCAGACGATCACGCTGCAGATCCTCGACAGCTACAATATGGGTGTGAGCATCAACGACGTGAACATCGAACTGGCGGCGCCGCCGGCGGATGTGGCCGATGCGTTTGAAGAAGTGCAGCGTGCCGAACAGGACGAAACGCGCTTCCAGGAAGAAGCACGGCGCGATGCCAATACGCTGCTCGGTAACGCGCGCGGTCAGGCCGCTCAGTTGCGCGAAGACGCGGCAGCCTACAAGAACCGTGTGGTGCAGGAAGCAGAGGGCGAGGCGGCACGCTTTGTGTCGATCTACAACGAATATGCCCGCGCCCCCGAAGTGACGCGCAAGCGGCTGTTCCTCGAAACCATGGAACAGGTGCTCGGCAGTTCGACCAAGGTCATCGTCGAGCCCGGTACAAGCGGTTCCGGCGTCGTGCCTTACCTGCCGCTCTCAGCGTTGCAGCCGGGTACAACGACGACACCCACACCGGCGGCGGGGAACTGAGCCATGAACAGACTCATCATCCTCGGCGTCGTCGTTATTGCCGCCATCTACGTGCTGGTGTCCTCGATCTTTGTGGTCAACGAGCGCGAGCAGGCGATCACGCTGCGCTTCGGCCAGATCACGGACGTGAAGACCGAACCCGGCATCTACTTCAAGCTGCCCACCACCGTGATCGACACGGTGCAGATCATTGAAGACCGCATTCTGCGCTACGACCTCGCGAACATGACGGTCCAGGTGCGGGGCGGTAAGCTCTACGAAGTCGACGCGTTCCTCACCTACCGCATCAGCAATCCTCGGCTGTTCCGGCAGTCGGCGCTGGGCGATCTCAACGTGGCGGAAGCGCGCATCGGCTCGCTGTTCACCGCGGCGCTCCGCCAAGTCTACGGCCTCCGCGACTTCGACGCGGCGTTGTCGGCGGCGCGTGGCGAAATGATGCGTGAGGCACGCGATCTGATCGTGCCGAGCGTCAGTGAACTGGGTATCCAGATCATCGACGTGCGCATCCTCAGGACCGACCTGACGCAGGACGTGTCGCAGCAGACCTTCGAGCTGATGAAGGCCGAGCGTCTCGCAGAAGCGGCGTTCCTTCGGGCTCGCGGTCAGGAGGCGGCGCAGTCGATTCGCGCCATCGCCGACCGTCAGGCTGTAGAGATCGTCGCGGCAGCCCGTCGTGATGGTGAAATCCTCCGAGGCGAGGGCGACGCGACGCGGAACGGTATCTTCGCGTCGGCCTTCGGGCAGGATCCTGAGTTCTTCGAGTTCTATCGCTCGATGCAGGCCTACCGCACGGCGCTTGGTTCCTCGGGCACGACAATGCTGCTCAGCCCCGACAGCGAGTTCTTCAACTACTTCAGCCAGGACGCCAAGGGTGGCGTCGCGCCGGCCCCGGCCATGCCGGGCGGGATCGCGCCGTTGCCGTCGAGCTCGCTGAGCGTGCCGATTACGCCGGATGTGGTGGTTGAGACCGATCTGTCGAACTCACCACTGGTGGTCGAGACGACGCCGCCCGCTGTCACCGAGACGCCTGCGGCGACCCCGGCGCCTGCCGAGACGACCGCGACACCGTCGGCGGCAGCCTCGTCGGAGCCGGTTGTGGCCCAATAGCGGCCTCGCTGCCGCCAAAAATCCAGGCCATACAGGGGCCGGCGACGATCAAGTCGCCGGCCTCAACTTTTCGTGCGGGTGCACTGCTTGCGCGCCGCGCGGAGTTGCTAAAGTGTTGAAGCCAATGAGGGGCGAGGATTTAGCGATGAAGACGGGCTTTGCTGCGACGCTGATCGTGGGCGCGATGCTTGCCATGAGTGTGCCGGCCGCGTGGGCCAAGGGGCCGGAATCGGTGGCGCCGCTGGTGGCGAAACTGTCGCCGGCGGTGGTCAATATCGGTACCAGCCGGATGATCGGCGGCGGCGGCATGCCGTTCCCGGAGGCACCGGAAGGCTCGCCGCTCAATGAGATGTTCGACGACCTCAACCCCAACCAGGGGCAGGGGCCGGAGGCGATGCAGGAAGCGCGCAGCCTCGGGTCGGGCTTTATCATTTCCGCCGACGGGCTGGTGGTCACCAACAACCACGTGGTCGAAGGCGCCGATCAGATCCTGGTGTTTCTGAATGACGGGACACGGCTCGAGGCGAAGCTCGTGGGGGCGGACACCAAGGCCGACCTCGCCGTGCTGAAGGTCGAATCCGATCACGACCTGCCGTTCGTCGCGTTCGGCGACAGCGACCAGGCGCAGGTCGGCGACTGGGTGATGGCGATCGGCAATCCGTTCGGCCTCGGCGGCTCGGTGTCGCTGGGTATCGTTTCGGCGCGCAACCGCGACATCCAGTCGGGTCCCTACGACGATTTCATCCAGACCGACGCCGCCATCAACCAGGGGAATTCGGGCGGGCCGCTGTTCGACATGGACGGCAAGGTGGTCGGCATCAACACGGCGATCATCGCGCGCGGCGGCTCGTCGCTCGGCATCGGCTTTGCGGTGCCGGTCAATCTGGCGCGGCCGGTGGTCGAGCAGCTTGCCGAGTTCGGCGAGACGCGGCGCGGCTGGCTGGGCGTCGGCATCCAGGACGTGACCGCCGAGATGGCGGCGAGCCTGGGGCGGCCGAACAATTTCGGCGCGATGGTCGTCGACATTACCAAGACCGGTCCGGCCGAGGGGGTTGTGCTCGAAGGCGATATCATCCTCGATTTCAACGGCAAGCAGATCGTCAAGATGCGCGATCTGCCGCGCTTCGTGGCCGAAACGGCAGTGGGCCAGACGGTCAAGGTTCTGGTGCTGCGCGAGGGCAAGGAAGTGACGCTCGACATCACGCTCGGGCGGCTCGAGGAGGGCGAGCAGATCATCGCGGCGGCGCAGCAGCCGGATGTGAAACTGCCCGATCCGCAGGGCGACGCGCCGGCCGGCGTGACGCCGGGGCTGAAGGAATTGCTGGGGCTCGACGTGGGGCCGATCGACAAGCAGGCGCGCGATGCGTTCGCCATCGGCGAGGCGGCCGAAGGCCTGGTGATCCTCGATGTGATCGAAGGCTCGGATGCGGCGCGGCAAGGGCTGCTCAGCGGTCTCGTGATCTCGGAGGTCAATCAGCAGCGGGTGACGACCGTCGCCGAACTGACCGAGAAGGTGGATGCGGCCAAGGAAGCCGGTCGTCCGGCGGTGCTGTTCAAGGTGACCGATCCGGCGGGGACCAGCCGGTTCGTGGCGATCAAGCTGGTGCAGTAGCGCGGGACATGCGCGCGTTACGGACTCTTCTCAATCGCTGCCCTCTCAGTCGTCATCCCCGGGCTTGACCCGGGGACCCAACGGAATTCTCCGCTACCCGGATGACGCATCTGGGTGGCCGGGTCTTCGCCCGGCCATGACGGTGGTTGGGGAGGGCACGCGTTGTCGCCCCGTGAGTTCTAAGGTCGGCTGATCCGGTACAGCACGTGCGGCGCCAACGGGTGGCCCGGTGGCGACTTGGGGTGGATGAAATTGTCCTCGAGGCTGGTGCTCATGCCGAGCTTTTGCATGACGCGCTGGCTGGGAAGATTGGTCACCGTGGTCCAGGCGACCACTTCAGCCAGGTCGAGTTCGTTGAACGCGTGGTCGATCCAGGCTCGCGCGGCTTCGGGCGCATAGCCCTGGCCCCAGAACTGCTTGCCCAGCAGCCAGCCAATCTCGACCGGCGGATTGCCGCGGACCGGCATGCC
>JBKJTB010000422.1:0-4823 GCA_046594305.1 Devosia sp. | reverse complement strand
CTTCACCTTCTACTTCTACCGCAAGCTGACGGCCGCCCGCGCCTTCATGGGAGGCGCGCAATGAGCCGGCTCACCATCGAAAAGCCCTGGCAGCGCTGGCTGATCCGTTTCGGCGTCTTCGTCTCCATGGTGGTCCTGCTGGTGCCAGGCCTGTGGGTCGTGCTCACGGCGTTCCGGCCCAACATCGAAATCCTGGCGCGTCCGGCGGTGTGGATCCCGCAGCAGCCGACGCTCGACAATTTCGCGCGGCTGTTCGGCTTCTCGACCGCCCAGCAGGGCCTGCCGGTTGCGCAGTATTTTATCAACTCGCTGGTGATCTCGATCACCTCGACGGTTATCGCCATCGTCATCGGCATGGCCGGCGGCTACGCCTTCGCGCGCTACCGCTTCCGCGGCAAGGCGACGCTGTTCCTCGGCTTCATGCTGAGCCGTACAGTGCCCGGCGTGGCCCTCAGCCTGCCGCTGTTCATCGTCTGGGCGCGGATCGGGCTGATCGATACGCAGCTCGGCCTCATCATCGTCTATCTGGCGATCAACATCCCGTTCACGATCTGGCTCACCGACGGCTTCTTCCGGCAGATCCCGGTCGACCTCAACGAAGCCGCCCAGATCGATGGCTGCACGCGCTGGCAGGCGTTCTGGAAGGTCGAGTTCCCGCTCGCTCGTTCGGGCCTCGCCTCGGCCGCGATCTTTGCCTTCCTCACCTCGTGGAACGAGTACGCGCTGGCATCGCAGCTCACCCGCACCACGGCGTCGAAAACCATGCCGGTCGGCCTCATGGACTTCACCGCGCAGTTCACCGTCGACTGGACCGGTATGAGCGCCATGGCGGTGCTCATCATCATCCCGGCGCTCGTGCTCACCTTCATCGTGCAGAAACATCTCATCGCCGGACTGACGTTCGGCGGGGTCAAGGGTTAGGTCAATGGCCGAAGTTCGCCTCGAAAAAGTGGTCAAGCGCTATGGGCGCGAAGAGGTGGTGCACGGCATCGACCTCGAGGTCGCGCACAATGAATTCGTCGTGCTCGTCGGCCCGTCCGGCTGCGTCAAGTCGACGACGCTGCGCATGGTTGCGGGGCTCGAGGAAATCTCGGACGGCATCATCCGGATCGGCGACCGCGTGGTCAACGATCTGCCGCCCCGCGCGCGCAACATCTCGATGGTGTTCCAGTCCTACGCGCTCTACCCGCACATGACGGTCCGCGACAACCTTGGCTTCGGCCTCAAGATCGCCAAGCAATCGGAAACCGAGATCAAGAAGCGCGTCGATGAGGCCGCCGAGATTCTCGGTCTCGGCCCCTACATGGATCGCCTCCCGGCGCACCTGAGCGGCGGCCAGCGCCAGCGTGTCGCCATGGGCCGCGCCATTGTCCGCAATCCCGACGTGTTCCTGTTCGATGAGCCGCTGTCCAACCTCGATGCAAAGCTGCGCGGCCAGATGCGGGTCGAGATCAAGCGGCTGCATCAACGCGTCAAGACCACCGTCATCTATGTGACGCACGATCAGGTCGAAGCCATGACGCTCGCCGACCGCATCGTCATCATGCGCGATGGCTATGTCGAGCAGGTTGGCACCCCCACGCAGGTGTTTGAGAAACCCGCCAACACCTTCGTCGCCGGCTTCATCGGCTCGCCGCCGATGAACCAGCTCGATGCGACGGTCGCCAGCGGCAAGGCACGGCTGGTCGACGGCGTCGAGGTGCCGCTGCCGCCCGATGCCAAGATCAGCGAAGGCCAGCAGATCGTCCTCGGCTTCCGCCCGGAATCGTTCGCCCCCAAGGGCCACTCGCTGCACGGCGCCGACCGCTCGATCAGCGTCAACCGCGTGGTGCAGATCGCCGAACCGCTGGGCACCGAGACGATCCTCTTCACCGAACTCGGCGGCCGCGAAGTGCAGGGCAAGATGCTCGATCCGCGCCCGGTCAAGCCCGGCGCGATGCTCGATTTTACCCTCGATCTCACACGCTTGCACGTCTTCGACAAGGCGAGCGGGAAGAGCTTGAGGCCCTGATATGGCTAAAATCACCCGCGTCGAACTTCTCATGGTCGACCTGCAGCCGAAGGTGAAGCGCGTCGACGCTATCCAGTCCTTCGTCAGCCAGGAAACGCCGATCGTCCGCATCACCGATGCCGATGGCGTGGTGGGCACCGGCTACAGCTACACCATCGGCACCGGCGGCCACTCCGTGATGGAACTCCTGAAGCGCACGCTCGCCCCGGCGCTGCTCGGCCGCGAGGCGCACGAGATCGAGCGCATCTGGCGCGACCTGCTGTTCATGACGCACGCAACGAGCGTCGGCGCCATCACCTCGATCGCGCTCGCCGCAGTCGACACGGCGCTGTGGGACCTCAAAGCGCGAAAACTCGGCCTGCCGCTGCATCTGCTCGCCGGCGGCGCCCAGAGCGAGATTCCACTCTACACCACCGAAGGCGGCTGGCTGCATCTCGAGACTGCCGCACTGGTCGATGATGCGATAAAGGCCAGGGCCGCCGGCTTTGGCGGCTGCAAGATCAAGATCGGCCGCCCCATCCACGAGGATGTCGCCCGCATCTCCGCCGTCCGTGACGCGGTGGGGCAGGGCTTTGAGATCTTCACCGACGCCAACCAGAAGTTCAACGTCGACGAAGCCATCCGCCGGGCCCGCGCCTACGAGCCGCTCGACATCGGCTGGCTCGAGGAGCCGCTGACCGCCGACGATATCGAAGGCCACGTCCGGCTCAACGCCCACACCAGCATCCCCATCGCGATCGGCGAGTCGCTCTACTCGCATCTCCACTTCCGCGAATATCTCGAACGCCACGCCTGCTCGGTCGTCCAGGTCGATGTCGGCCGCATCGGCGGCATCACGCCGTGGCTCAAGGTGGCGCACATGGCGGAGGCGTTCAACATCGCCGTCTGCCCGCATTTCCTCATGGAGCTCCACGTTGCGCTCTGCTGCGCCGTGCCCAATGCGCGCTGGGTGGAATACATCCCGCAGCTCGACACCATCACCACCGAAGGCATGACCATCCGCGACGGCAAGGCGATCCCCTCGAGCAAGCCCGGCCTCGGCATCGCCTGGGATTTCGACGCCATCGAGCGCATGACCGTCGACGGCACTCACACCATCATCGTCTGATGCGCATTACCGGCCTCACCACGCACGACCTGAGGTTCCCCACGTCGGCCTCGCTCGACGGCTCGGATGCGATGAACCCCGATCCGGACTATTCGGCCGCCTATGTGGTGCTCGAAACCGACGGCGCGCATCAGGGGCATGGGCTCACCTTCACCATCGGCCGCGGCAACGAGGTCGTGGTTGCCGCCATCCGCGCGCTCGAGGGCAGGGTGGTGGGGCTCGAGCTCGACTGGATCCGCGACAACCCCGGCCGCTTCTGGCGCCACGTCACCGGTGATAGCCAGCTCCGCTGGATCGGCCCCGACAAGGGCGCGATGCATCTCGCCACCGGCGCCGTCGTCAACGCCGCGTGGGATTTGCTGGCGAAAGAGTCCGGCAAGCCCGTGTGGCAGCTCGTCGGCGAGATGAGTCCCGAACAGCTCGTCTCGATCATCGATTTCCGCTATTTGACCGACGCCATCACGCCCGAGGAAGCCCTCGCCATCTTCCGCAAGGCGGAGCCCGGCAAGGCCGAGCGCATCGCGACGCTCAAAGCCGAAGGCTATGCCTGCTACACCACCTCCGCCGGCTGGCTCGGCTACTCCAACGAGAAGCTGACGCGCCTCGCCACCGAGGCCGTCGCGCAAGGCTTCAGCCATATCAAGATGAAGGTCGGCCGCGACCTCGACGACGACATCCGCCGCCTCGAAATCGTCCGCCGCATCATGGGGCCGGATCGCAAGCTGATGATCGACGCCAATCAGGTGTGGGAAGTCGACCAGGCGATCGACTGGGTCAACCAGCTCAAGCGCTTCAACCCCTATTTCATCGAAGAGCCCACGAGCCCCGACGACATCGAGGGCCACCGCAAGATCCGCGAGGCCGTCGCCCCCGTAAAAGTCGCGACCGGCGAGATGTGCCAGAACCGCATCCTGTTCAAGCAGTTCATCACGCGCGGCGCCATCGACATCGTCCAGATCGACGCCTGCCGCATCGGCGGCATCAACGAAGTGCTGTCGGTGCTGCTGATGGCCGCCAAATACGGGCTCCCCGTCTGGCCGCATGCCGGCGGCGTCGGCCTCTGCGAATACGTCCAGCACCTGTCGATGATCGACTACATCGCCGTGAGCGGCAGCAAGGATGGCCGCGTCATCGAGTATGTGGACCATCTGCACGAACATTTCGTCGACCCCTGCATCATCCGCAACGCCGCCTACATGCCGCCAACACAGCCGGGCTTCTCGATCGAGATGAAGCCGGAGTCGATCGCGGCCAATACGTTCACGGGATAGTTGCGCGCTTCGTGCCGCTGGGCTTGACAGTTCAACGCACGCATTCCCTCCTCACCCAAATGGAGGAGACAAATGACAGTTCGATTGGGTGGCCCTCTCGCCTATGACGGCGATCCCGAAGCTTACGCTCGTGCGCATGTCGAGTTCGGCTATCGCGCCGCCTATATGCCCAACATCAAGCTCGAGAACCGTGAGGAGATCGCGGCCATCGTCAAAACGATGGCCGCTGCCGATGTGATCATCGCCGAGGGCGGGGCGTGGAAGAACCTCATTGCCCACGATGACGAAAAGCGGCAGGCCAATCTCGACTTCGCCGTCCACCAGCTCGCACTTGCCGACGAGATCGGCGCCCGCGCCTGCGTCGCCTACCACGGCACCGTTGGACACGCCGGCGACCCCTGGCAGCTCAGCGACAATTACGACTACGGCCCGC
>JBKJTB010000262.1:0-3038 GCA_046594305.1 Devosia sp. | reverse complement strand
TGATGTAGCGCTCGACTTCCTCCGGCGACTGGCCCGCTTGCTGGGCGATGATCTCGATGATCGGCGGCGCCGGGTCGGGATAGGCCTCGATGTTCAGCGCCAGGAAGGCCACGTAGCCGAGGCCGAGAAAGGCCGAGAAAGCGACCATCACCAGCAGCCGCCGCGAGAGGCAAAACGCGATCAGACTACGCAGCATGAGCAGCCCCGGCCAACCTGCTCATTGACGCCACTCGTTGTCGACGAAAATCGCACCGCGCCCGACCACCAGTTCGCCGACAGCAAGGCCGCTTCGAATCTGCGTCAGGCCGTTCTGCTGCATTCCAATCTCGACCACGCGGCGCTTGAACAGCATCGGCTCGGGCTCGACCCATACGGTCGCAACGTCGCCTTCGCGGAGCACCGCGTCGGTCGGCACCGCCGGTGTGGTCGAAGGCTCCGCGACCCCGATCTTGAAACTCGCGAACATTTCGGATTTGAGCACGCCGCCGGGATTGTCGATCTCCGAGCGCACCATGACCCGGCGCGTGGTCTGGTCCGAAGCCGAGCTGATGTTGGCGATACGTGCCTTGAAGACGCGATTCGGCGCGCCCGCGATTTTCGCCTCGATCTCCTGGCCGACCCGGACGAACGAGATATCCTGCTCGAAGATCTGGGCCTTCAGCCACATCGTCGACAGATCGGCGATCACATACAGCGCCTCGCCGGAATCGGCCTTGACGTGTTGTCCCGGGCCAACCTTGCGCGAGATCACGGTGCCGTCGATCGGCGCGCTGATCCGGGTGACTCGGCTGATCGTGCCGTTCTGTTCGAGTTCCAGGACTTCCGCATCGGTGCGACCGAGGATGCGCAGGCGGATGCGAATGGCTTCGAGCGCGGTATCGGTCGATCGCATGTCGTTCTCGGCCGCGGCAAGTTGCGCCTCGGCCTGCTGCAGTTCCTTGAACGGGGTAGCCTTGCCCTCGTAGAGGTCGCGGGCGCGTTTCTCGACGATCTGAGCCAGGTTGAGCTGGGATCGCGCCTTGTTTCTGGCGACCTGTGCTGCGATGAAATCGTTCTGCGGCGGCACTTGCTCCGGGCTGTCGAGTTCCAGCAGCGGATCGCCGCGCCCGACCCGATCGCCGACCTTGGCAATCAGACGGGTGACCCGGCCAGAAAACGGCGTCATCACGATGGTGCTGGCATCTTCATTGAACGCGATCTGGCCGATCGCCGATCGCTGGTCCAGGAACGCATAGGGCACGACCTTGACCACCTCGAGTTGGTGCATCTGATCGGCGACGACACGGACGAAATCGGGCCCCTTCATGGTGCCTTCGGCCGCCGCAAACGATGCCGTCAGCGTCATGGCGAACAGCACCGCAACCGGACGATGCAAATACGTGATGGCAGCGAGCGACAACGCCATAAACCGACAACTTCCCATGTTCAGATTTGGGCGTGGATGCTGATCCATTGCGCGCCCCCCGGCCCCCCCGACGCACGACACTTAGTAGCATTAGGCCGCATCAAGGGCCAATACCAGCCGCGTTCGAGGGCTGCCGGCCCCCGCGCTTTCGGTCCACCGCGTGCCCGGCAAGTCCGGCTGTCACGCGCCGGTGGCACCGGAATGGGGCTCCGGCCGGGACCCGGCGGCGCCCGATTTCAGCGAGATCGATTCCCACACCGCGACGATGACCATGATGGCGGTGGTGAGGACCGAGAGCAGCAGCGGCGACATGCCGCCCGCGAACCAGCCCAGGATGCCGAGCGCGATGATGCCGGCGCCGTGCGACAGTTGCAGAAATCCGCGAATGGTGTGCTTGAACAGGATGGTTCCGAGCAGAAACAACAGCGGTCCGCCGATCGCGCTCAGCACCGTCTTGAGGTCGGAATGGCCGCCGGGATGCTTGAGCACGAGTTCGTCGGCGACCGCCGCAACAATGATGCCGGCCACGATCGGCATATGCAGATAGGTATAGGCGATCCGCGCCAACCGCCCCGGCTCGCTGGATCTCGAAATCTGTTCGGAGCCGGCTTCCGCGCCCTTGTGGAAATAGATCCACCACATCGCCAGCGCGCCGACAAAGCTCGACAGGAAGGCGCTGACCGTCTCGATGGTCCAGGTCAGTTCGGCAAATGTCGCGCCGGTCACGACGATGGATTCGCCAAGCGCGATGATGACGAACAGCGCGAATCGCTCGGCCATGTGACCGCCCTCGACCACCCAGTCGGCGACCTGCGAGGCGCCGTATTTCGGGATCCAGAACCGCGCCGCCGCCGAGGAGTATTCGATACCGAGCGCCACCGCCCACAGCAGCAGCCGCGAAGGTCCTTCCGCAAGACCGCCGGCGATCCAGAACACCGCCGACACGGACAGCCATGCCGTGATGCGAATCGCGTTCATGCGTGCCAGCGATCGCGAAGTCGGCGTCGACACCCACAGGAAGATGGTCTTGCCGATCTGCATCGCCGCGTAGGCGATGGCAGACCATAATCCCCGCGATTCAAACGCCTGCGGAATCGAGGTGGAGAGCACGAGCCCGCCGAGCATCAGCGCGAACAGCAGGATCCGGACCGGCGTCATCTCCGGATTGAGCCAGTTGGTGACCCAGGAGGTGTAGACCCAGACCCACCATACCGCCAGGAACAGCAGGGTGGTCTGCAACACGCCAAGCAGGGTGAAGTGCGCGAGCAACGTGTGTGAGATCTGCGTGACCGCGAAAACGAACACCAGGTCGAAAAACAGCTCGGCATAGGTGACGCGGCTGTGCTGATGCGGGGCGTGCACCCGGTACAGCGCGCCGCGAGGCTCTTCTGCCGCCATCGCCCTGTTCCCCGCGCCTGGCCCGGACTACCCCTCCGGTACCCCGGGTCCGCCGGGTACCCCGGTCTGCAGCGCCAGCGCGTGCAGCACCCCACCCATCTGGCCCTTCAGCGACTGATAGACGATCTGGTGCTGCTGGACCCGGGATTTGCCACGGAACGTCTCCGAGATCACGGTCGCGGCATAATGGTCGCCGTCGCCGGCCAGATCGCGGATCGTCACCTCGGCGTCGGGG
>JBKJTB010000292.1:0-7913 GCA_046594305.1 Devosia sp. | reverse complement strand
CGGCGAAGCACCCAAGTCGATGATGGAACTCTAGGCCACCCGCACAGGCCGGCGCCTTCCGGCGTCGGTCCCCAGCATCCTAATCGAAACCACACCTTCCCGCGCGAATGGTCGCTTCGGGACACAGCTGAGCTTTGGCTCCAGGAGAATGAAATGACGTCCTCTACGCTTGCCGCCGATTTCGGCGGACCCACCCCCGCCAGCCTCAAGTCGGCGACCGCATCAAGGCCCGATCGGCGCATGTTTCACTCCCGCCTGATCGGGGCCCTGTTCCTCCTGGGCTTCGTCTTCTACGGCACTGGCTTTGGCCTCGTCTCCTCCGTGACGGGCGCACCCGACTTCATGTCGACGATTGCCTCACACCAGATGACGTTGGCAATCGGCGCGATCCTCATGCTGCTGCCGATCATTACCGACGTGTGGCGGGCGGTCGTGTTCTTCCCGATCCTGGGCGAACTTGGGCGGTCGACGGCCCTGACCTATCTCGCCGCGCAGATCGTCTCGGTGTCCATGTTCTTCGTCGGCGTCGTCAGCCTCCTGCTGATCGTCCCGCTTGGCCAGCACGCTGCCGGTGGCAGCGCCGATTGGGCCATCGCGATGGGCTCGCTCATGGTGCAGTCGAACGAGACCGCCTATCAGCTTGCCCAGTTCGCGCTCGCCTTCGGCAGCCTGTCGCTGTGGTTCTATGGCTTCCGTGTTGGGCTGATCCCGCGAGCTTTCGCCGGCTGGGCGCTGATTGGCTACGTCTCGCTCCTCACCGGTGTCGTCGCCGAATTGTTCGGCGTCCGCATCGGCACCATGCTCCTGATCCCCGGCGCCCTGTTCGAAGTCGCGCTGCCGTTCTGGCTGTTCTTCAAGGGTTTCAGTGCACAGGCCTACGGCAAGGCCGCCAACTAACGGCCTCACTGCCGCGGGCCCGGCTCGCGGCAGCACCTTCCCACCAGGAGCCAGAACATGAACGGCAAGATCTGCGTCATCACCGGGGCGACGAGCGGCATCGGACGGGCGACGGCGATCGGCCTCGCAAAGCTCGGAGCCAAGATAGTCATCGTGGCGCGCAATCCGGTGAAGGCGGCCGCCGTCGTGGCAGAGATCGCGGCCATCGCCGGCACGACGAAAGCCGAAATCGTCCTCGCCGACCTCACCGAGATGAAAGACGTCCGGCGTGCAGCCGACGATATCCGCGCCCGCTTCGACCGCGTCGATGTGCTCATCAGCAATGCCGGCACAATGTTCGGCACCTTCCGCGCATCGAGCGAGGGGATCGAAGCCACCTACGCCGTCAACCACCTGGCGCCGTTCCTGCTGACCCAATCCTTGCATTCGAGCCTGATGAAGGCGCGGCATCCGAGGGTGGTGGTCGTCAGCTCCAACGTGCAGAGCGTCGCCTTTGTGCGCGAGTATCTCTCGCTTGTCCGCCCGAAATACGATTGGGCCAGCATCTACGCGCAGACCAAACTGCGCAACCTGATCTTCGCTCGAGGGCTGAGTGCGATGTGGAGGGCCGACGGCATCACAGTGAACAGCCTCCATCCGGGTGTGGTTGATACCGGCCTGATGGGCGGCTGGGAGAGTGGCACGATGAAAGCGATCCTCGGGCTCCTGCAGAAACTCTTCCTGTCGCCCGAGAAGGGTGCGCTCACCTCTATCTTCCTCGCGTCGGATTCGTCAGTCGCAGACGTCACCGGAACATACTTCGTCAAGCGCAAGGCGCATCCATACAACCCGATCGCCGACGAAATCGAGGTGCAACGTTACCTGTGGTCCGAATCGACCGCCGTTCTCTACCAGGTGGGCGTGACTGTTCCATATTCGTCATCGCTAACGTGATCCCCGCCGCCACGCACTCGGTTCGGCTTCGGCGACATCGGCGCGCGACGCTAGCTCCTTCAGCTTGCAGTTTCGAGAGATCAGCCTAGCCTGTTGGCATGCAGCTGGCGGGCATCGGCAGGGTGGTGTTCTGGGAGGGTGGAAGCCTTTGGCTCGCGCTCATCACCGGCGGAAACAGCCTTCACCTGCACCATGCAGTTCAGATCAGTCTGCCGCTCACCGGTTTGGCGCGGTTTCGCCGATCTCAAAGCACACAATGGGTCGACTATCCGGGCGCGGTGATTGCGCCGGATCTGCCTCACGCATTCGACGCACCGGGAGTGGTCGTCGCCAATATTCTATTCGAGCCGGAGTGCCCCGCTGGACGGGCACTACTCGATCGCTACGGGGACCAGGGCATCGCAGCCTTGCCCGCACAGCTTGCCTCTCGTCTCGTTGCCCCGCTTGCCAGGGCCCACGCGAACGGCGCCAATGACGCCGAACTTGTCCGGCTGGCACAGGACGCAATCGCCGAGCTTTCGGGCGTCGCGCGGCAAGCCGGTGCGACCGACTCTCGCGTGCTCAAAGCTATCGCTCATATTCGCGGCCACTTACGCGAGCCGATATCGCTGTCGTCGATTGCGGACGCCGTAGGGCTGTCACCGGGACGGCTAAGGCACCTGTTCGTCAACGAGACGGGCGTGTCCTGTAAGGCTTTCATCCTATGGGAGCGCCTGAATGTCGCCCTTGCTCTAGGTTTTGGCGGAACGTCTTGGACCGAGGCTGCCCATGCCGCTAACTTCGCAGACTCGGCGCACCTGTCTCGCACCTGCCGTCGCATGTTCGGAATGGCGCCGACCGCCGCACGCCTCGAGGACGTCGCGAAAAGCGCCGTGACCGCATAGCGCAAGATTAGCCCCTGCGTTCAATCTTGCAGGCTCGGAAGAGCGGATAAGCGCGTCACACCGACAAAGGGGACGCCACAATGACCGCCATTGCGAACAGCCTACTCGACACAGTTTCACCCACCCCGCCGCGTCGGCGACGCGCCTGGCCCTGGACGATCCTCCGCCTCGCGGGTGGCACGCTCGGCGTGCTGGCGCTCGTTGCCGCCACCGGGGCGGCCTACGAAGCCATCGCCAGCGCCAGTGACGCAACCGTCTACCCGCCCGCGGGGCGCCTCGTGGACCTTGGCGGCTACAAGCTCCACCTGGACTGCCGCGGCGAAGGATCGCCCACGGTCGTCCTGGACGCGGGACTGAGTGCGTCGTCGCTCGACTGGGCCCTGGTGCAACCTGAACTCGCCCACACCACGCGCGTGTGCAGCTACGACCGGGCAGGCATGGGCTGGAGTGAGCCGGGACCCGCGCCGCGTTCGGCCGCGCACATCGCCGACGAACTGCACCTGCTGCTCCAAAATGGCGGCATTGCCGGTCCCTACGTTCTGGTGGGGCACTCGCTTGCCGGCAAGAATATCCGCATGTTTGAGGAGGCCTATCCTTCGGAGGTCGCGGGTATGGTGCTCGTCGATGCGCGCAGCGAGATGGTTGAGTCACCCGCCGACATAGAGAGCTTCGCCCAGGCGCTCGAGGGACAGGCTACGCTCTATTCACTGGCTCGCCGCTTCGGTATCGCGCGCCTGTTCGGCGCGAGTCTCATCGGTGAACAGCTGGTGCCGGCTACGCTCGCAACTGAGATGGTGCTCGCCCAGACGCAGCCAAACGCCATCGCGGAGACGACCGCCGAGGGCCTGGCCCGATCGGCTGACGACATGGTCCTGGCGACCACCAGCCTCGGTTCACTGCCACTCGTCGTCGTCGCGGCCGGGGAAAGCATGCGTAACCTCCCCAACTGGCCGGAGGCTCAGCGCTCCATGGCGAAGCTCAGCACCAAGGGCCAACTCGTTGTCGCCGAGACCAGCCACCACGGGGTTCACATCGCGCAGCCGAATGTGGTCCTTGACGCGATCAACCATGTCATCGCCGATGTGCGCGGCGGTTCGTGAAGACGCGCGCTTAGCCCGGTCGGGATATCCGGCTCGTCTTCAAAGCTGCTGGCGGGGCCCAATGCAGCCGGGCCGATGAGGACTGGCGGCCAGCTGTTCCGGCGCCTCCTAAGCCGACACATCGCATTGCCGACGAGCCGAAGCTCACCGCACCCGCCGAATGTAAGACGTTCAACGATTTCAACGAGATGTGGTGGTGCTGCAAGAGAGGATTGAACTCTCGACCTCTCCCTTACCAAGGGAGTGCTCTACCACTGAGCTACTGCAGCTTTTGGCCCGGAATTGGAGAGCTAACCCCCCTTGAGGCGAGGCGGTTGATGCCATAGGCCTTGCATCGACGCAAGGCGAAAAAACCCGGGCGAAAACATGTCCAAGGCCGACGAAAAAGCGGCGCGCGAGCAGAGATTGGCCACAAAGCTCCGCGAGAATCTCAAACGGCGCAAGGGGCAGGCGCGCGCCAGGGCAGACAGCGCGCCGAAATCCACCGTCGTCGACCGGGATGGCAAGGCTTCTTAACGCCATCAGGTTACCACTCTGAGCCTGCCTTGAACCGCCACGCTGACTCGGGTTAGCGAGATTTTATCCGGCTCCGGCCGCTCTATCGGGGACTTCTCATGGATCGCATCCGTATCGTGGGTGGCAATGAACTCAGGGGCGAAATCCCCATCTCTGGGGCCAAGAACGCTGCCCTGCCGCTGATGATCGCCTCGCTCCTCACCAAGAATCCGCTGATCCTCGAGAACGTGCCGCGTTTGGCCGACGTCAAGCAGCTCGAGCGCATCCTCGAAAACCACGGCGTCGACATCGCCGTGCATGGCCGCCGCCCCGGGTCCGACCGCATGGACGGCCAGCGCATGACGTTCCACGCCGCCGAGATCGTCGACACCACCGCGCCCTACGAGCTGGTCTCGACCATGCGCGCCAGCTTCTGGGTCATCGGCCCGCTGCTCGCCCGCGCCCTTGAGGCGCGCGTCTCGCTGCCCGGCGGCTGCGCCATCGGCACGCGCCCGGTGGATCTGTTCCTGTTCGGCCTCCGGGAACTGGGCGCCGAGATCGAGATCGACGAGGGCTATGTCGTTGCCAAGGCGCCGAGGGGCGGCCTCATCGGCGCGACCGTCAAATTCCCCAAAGTGTCGGTGGGTGCGACGCACACCATCATGATGGCGGCAACGCTGGCGCGCGGCACCACCATCATCGAAAATGCCGCGCAGGAACCCGAGATCACCAATGTCGCCGAATGTCTTGTCGCCATGGGCGCGAAGATTTCTGGCATCGGCACCCGCACGCTGACCATCGAGGGCGTGTCGGAGCTGCATGGCGCCACCGTCGAGGTCATTCCCGATCGCATCGAGACCGGCACCTTTGCGATGGCGGTGGGCATGACCGGCGGCGATGTTCTGCTGCGCGGCGCGCGGCGCGAGCATTTGCAGTCGGCGCTCGATATTCTGGGCAAGGCCGGCGTCCATATCACACCCGAAAGCAACGGCCTCCGTGTCCAGCGCAATGGGAACGGCATTCTACCGACCGACGTCGAGACCGACCCGTTCCCCGGCTTCCCGACGGATCTGCAGGCCCAGTTCATGGCGCTGATGACCATGTCGCAGGGCACTTCGACCATCCGCGAAACCATCTTCGAAAACCGCTACATGCACGTCGCCGAACTCGCCCGCTTCGGCGCCGATATCCGCGTCGACGGCCAGGTCGCGACGGTCAAGGGCGTATCGCAGCTGAAGGGCGCGCAGGTCATGGCCACCGACCTTCGCGCTTCGGTGTCGCTGGTGATTGCCGGCCTCGCGGCGCGCGGCGAAACCACCGTCAACCGCATCTACCACCTCGATCGCGGCTTCGAACGGCTGGAAGAAAAGCTCAGCCGCTGCGGCGCCGATATCCAGCGCGTCAGCGGCTGATCAACCAGCGGTTGGCCGAACGAGCCTTCTTAGGCTCGCTCGGCCAGAGCACAAGCAAGCTACGGTTGGCCAAGCGAGCCCTATCGGGATCGCTTGGTCCAGAGCGCAAAGAACTTACCAGCGGTTGGCCAAGCGAGCCCCCTCGGGATCGCTTGGTCCAGAGCGCAAAGAAATTAAGAGAACAGCCGCAGCACGTTCTGGTCGGCCTGCGAGCTCAGCGACAGGGCCGTAGAGCTCAGCTGCTGGCGCGTTTGCAGCGCCAGCACATTGGCGGCTTCTTCGTTGGTGTCGGCGAGGGTCAGGTTCGACGCACCGGTCTGTAGAACATTGATCATGTTCTTGGTAAAATCCTGCCGCGTCTCGATGACCGACAGGTTCGAGCCGAACTGCGACGCCTGCGTGCGCAGCGTGTCGATGGCGCCCTTCAAATCGTCGAGTGTCGCATTGATCGACACATTGGTGTCAAAGCCCGTGGTCCCGAGTACCGCGAGGCCAAGCCCCGTCGAACTGTTGGTGATGCCCTGGATGTCGAGGCTCGACGAACCATCTTCGTTGAACAGCACCGAGAGGTTGTCGCCGTTGATCAAATTCACCCCGTTGAAGCCCGCATCCTTCGCCAGATCATCGATCTGGGCGAGCAGATCATTGTAGGTCGTGATGAGGTCGGCGCGCTTGGGGTTGACCACATTGGCGGTCGTCATG
This sequence comes from Devosia sp., assembly GCA_046594305.1. Taxonomy (GTDB): domain Bacteria; phylum Pseudomonadota; class Alphaproteobacteria; order Rhizobiales; family Devosiaceae; genus Devosia_A. The sequence continues at coordinate 1,490 of JBKJTB010000292.1, read as the reverse complement.
GTGGCGTTGTAGGCCTGCTCAGTGACGCCGAAGGCGGTCAGGGCATCCACCGTGCCGCCCACCGTGAAGGCGTTTCCGGCCGAGCCGGTCAGCACGATGTTGCCGCCGCCATTGAGCGAGCCGGTGATGCCGCCCGTGAGGCTCGCCAGCGCTGTCGCCAGTTCGCCCCGGTTGCTGATGCCGCCGCTGCCGGCCGCAAAACTGAGCGTGTTGCCGCCGATCGTGAGGTTGGTGCCGAACAGCGCTGTGATTGCCGCGTTGGTCGGCGCCGCATCGGCAAGGCCCGAACCACCGATCGCGGTCTTGGCGCTGCCGGTGAGGCTGATCGGGTCCGTCGTGGTGCCGGCGGTGAGCACGAGTTGATTGCCGCCGTTGAGCGAGGCGACGGTCGAACCGAAGGCGGTATTGATCGCCGACACCAGATCGGAGCCGAGGGCGTCGTCGCCGCCGCCTGCCGCGTTGTCGATGCCATCGAGGTCGATTGCCGCGTCTTCGCCGACACCCGGCGTCCCGCTGTTGTTGAACGCGATGACCTTGGTGACCGAGCCGATGGTAATCGTCAGCGACTGGCCATTGGTGACGCCGACCGTCGTCAGATCGCCGCTGAGGTTGACGGTGCCCGCAGTGGTCGCCGCCGCATCGGCGCCGATCGCCACCGAGCCCGTGACACTTGCCTCCGCCGAAACGCTCGTCTGGGAAACCGTCGCCGCGGTCTGCAGCGCCTGCCGGGCCGTCGCCTGTGCCGACTCGACGAGCTTGGTGATCGCGGTGATGCCCTTGTCCGCCGCCGCGACCGTTTGAACGGCGTTCGAAATGGCGTCCAGCAACTGGTTGAGGTCGTTCGCCCGGCCGTTGAGGCCCTGCGCCGTAAAGAAGTTGGTCGGGTTATCGAGTGCCGAATTGACACGCAGCCCCGTCGCGAGTCGTTCCTGGGATTTCCCCAGCAACTCCGCAGTGCTCTGCAAATTCAGGAGATTTGACCTTACAGCCTTGGAGAGCGTGATGTCGGACATTGATTTCCCCACAACCGAGTCGTTGCCACTTTGTTAACCTTGGTAAAGACGGATTGGCTAATTTTGCGTTAATGCGCCCGCCGATCCACCACTGCGCGGTGGAGCACCCAGCCCCACCCGCCGAGCCCGCAGTCGGGACTCCTCTCCCGCTTGCGGGGAGGGGGACCACGCGCAGCGTGGTGGAGGGGGCGGCCACATCCCCGATGTCATCCCTCCCCCGCGTGGGGAGGGCGGCTGCACTTGGCTTTCGCGACCAGCGAAAGACTAGAAAGCCGGGGTGGGGGGAGTCACAGCGATAGACCCGGTACGAGACGTGCGGAGGAGACTCCCCCCACCCAGCTACGCTAACTCGCTGCGCTCCTAAGCTCCGCTGCCCTCCCCACGCGGGTGAGGGATGACCGTGCCCGGCTGACGCCACCTGTCACCCACCAGCCACAAACCTTAACCTACCCCCTTAAGCCCACATAAACCGGCCAC
>JBKJTB010000205.1:0-26966 GCA_046594305.1 Devosia sp. | reverse complement strand
GTCGGCTTGCGTGACGGGCCGGTGGAAATATTCACTCGCGGCGGCGAGGAGGTAGTGCGTCTCCTCCTCCGAGATTTTTACGCCGCGCGGATCGCCCGAGAACTCCTGGTCGGTGGTGCCGATGAGGGTGAAGTCGCGCTCATAGGGGATGGCGAAGATGATGCGGCCATCCTGGTTCTGGAAGAAGTAGGCGCGGTCGTGGTCGAAGATGCGGCGCACCACGATGTGGCTGCCCTTGACCAGCCGGACGTGGTTGACGTCGTTCTGGCCGACGGCCTCGCGGAGCACCGAGTCGACCCACGGGCCGCCGGCATTGACGAGGAGCTTTGCCCTCACCGTACCCTTGAGGCCGCTGTCGACGTCCTGCAGGCGAATGGTCCACAGGCCATTGTCGCGCGTCGCGCCGATCACCTTGGTGCGGGTCTGGATGATGGCGCCCTTGTCGGCGGCGTCGCGGGCGGTCAGCGCCACGAGGCGCGCGTCATCAACCCAGCAGTCGGAATACTCGAAGGCTTTCGCGTAGCCGTCCTTGAGCGGGCGGCCGATCGGATCGGTGCGGAGGTCGAGGGTCCGGGTGGGTGGCAGGAGTTTGCGGGCGCCGAGATGGTCGTAAACGAACAGGCCGAGCCGCAGCAGCCAGGCGGGGCGCAGCCCCTTGTGGTGCGGCAGCACGAAGCGCAGCGGCCAGATGATGTGCGGCGCCATCGCCCACAGCACTTCGCGCTCGGCAAGGGCTTCGTGGACGAGGCGGAACTCGTAATATTCGAGGTAGCGCAGGCCACCATGCACCAGTTTGGTCGCGGCCGACGAAGTGCCGGAGGCGAGGTCGCCCATTTCGGCCAGAAACACCGAAAAGCCGCGGCCGGCGGCGTCGCGGGCGATGCCGCACCCATTGACGCCACCGCCGATGACAAAGATGTCGGTGATGTTGTCGCGCTTCTTCATATGTGCAGTCGTTTCCCGCTCCGTCGTTACCGCCCGCGCCCAACTCATGCAACTGGCAGGTGACGCAAATCTGCCCCGCGGCGCTTGACCGCACAATGAACGCGGTTCACCAAGGGCCGATCTCCCCGCCGCCGGCTGTCCATGCTGCAGATCCTCAACGTCGTTATCCCGGTTTTTGCGATCATCGCACTGGGATTCGCGGCCGTCCGCCTGCGGCTCTATCCGGCCGAGGGCGTCAAAGGGCTGGTGGCCTTCGTCAACAATTTCGCGACGCCCTGCCTGCTGTTTTCGGCCATGCTGACCTCGGATTTCGGTTCGGCATTCAATTTTTCGATCATCGTGCCGTTCTATGTCGGGTCGCTGACGTCGCTGCTACTGGGCACCATCATTGCGGTCAAATGGTTCAAGGCGCGGCCGGGCGAGGGTGTGTCGTCCGGCTTTTCGGCGATGTTCACCAACACGGTGCTGATCGGCATCCCGATCGTGACGCGCGCTTATGGCGATGCGGCGTTGCCGACGATGTTCTCGATCATCGCGTTCCATGCGCCGATGCTGATCACCATCGGCATGCTGGTGATGGAACTGGTGCGTCGCGACGGGGCGCCGCTGCACAAATCGCTGGCGGTTGCGAGCCTGCGCATCGTGCAGAACCCGCTGCTGTGGGGTGTGGCGCTGGGGCTGATCGCCAACCGCATGCACCTCAAGCTGCCCGAGCCTGGAACGGCGTTCCTCGACATGATGTCGGCGGCGGTATTGCCGGCGGCATTGTTCGGGCTGGGCGGGGCGCTCAATGAATATCGCGTGTCGGAAAGCTGGGTGCAGGCAAGCGCGATGAGCGTGTTCAAACTCATCATCCATCCGATCATTGCTTATGTGCTGATGATCTGGGTGCTGCATGTGCCGCTCGAAATCGCGCGCTACGGCATTCTGCTGGCGGCGATGCCCACGGGCATCAATGCCTATGTGTTCGCGACGTACTACGATCGCGCCGTGAACGTAGCGACCAACACGGTGCTGATTTCGACGCTGGCCTCGGTGCTGACGGTGACGGCATGGCTGTATCTGCTTGGTCCCTGAGCGCGTGACGAGGTTTCCGGCAGCCATTCGGCTCCGGGGTTCGGCTTCAGTGGGACAAAGAGGAGCCCACGGACGGAGAGCGCAGGACGCCTCCGAGAATTGTTTTGCAGAGCGAGACGCCCTGCGCTCATCCGCGATGGGTGTGTCGGGCACCAGCGGTGAGCGCCGTGGTCATTTCTGCCACGGCAGTCCCGCGAGGAACCCCAGGCTGCGCGACCGCAGCCCTCCCATCGTCGTCACCCGCACCTCGTCAGTACGCGCGGTCGTTGGTGATGACGGGCGGATAATAGCACGGGCTGGAGGGGACGTGGATAAGTCGGAGAAATAAGCTCGGAGAGGCCTGTGTTTGCAGGCGTCTCCGGGCGAAACTTTTGGTTCGGACGCGATGCTCGCAATCGGAATCCTCTCCCGTTTACGGGGGAGCGGGACCACGCGAAGCGTGGTGGAGGGGGGAGCATCCTCACGCTGGTGCAAGCGGCACCCTCTCCACCAAGCTGCGCTTGGTCCTCCTCTCCCGCAGGCGGGAGAGGAATGCCGACTGCGAGCACTGTAGAAGTCTCCTCTAGACGCTACAGCTTCACAGCCTTGCCGCTGCGCACGCTCTCGTCTGCCGCGATGCAGATGCGGAGCGAGGCGACCGCGTCGTCCATGTGCCGGTTGAGGTCGATGTCCTCGACGATGGCGCGGTGGAAATAGTCCTGTTCGCGCGCGCAGAGCGCATCGTGCCCGGGCTCGCCACTCGTCGTGATCAGCTCATCCGGCTGTGCGAACGTGCCGTCCCCGCCCAATGCCGCGCGGTGCACCTTGATGAGGTCGGTCCGCGCATGCGTGTCGAGGTCGTCCGACTTCGCACTCTGGTCCATCACGATCGACACCGAGCCATTCGGTGTCATGATGTCTTTGACGAAGAAGGCGGTCTCCGAGATCATCGGACCCCACGCCGCCTCGTACCAGGCCACCGAGCCGTCGGCGAACAGCACCTGGAAGTGGCCGTAATTGTACATGTCGGGCGCGACTTCGTCCGAGAGCCGCACGCCCATGCCGCGCACTTCGACCGCCTTGGCATCGGTGATCTGGCACATCACGTCGACGTAGTGCACGCCGCAGTCGACGATGGGGGAGGTGGTTTCCATCAGGCGTTTGTGCACGTCCCATGCATGCCCGCTCGATTGCTGGTTGAGGTTCATGCGGAACACGTAAGGCCCGCCGAGCTTTCGCGCCTGCGCGATGAATTCGATCCACGAGGGATGGTGGCGGAGGATATAGCCGACGACGAGTTTCCGGTCGTTCGCCCGTGCCGCGGCGACGACGCGTTCCGCGTCCCTGACGTTGGTCGCGAGCGGCTTCTCGATGAAGACGTGGGCACCCTGTTCGAGCGCGGCGATGGCGAAATCGGCATGCGTATCCGAGTAGGTGTTGATCGACACCGCGTCGGGCTTCAACTCGCGCAGCGCGGACAGAAAGTCCGGCTGGATCGCGTAGCCGCTCAGGTCTGCATCGAGCCCCTTGGGTGGGGTACTGCGGTTGACGAGCCCGACGATCTCGAAGCCCGGATGCCGATGATAGGCGAGTGCGTGGCTGCGCCCCATATTGCCCAGCCCGGCAGTGAGGATGCGCAATGGAACGGCAGTTTGATTCATACCAACCTCGAAGAGAAATCGACTAGCGGGGAAGGGGCGCGCCGAGTTCGGTCAGCGCCTGGCGGACATTCCCATTGGTTGCACCGAGAAGCGCCACGGCGTCGGCGAGGCTCTTTGCCCCAGCCGCGATCAGGATGGCGGGCTTGATCTCGCCGTGCGACTGCTGGAGGGCGGAAGCCGCGGTGTCCGAGCTGGCGCCGGTAATTCTGGTGACGATCCGCGCCGCGCGTCCACGCAGCTTGTCGTTGTCGGCGAACATATTGACCATCAGCCCGTCATGGACGTGGTTGAGGCGGACGCCGATCAGCGTCGACAGCATGTTGAGCGCGGCCTTCTGCGCCGTACCCGCGCCCATCCGCGTCGATCCCGAGATCACCTCAGGTCCGGCGTCGAGCAGCACCGCCACATCGGCGTCGGCGAGGAGCGGCGTTTCGGCGTTGCCGGCGATGCCAATGGTCTTGGCGCCCGCGGCGCGGGCAGCGCGCAGTCCCTCCACCGTATAGGGGGTCGTGCCGCTGGCGGATGTGGCGATAACGCAGTCGTCTGGTCCGACTCCGGCGGCCGCGATCTCGGCGCGAGCACCGGCTCCGTCATCCTCGCGCGCACCGGTGAGCCGGCTGGCAATGGTCTTGCCGTCGGCGAAGATCAGCACGATCCGGTCGTGGGGGATGCCATAGGTCTGCGGCACTTCCAGTGCGTCGGCGAGCGAAATCAGCGCCGGGCTCCCGGCGCCCAGATAAATCAGCCGCCCGCCCGCATTGAGCGCGGCGACACCCAGTTGCGCTGCCCGGGACAGCGCGGGAAGGGCGGCGGCGACCGAGTCGATCGCGCGGCGCTGCCCATCGAGCAGAATTTCGAGGATTTCCGCGTCGGATTTGATGTCGATCCCGATTGCTGCCTCGACGACCGCTTCGGTCCGGGGCAGCGCATTACTCAAAACCATGCGGCAAACCTCTCTCCGTCAGGGCGAATATGCGCTACGATCGGCGCGTCGGCCATTGTGGGATTCCTCGGCCGGCATCAATGCCAAAAAAATACCACTTGTCCAGTCTGCGCCAAATGGTATTGTATTGGTATTATGAGCACGGAGACCGCCATGCCCGGCGCGACCGACCAATTGTTTGGCGCCAAAACCATCGCCCTGCCGCAGGACGGGCCGCTCTATCTCCAACTGAAACGCTGGATCGAGGATGCGGTTCGGCGCGGCGCGGTCAAGCCCGGCGATGCGTTGCCGTCGGAGCGCGATCTGGCGGCGCGGGTCGAGATGTCTCGGGTGACGGTGCGCAAGGCCGTGCAGCATCTGGTGCGCGAGGGGGTGCTGGTGCAGCGGCATGGCTCTGGCACCTATGTCGCGCCGCAGCCTAACCGCGTCGAACAATCGCTGAGCCAGTTGACCTCGTTCGCCGAGGATATGGCGCGTCGCGGCATGTCTTTGCGATCCGTCTGGCTCGATCGCGGCATCTACGTGCCGTCGCCGCTCGAAACGGTAACGCTCGGCCTCAGCGCGTCCGACAATGTCGCCCGCGTGGCGCGCCTCCGCATCTCGGGCGAAACGCCCCTCGCCATCGAGCGGGCCTCATTGTCGGGAGCGATCCTGCCCGACCCCGAGAATATTGGAACATCGCTCTACGCGCATCTCGACAAATCGCGAAACCGGCCGGTGCGCGCCATCCAGCGCATTCGTGCGATCAGCCTCGAGGAAGAGGACGCCGACCTGCTCGAAGTCGAGGCAGGATCGGCGAGCCTCCACATCGAGCGCACCTCCTACCTCGCCTCGGGCCGGGTGGTGGAGTTCACACGCTCGATCTACCGGGGCGATACCTACGACTTCGTCGCTGAATTGCGACTTGATACACGAGGCGGCAACTGATGATCCCCAATGCAACCTTCATGCGCATGGAGATCGACGAGATCCCCGATGCAGCGCAGCGGCTCCTCGATACCTCCGGCGCGAGCCTTGCCGAGGCCGGCGCGCGCCTGCGGCAGCTGCAGCCGGTGATGGTCGCCACCATCGCGCGTGGCTCCTCCGACCATGCGGCGGCCTTCCTCAAATATGCGATCGAACTGACGGCGGGGGTACCGGTGGCGTCGATCGGCCCGTCGATCATGTCGATCTATGGCCGCGAGTTGCGGCTCGATGGCTGTGCGGCGATCTCGATTTCGCAATCGGGCAAGAGCCCCGACATCGTCGCCATGACGCAGTCGGCGCGGCGCAATGGGGCGTTGAGCATTGCCCTCACCAACACCGCCGGTTCGCCGCTGGCCGAGTCCGCCGACATCGCCATCGACCTCGCGGCCGGCAAGGAACAGTCCGTCGCCGCGACCAAGAGCTTTGTGAGTTCCGTCGTCGCCGGGCTTTCGATCCTCGCGCACTGGACCGAGGATGCGGGCCTGCATGCTGCGCTCACGAAACTGCCCGAGGCGCTGGGCCGTGCGGTGACCGTCGACTGGACGCCGCTGATGGCGGCGCTCGAGGGCCGCAATTCGCTCTATGTGCTGGGCCGCGGACCCGCGCTCGCCATCGCGCAGGAAGCGGCGCTGAAATTCAAGGAAACCTGCGGCATCCACGCCGAGGCCTACAGTGCCGCGGAAGTGCTGCACGGCCCGGCGCGGATCGTCGAGGCGGGTTTTCCGATCCTGGCGCTCGCGGCGCGGGATGCGTCGGAGGCCGGCGTCGCCGAGATCGCCGACCGGCTGGCGAACCAGGGCGCAACCGCTTTCGCCACGACCAACCGGGTGAGTGTCGCGCAGCGCATGCCATTCGTCGAAACCGGCCACGGCATCACCGATGCGCTGGTCCTCATTGCGAGCTTCTACGGCTTCGTCGAAATGCTCTCGCGGCATCGCGGCTTCGACCCCGATCACCCGCCACATCTCAAGAAGGTCACGGAGACCGTATGACCCGCATCGCATACACCGGCGCCCGCATCTTCGACGGCGCGGCATGGTGGGATCGGCACGCCCTCGTGGTTGCCGATGGCAAGATCGAGGGCATTGTCGCGGCGGATTCGCCGACCGATGCGACACGCGTGACGATGGCCGGCGGCATCCTCGCGCCGGGCTTCATCGATCTGCAGGTCAATGGCGGCGGCGGCGCGCTGCTCAATCTCGATCCGACGCTCGAAAGCATCCGCACCATCTGCGGCACCTTCGCCAAATTCGGCACCACGGCCTGCCTGCCAACCCTCATCACCGACACGCGCGAGAAGAATCTCGCGGTGATGGCTGCCGGAGCGGAAGCGGCACGGACGGGGGTGCCGGGCTTCCTCGGCCTCCATCTCGAAGGCCCGCATCTGAGCGTCGCGCGCAAGGGGGCGCACGATCCGGCGCTGATTCGGCCGATGGACGAGGTCGACCTCGTGACGCTGGTCGAGGCCCGCAAGACGCTGCCCAATCTCATGACCACCGTCGCCGCCGAAACGGTGACGCCCAACCAGATCACGCGACTGCGCGAGGCCGGGCTGGTGGTCAGCATCGGGCACTCCGAATCCACCTACACGATGGTCCGCGCCGCGGTCGAAGCCGGCGCGACGATGGTCACGCATCTGTTCAACGCGCAAAGCCAGATGGGCAATCGCGACCCCGGCGTAGTGGGCGCGGCGCTCGACCTTGGGGCGGTGCATGCCGGCCTCATCGCCGACGGCATCCATGTGCATGAAGCGAGCCTCGGGGTCGCACTGCGGGCGAAGCGCGGACCGGGGCACGTTTTCCTCGTCACCGACGCGATGTCGATCACCGGCACCGATTGGGAGAAGTTCGAGCTCACCGGCCAGACCGTCTACCGCAAGGATGGCGCGCTCCGCCTCGGCAATGGCACGCTGGCCGGCGCCGACCTCACGATGATCGATGCGGTGACCTACGTGCACCGCACCATCGGCCTGCCGCTCGATGAGGTTTTGCGCATGGCCTCGCTCTATCCGGCCGAAGCCCTCGGCGTCGCCCACGAGCGCGGCCGCATCGCCCCGGGCCTCCGTGCCGATCTTGTGCATCTGAGTGACGAGCTCACCGTTCGCGGAACATTGATCGGCGGCGAGGCTGCCTGGGCCGCCTGACGCACGCTTTCCCTTCTCCGGCGCCGCCGCACGCTGCTAAACAGGCGGCGTTGGGAGATTCGAAATGAAGTTTGGCGTTTTGGGAACCGGTGCGGCGGGCCAGACGGTCGCCGGCAAGCTCGTCGAGATGGGCCACGACGTCATGATGGGCGCTCGCGCCGCCGACAACGAGAAGGTCGTCGGCTTTGCCGAGCGCACCGGCGGCAAGGCGGGGACCTTTGCCAACGCCGCCGCCTATGGCGAGATGGTGATCAACTGCACGCGCGGCGACACCTCGCTGGCGATGCTCTCGGGTCTCGCAACCGAGTTGAGCGGCAAGGTCCTCATCGATGTCGCCAACCCGCTCGACTTCTCGCAGGGTTTTCCGCCGCACCTGACGGTGTCCAACACCGACTCGCTCGCCGAGCAGATCCAGCGGGCGCTGCCGCAAACGTTCGTCGTGAAGTCGCTCAACACGGTCAATGCCGCCGTGATGATCGAACCCTCGCGGGTACCGGGGCGGCACAGTGTGTTCGTTTCGGGCAACGACAAGCACGCCAAGGGCCAGGTCAGCGATCTGCTGCGCAGCCTCGGCTGGCAGTCGATCGTCGATCTGGGCGACATCTCGAGCGCCCGCGCCGCGGAACAGATCCTGCCGCTGTGGGTGCGGCTCTATGGCGTGCTCGGCACCGCGGACTTCAACATCGCGGTGATGAAGGCGGGCAACTAGGGCGAGGCCTCACAGGCTCCGCGCCGGCAAGCGCATTCGATAACAGGGATCGGCAGCGCGCCGGATCGCCTCGAGGCCTGGGAGCGGCCGGAAATGCCCCGGGCTCTATCTGGTGCGTAACAGCCGAAATCGAGACCGACTAAAACTCATCCTCGACCGACATAGGGCATGTTGGTCGCCATCACGGTCAGCGTCTGCACATTCGCATCGAGCGGCAGATTGGCCATGTAGAGCAGGGCATCGGCGACGTGCTGCACGTTGAAGGTGGGCTCGGGCTTCATGCTGAGATCGGCTTGCAGCGAACCGCCGGACATCCGCGCCGTCATGTCGGTCGCCGTATTGCCGATGTCGATCTGCCCGCAGGCGATGTTGAACGGACGGCCATCGAGCGAGATCGCCTTGGTCATTCCGCTGATCGCATGCTTGGTCGTGGTGTAGCTCGCCGCCTGCGGCCGCGGCACATGGGCCGAGATCGAGCCATTGTTGATGATGCGGCCGCCCTGCGGGGTCTGTTCGCGCATCATGCGGAAAGCTTCGCGCGCCACGTAGAAGGCGCCGTTGAGATTGGTGTCGACCATCTTGCGCCAGGTTTCGACCGACAGATCGCCGAACACGGTGGCGGGCGCGAACGCCCCGGCATTGTTGAACACGGCGTCCAGATGCCCGAATTGGGCGCGGACTCTCGCAAACAGGCCCGCAACGGCGTCGGGGTCGGCCACATCCACCGACTCCGCCAGCGCCAGCCGGCCCTCGGCCTTAACTTCCGCCAGCCGGTCGGCCCGGCGGCCGCAGATGGCGACCTGCCAGCCGGCTGCCGAGAAGGCGAGGGCGCAGGCTTTCCCGATGCCCGACGTGCCCCCGGTGATGACGATCGACTTGCCGCTCATGTTCGGATTCCCCTGTTTGCCCGAGGCCTAGTGAGATTTGGCGGGGATGTCACCCGCCACCCGAGGGGCCGCTTCCCGCCACAATTGATTTGCCGAAGCGCCAACGGGGGCTCAGGAGGGGCGGGAATTAACGCGGGATTCAGGGTTCTTAACGGGTGGTTTCTAATTCTGTGCTGAATCTGCAACAACGACCGTGCAACCATGCCCACTCTTCCACAATCTGGCCTTTATGCGGTTGCGCGTCCCCCGGTCCCGCGTAATGTGGCTATGCGAATCCATGCATGGGATCGTTTGTCGGTCGCAACGCGACGGCAACACACACACAAGACGTGTGGTCGCGTTTCGGCAAACCGCCAGGCAACTGGCACCAATAATGACTGACTTTGGAGGTCAACAATGAAAATCAGGAGCCTGCTTCTCGGTTCCGTCGCTGCCGCTGGTCTCGCGACCACTGGCTTCGCCGCCGATCTGGGTGTCGTGACGTCTCTGGACATCTGCGATGAACTCGGTCTCTCCGGCCTGACGATCTCGTCGGACGACAACTGCCTGCAGATCACTGGCGGCATCGACTTCGAATACTCGCTCGGCGACTTCAACGACACCGTCCCGTACCAGACCTATGCCCGCACCGGCGGCACCAAGGTCTACTTCGAAGACGACGGCGTGCTGAACGCCAGCCTCGACGTCGACGTCTGGCTGCAGTTCGTTGCGACGGCCAACTCGGACTTCGGTCCTGCCACTGCCACGATCAAGCTGCTCAGCGAAGACAATGACGGCATCAAGCCGTGGGCGATCCTCGTCGACAAGGCTTGGGTTGGCGTCGGTGACACCACCGTGCTGATGGCCGGCAAGAAGTCGTCGATCTTCAACGACGGCGATGACGGCCCGCTGAACTACCTCGGCCTGTTCAACTCGGACAACGTCGATGCTGGCGTCGGCTTCTCGGCCACGAACCCGGATACCGGCGGCACCGTGATCCAGCTGTCGCATAACCTCGGCAACGGCCTGGTTATCAGCGGCGGTCTCGAAGACCTGCACACGGGCATCGGCCCCGGTCTCGTGACTGGTGTTGGCACGCTCGCCTACGCTGGCGACGGCATCACCGCTCACGCGTCGGGTGCGATCAACTCGGATGGCGTCTGGAAGATCCACTCGGGCTTCAAGGGTACCTGGGATCCGATCACTGTTGTCGGCGCGGTCGCGGCGAACAGCGGTGGCTGGTGGAACGTCCTCGGCTCCGCGTCGGCGACTTTCGACATGTTCACTCTCGCCGCGTCCGGCGAAGCCACGTCGGCTGGCGAGTGGGGTGTCGGTGGTTCGGCGTCTGCCACGGTTACCGATGGCGTGACGATCAACCTCGGCGGCAAGTTCTTCCGCGGCACGGCTGACGACAACTACCAGGTCGAAGCCGGTATCTCCGCTGCGGTCACCGAGACCATCACGCTCACCGCTGCTATCGGCGCTGCCGACAGCACCGCGGCTGGCGCGACTGGCTTCATCTACGGCAAGGCCGGTCTGGCTTGGGCTCCGGGCGGCGGCTTCACGGCTTCCGTCGCTGGCGAGGCGAACACCCTCGGCGGCTACAAGGGCACCTTCAAGGCGTCCAAGTCGATCAAGTAAGATCGATCCGCTTCGCGGATTTGGGAAAGGCCCGGCTTTGCCGGGCCTTTTCTTTTGTGGGTTCAGCCACCGTTCAAACAGGCCGGTGCATCACCGCTCCGCCGCCTAACAATTGCCGATAAACAATTGGATAGGCGGATTTAATTGCGCTTCGGCTTCTGCTATCGCAGCACCTCCGAAGCAGGCGGCAGCGGTTCGGGGGCACAATGGCCGGCATCTTTCTGAAATTGCTCGTCCCGGGCGCGATCACCATAATCGGTGGTACGGTCCTCGCATTGTCGATGACCAGCGCACCGATCGCGACGGATCTGGAGACGCGATCGACCGCGTCGCTTTCGACCGGCGAACTCGGCTGGGCCTCGGTCAGGATCGAGGGCCGCGACGCGATCGTCAGCGGAACCGCCACCACCCAGGAGATGATCGACGACGCGATGCTGCGCGTGGCGGCCGTCACCGGCGTGCGCGCCGTTTCGTCCGGCATTGTGCTGGCTGAATTCGTCAGTCCTTTCCCGTTCGCCGCAAGGATGGAATCGGGCACGACAATTCTTTCCGGCGGCTACCCGAGCGAAGCCGTCCATGCCGCCATTCTCGGCGGGGCCGGTCAGGTGACCGATGGAACTCGCTTGCTGTCGGGCGCTCCTGACGCCGGCACATTCGAATCTGCCGCAAAATTCGGGCTCGGCGCGCTTCAGCAGTTCGACCAGGGCAAGATTGAGCTCGCCGATCTGACGCTGACCATCTCCGGTCGCGCCAGGACGATCGACGCCTACGGCCAGTTGCAGCGGCTGGCGGAGTCGGTGCCGGCAGGTGTCAAACTCGCCGCGCTCGAAATCACACCGCCCCTCGCGTCCCCCTATGTCTGGACCGCGACCTACGATGGCGTCAGTCTCGCCCTTTCCGGCAACGTCCCGGACGAGCGGCTCGAGGCGCAGCTGCGGGCGCTGCCGCCGAGCAACATCGCCGTTTCGACAAGCCTGACCCTGGCTTCAGGTGAGCCGGAAGGTTTTGACGCCAAGGTCCTGGAATTGCTGAAGGCACTGCTCCTGCTGGAGCGCGGAGAGGTCTCTCTTAGCGACGGGACGGTCACCCTGTCCGGTGCGCCCGACAGCAGCGCCGTGGCCGAAGCGGTCACCGCCGCCATTACGGCCGCGGGCGGTACCGCGACCCTCGAGCCCCCCCGCGTCGCCGATTTCACGCTGTCGATCGACAAGACCGGCTCCGACCTCAAATTCGCGGGCTTCGTTCCCGATGCGCCGACACGCGACAAGCTCGCGGCGCTTACGGGCGCCGATGTTGGTGGTGTCGAGCTTGGCCGCGGCGCGCCGGAGCGGTTCGCGTCGGGGCTGGATTTCGGGATCGAGATGCTGTCGCATTTCAGCCAGGGGCGCTTTGAGCTCAAGGGTAACCGGCTGAGTCTGGGTGGCCGCGCCGCTTCTGTCATCGATTTCAACACGGTGCGGGCGAAGGCCGGGGAGGGGGCGCCGCAGGGATTCACCCTGGCGCTGGCCGACATCCGGCCACCGATCGCCAATCCCTTCAGCTTTGCGGCGGTCAAGGATGCCAGCGGCAGGACGACCGTCAGCGGCTACGTGCCCGATGACGCCGCCCGCGCCGACCTTCGCACCAAGATTGCCGACCTCGCAGACGACGCGGCCGATCCGGCCGACGGGGCGCCCGAGAACTTCACCTTCTTTGCCGGCAAGGGCCTCGAGGTGCTGGCGCTGCTCGATTCCGGCACCCTCCACTTCGACGGCGCCAACTGGTCGATCGACGGCCTCGTCGACACGCCGCAGAAGGGATTTGCTGCCGACGCCGCCTACTCCGAGGCGGGGCTGCGCACGATGGGCTGGACCTACACGGTCAAGCTCCCCGAGGCGCAGATCGCCGCGGCGCTGCCGATCATCTCGCCTTACGCCTGGCGCGCGCAGAAATCGGCGGATGGCGCATTGAGTTTCACCGGCTTCGTGCCCTCCAACGCGTTCAAATCCTATCTCAAGGTCCGGTCGGCGGAAGCGCTTGACGGCACCGTGCTGGGCGCCGGTGCGCCGGACGATTTCGGGATCACCGCTGCGGCGGGGATCGATGCCCTGCTGGCGCTGGACGAAGGCTCGCTCGGCCTCAACGGCAACCGCTGGACATTGACCGGCGGCGTCGCCGATGCGGCCAGCCGTGACGTCATCCAGTCGGCGCTCGCGGGCAAGATCAACGCCGCCAACTGGCAGATCGCCATCCAGGCGCGCGACTCCGCGCCGGTGGTGACGCCGTATCTCTGGTCGGCGACCAAGGGCGCCGACGGCATCGTCGATCTGACCGGCTACTTGCCCAACGAGGCCCTGCGCGCCTTCTCGCTCGTCCGCGCCATCAATCCCGGCCGCGATACGACCGCCATTGCGTCGGGTGAACCGGCGGGATTCGCCGACGATCTGCTGGCGGGGCTCGATGCGCTGACCCAGTTGGCCGACGGCAAGGCCGCGTTCGACGGCAGCCGCTGGGTGCTGACAGGCACGGTCGCGTCACAGGCGCAGGGCGAAGCCGCCATCGCCGCCCTCACCAAGGGCAGCCGTAACGGCTCGCAATGGACCAGCGCGCTGAACGGCTATCAGCTCGCCGCTCCGGCGGCGGCGGAGTCCTCCAGCAGCAGCAGCGCGCCGCTATCCGCAGTATCGTCATCCGAGGCACCGGCGGCGGTGTCATCCGCCGAGGAACTGCCGATGTCGTCGGAGGAGCCGGCAATCTCGTCGTCCGAGGCGCCTGCCGTATCGTCTGAATCCTCCGCCGAGCCGTCATCGTCGGAACTGTCGTCCGTCGAGCCTGCATCGTCGGAGCCGTCTTCGCCTGAACCCACGTCGTCGGAGCCGCTGATTTCGAGCGCGCCGTCCAACGAGCCGTCGAGCGAAATGCTGCCCGCTGAGGCGTCGTCGGAAGAGCCTGCTGCGGAGGACCGGTCGCTGACTGTCGTCGACCCGCTGCCGGCCCGCTTCGTGTTCGAGGCAAACAAGGAAGGCGGCCAGCCGATCGCCCTCACGGGCGGCGTGCCGGCCGAGGCAACGGCCGCCTATTTCGGCGTGATCGCGGGCGACGTGCCCGTCGATGCGCTGCTGCCACAGGCTGGCCTGCCCGACGACTTCATCGCCAGCGGCACTGCGGGCATCACCGCACTGACTGAAGTGGGCGAGGGACGGCTGGGCTTTGACGGCTCGCGCTGGTGGCTGCGCGGCATGGTCGAGGATTCTGCCCTTCGTGACGCCCTCACGGCCAATATCGCCGCACTGCCCAATGGTGCGGACTGGTCTGTGTTCATCGGCGTGCTGAGCCCGATGGAGATCTGCCGCGATCGCGTGGCCGGCCTCGAGCGGCGCAATGCAATCACGTTCCAGTCGGGCAGCGCGACGCTGACCGAGACCTCGCTGCCGGTGATCGACGAGTTGGCGATCGACCTCAACCTCTGCCCCGAGGCATCGGTGCACGTTGAGGGGCACACCGATGCGGACGGCGCCGAAGATCTCAACCTCGCGCTCTCGGTGTCGCGCGCCGAGTCCGTGGTCGAGGCGCTGATTGCGCGCAACGTCAGCATCGAGCGCCTCTACGCCGAGGGCTTTGGCGAGTCCGTGCCGATTGCCGACAATGAGACGCGCGACGGCAAGGCTGCCAACCGCCGCATCGCCTTCTCGATCTCCGAGGAATAGGGATTGGAAAATCTCGTTTATCTTGCCGGGTTCTATTGGCCCTATGCGCTGGGCGCGCTGGTGATTGGCCTCGGTGCGGGCTGGTTCGGCTATAGCGTGAAGAAGTAGCGGAACGAGATGGCGAGCGTCATTCACATCGCGGAAGTCGCGGCAATCCTGGCCGTCGCCTATGCGCTTGGCTGGGCCATCGGCTATGCCGCGCACCGCCTGCTGGCCCTCGTGCCCGCCAAAGCGGCTGTCGTGCCCGCGGAGCGTATTGCGGCGGTGACGGGTGCGCCCGATCCCGACGCGCTGGTGAAAGCGCCGGTGATCGACCCCGTGCCCAGTGGTCCACCGCCGTTGGCGGCAAAGCCTGCGGCCGAGGCTCCGTTGATCGAACCCTTCGCAATGGCCACGCCTGCAGCGGTGCCCGAATCCGAGCCCGCCACGCCGGGCCTTGCGCGAATTGCGATCCCCATGACGCCGCCGCCGCCGCCGCTCATCATCGAGCCGCTGCCGCCGCGCCGGAAGCCGCGGCTGGATCCTGAACCTCCGCCTCCATCACCAGAACCCGAAGTGATCCTGACGGCCGCGCCTGCGATGACACCCGGCGTGGCGTGGAGCGGCGAAGTCCGCGGCCGTGCTGCGGCGCCGCTTGTACCAGTCGCCGCAGAGCCCGAGATCCCGCCGGCTGAAATCGTCGGCGAGGCGTCCGAAGCGCCGCCGACGGAAGTCCCCATGTCGATCGACCTCGGGCCAATAGGACCGGATACTACTTACGGCGATCCGGTGGTGCCGGAGCCGCCCGCGAGCGCCCCGTCAGTGGAGCCGGAGGCGGTCGTTGAGACCGCGCCCGAACCGCCGCCGGCACCGGTCCAGCCTCCAGCCGAGGACGATGCTATGCGGGCCATCGAGGGCGGCTGGTCACGTGTCCGTGCGCGGGCGCTGCCGGGTGCGCCAGAGCTGTCCGATGTGGGCGCAGCAGTGGCCGCGGCGCAGAGCGCAGTCGAGCAGGTGCTGGCACAGGCGGGCATCGATGCCGAGCCGGTGGGGCAGGCGGCGCGTCCCAAGGGACTGCCCGGCGCCCGCAACGGCAAGAAGGACGATCTCAAGCGGATCAATGGCTTGGGCGCGTTGGATGAATCAACGCTCAACAATCTGGGTGTCTTCCATTTCGACCAGATCGCCGGATGGGATGCGGGGCAGGTGCTCTGGATGGAGAACCACGTGTTCGCGCGCGGCCGCATCGGCCACGAGAACTGGCAGCAACAGGCGAGAGACCTCGCCGCGCCGGTCGCCGGCTAAGCGGCCTCTCGCGCGCCGGCCGTTTTGCGGATGAATTCGGTGATCGGCTCGACGTCTTCGCGATTGTCGAGCAAAGCCGGCGAGCCCTGGTTCTCGATGATGTAACCCTCGGCATCGCGCCGCCGCTTCATCATTTCCTCGAACGTTTCGCGCCGCAGCTGTTGGGTCAGTTGCGTGCGCATCATCATCAGCGGCGCGCAGCTGAGCGCATCGAACAGCGGCCACTGGGCGACGAGCACGTCGTCGAGATCGAACGGCTCGAGCAGCCTGATGAGCGCCGGATCAAACAGGGGTTGCAGCCGCCCGCGCTTGTCGACGAAGTGGCTGCGCATTGCCACCGCATCGAGCGTCTGCTCGGGCAGTCCGGGATAGTCCGCCGCGGTCATGCGGCGCAGCATCGGCCTGAGGCTCGCTTCGCCGCGCACGCCGGTGAGATCGTTGAGCGTCACTCGCAGCCGCACGAGACCGCGCGAATCCGACACCGGCCCGGCATCGATGAGCACGGTGCCCGCGATCAGCGATGGACGCTTGGCGGCGAGCGCCATCAGCACCTGGCCGCCATAGCCCTGACCGACGAAGATCGCGTGCTCGATGGCGAGCGCGCGGGCAATTTCGATGAGATCGTCGGCATCGCTGAGCGATGAGTAGGCCACGGCTCTCAGACGATCGGTCGAGCGGCCGCGGCCCTTGAGGTCGACCAGGATGAAGGGCGTCGTCCCGTCGAGAGCTTGCCCGGCGAGCCTGAGGAAGTCCGACCAGTCCGCCATGTTGCGGTTGTAGCCGGCAACGCACACGATCGGCGTCCGGTCCGGACCGAGCGTGCCGCTGACATGCACCGCGAGTTGCTCGGCCGCCGGGCCGACGGTGACCATGCGCACGGGCAGGGCGGCGAGAGCTTTGTGGTCGGTGGGAATGGGACGCGGGCGGGGCATGGGACTTCTTAGCGTACAAGCTCGCGCTCGCGAAGGCGGAACGAAGCTGCTCACCCCTCATCCGTCTCGGCCTTCGGCCGATCCACCTTCTCCCACAAGGGGAGAAGGGAGAGGCGGCGCCCGATGTGGCAAAACCTTCCTTCTCCCCTTGTGGGAGAAGGTGGCTGCGAAGCAGACGGATGAGGGGAGGCCGCTCGCTCAGGCCTGCGTCCTGCTCCGCCCTCAGTTGATCGAGTGCATCACCTTGCTCAGATCGCCGTCCTCGTAGCCAAGCCGCGCCCGATACACCATGTAGTTCCCGAACACGCGCTGCACATATTTGCGTGTTTCCTGGAACGGGATCAGCTCCACCCAGGTGACAGGATCGACGTTGCTCGAACGCGGGTCGCCGAAGGCGGTGATCCATTTGTTGGCGTTGCCGGGGCCGGCATTGTAGGCGGCCGCGGCGAGCAGCAGCGAGCCGTCATAGGTCTCGAGCTGGCGGTCGAGGTAGCTCGCGCCGAGCTGCGTGTTGTAGAGCGGGTCGCTGGTGAGTTTTGCGGCCGAATAGGCGAGGCCGATCTTGCCAGCGGTTTCCTTGGCCGTCCCCGGCATCAGCTGCATCAGGCCGCGGGCGCCGGACGACGACACGGCGTTGACCTGGAAGCGGCTCTCCTGGCGCGCGATGGCGTAGATCGCCGCGGTGTCGACGGCGGCCACCTTGCTGGCCGGCAGCCCATCCTTGGGGAAGCTGAAAATGTCGAGCGGCATGCCGCGCTGGTCGGCGATATCTGCGATCGAGATCGCGAGATGATGCGCATCGATGGTCTGCGCGAGACGCGCCGCGAGGACCAGTTCGCCGCCGGTCTTCAGCGATTGCGCCAGCGTGCGGAGCAGGGTGCCGGCCTTGTCCGTCTCGCCGTTTGCGACGAGGAGGTTGATCGCCTGCACCACCTCGTTGCGGTTGAACGCGGCCTCGCTGTCCTTCCACGCCGGCATGGCGCGGAGTTCCACCGGCTTCAGCCCAAGCTCCTGCCGCGCGAGGAGGCCGTAGTAGACCGTGGGGTAGGCGGCGGCGATTTTGAACGCGGCCTTGCCGTCCGCCGCCTTGCCGCTCTTGGTCAGCGCGCGGCCAAGCCAGTAGTTCGCCTGCGTCACGGAGTCGGGGAGCGTCGAGAGTGCTGCCATCTTGGCGAAATGCGTGGCGGCGGTCTTGGCGTCGTCGAGGAAGCTCAGGGCGATCCAGCCGGAATGGAAGCGGGCCTCGACCACCCGGCCCTCGGGGCCGTCGGTGTAGCCGGCCGCAGCTGCATAAGCGCGCTTGGGGTCGCCCTTGCCGAGCAGCAGCCGCGTCAGCGACTGGCGCTCGTACCACCATTCGGCGGAGTCCGGATCGCCGGCCTTGCCCTTGTTGAGCCAGGCGATGGCGTCGTCCCAGAGCTCGAATTGACGGGCTCGCTGGGCGCGCGAGAAATTGTAGATCGGGTTCGTCTGATAGGCCGGATCGACCGCGTCGAGCAGCGTCTTGGCGTCCTTCGTATTGCGCGACACGGCGTTGCGCGCAACGGCCAGCGACTTCTGCGCCGGCGTCATGAACTTGAACAGCCGCTCGGTCGCCGCGGCGCGGTCGTGCATCATCAGATGCATGGCGCGGGCCCAGTGGTCGTCGGCGGTCAGCAAATCACCGAAACCGGTGAGCACCCGCGCTTCGGTCGCGGGATCGAGAAAGTCTTCGACCCAGATCGAGCGCGCGATCGCGGTGGCACGCTTGGGTTGCCCGTCGGCGACATAGGCAGTTGCGAGCTTGATCTGTGCGTCGATCGTATTGGGCATCGCGCCGCCCAGATATTTGATGATGCCGGATGGCGCGGCGTCGGATTTCACCACCGCCTGTTCGAGCCGGGTCTTGAACACGCTGGCGTTGATGAAGTCCGGGGCGTCGGCCTCGAAGCTTTTCACACTATCGGCGGCGATATCGCCGCCGCCATAGTAGATCGCGGCCCACTCGATGGCGCGGCGCTCGGCGTCGCTCGCAAGACCGCGTGCGCTCACATAGGCGTCGGCGTATTTCTTCGCCGTGATCTGCGCCAGGGCATCGATGAAGCCGGCCGAACCGGTGGTTGGGCCGGGCATTATTTGCGACAGCGCCGCCGGGGGGGCATCGGAGATGGCTCCGGTGACGATGTCGTCGAGGCTGGCGACCTCGACGGTCGGCTCGGTGACGGGAATGGTCAGTGGCAGCGTGACCGGCAGCGACGCCACGCGCGCAACGTCAATCGCGCGCAGGGGCGCGGCAGCGATCGAGTAGGTGATCGCAAGGATCAATGCAGCGGCAGATAGGCCGATCAGGGCGCCCTTCGGGCTCCCCAGCGCCGTAAACATGGTGTCGTCCTGTTGGTCCTCAGTACAATTCCAACAAGGTGCCCCCACCCTTGCAGCTCCGGATTGTCCCCTCTCAGGGTGAACAAACCCTTGCCGCTCGGTCGCCAGCGTTGCGCCCTTGCGCACGCCGACTCCTTGCCGTGGGTGCCGGACGGCGCTTCTGCTTGTTCCGCCCGACGCTGCGATTTATGTTGCACGAGTGTGGCCAAAGGGCGGAAAAGCCGAGGCCACAATCAGACAGCCGGCCAGAACAGGCCGGACCAACCGAGGACACATCCCAAAATGCTTAGAGGCTCGCTCACGGCACTGATCACTCCGTTCGCTGACGGGGCCGTGGACGAGAAAGCCTTCGCTGCGTTCGTCGACTGGCAGATCAAAGAGGGCAGCCATGGGCTGGTGCCGGTGGGCACGACGGGCGAGAGCCCGACCGTGACCCACGAAGAGCATCGCCGCGTCATCGAGATCACCGTCGACGTCGCCGACCGCCGCGTGCCGGTGGTTGCGGGCGCCGGATCGAACTCGACCGACGAGGCGGTATCGCTGACGCGCTTTGCCGAGGATGTTGGTGCGGACGCAGTGTTGTCGGTCGTGCCCTACTACAACAAGCCGACGCAGGAAGGGCTGTTCCAGCACTTCTCGGCGGTGGCGCAGGCGACCTCGCTGCCGGTGATCCTTTACTCAGTGCCCGGTCGGACCGTCGTCGACATCACCGTCGACACCATGGCGCGGCTGCGCGAGGCGCACGCCAACATCGCGGGCGTGAAGGACGCCACGGCGAGCATGGAGAAGGCCAGCCTGACGCGGCTGAAGCTCGGGCCGGACTTCATCATGCTGTCGGGCGAGGATGTTACGGCGCTCGGCTTCAACGCGCACGGCGGGCATGGCTGCATCTCGGTCACCTCCAACGTCGCGCCGCGGCTCTGTGCGCAGTTCCAGAACGCCTGCCAGCAGGGCAATTACGCCGATGCGCTGATGCTGCAGGATAAGCTGGTGCCGCTTCACAAGGCGCTGTTCCTCGAGAACAATCCGGCGGGCGTCAAATACGCGGCAAATCGGCTTGGGCTCTGCCGCAACGAGTTCCGCCTGCCGGTGGTCCCCGTGGGCCGCGCCAGCGAGGAAGCGATCGACGCGGCCTTGTCGCATGCGGGGTTGCTGCCCAACTAACCCCCATGGCCAAAGAACCCAACAAGCCCACCATGATCGTGACCGGCGCGGTCGCGGAGAACCGCCGCGCCCGCTACGACTACGAGATCCTCGACACGCTCGAGGCGGGCATCATGCTTACCGGGTCCGAGGTGAAATCCCTGCGCACCGGCAAGGCCCAGATTACCGAGGCCTACGCCTCGCCCGAGCGCGGCGAACTCTGGCTGATCAACATGCATATCCCGGAGTTCCTCCAGGCCAACCGCTTCAACCACGAAGAGAAGCGGCCGCGGAAGTTGCTCGTGAGCAAGAAGGAACTGGTGAGACTCGCCGAGGGCGTCGAGCGCGCCGGCAACACCATCGTGCCGCTAAAGCTCTACTTCAACGAGCACGGGAAGGCGAAACTGCTGATCGGCCTCGGCAAAGGCAAGAAGAGCTTCGACAAGCGCGAGACCGAGAAGAACCGCGACTGGAACCGCGAAAAGTCGCGGCTGCTCAAGCACGGCTGATTGTATATACGATTTGATTTGCGAGATGGGACCGGGGGGCCTATGTTGCGATGGAGATCGAGTTCGATCCCGACAAGGATGTAGCGAATGTCGAGAAGCACGGGATCTCGCTGGCGAGAGCGGCTGGCATTACTGTGCTGGCAATGGATCGCGTGGTGCGAAACGGCGAGGCCCGTCTTCAGGTTTTCGGAATCATAGACGTTCGGCTTTATTGCTTCGTCTTCACATTCCGACCGAATGCGATCCGGGCTATCAGCTTGCGCGGAGCACGGATGAAGGAGTTGTTGAATGCCTCAACAAAAGTTGGGTGGCTTCACTCTTGAGGAACTCAAGAAGATGGCCTTCGACGACGATGACATCGTCTACGACGACGACAATCCTGAGTGGACAGAGGAACGTTGGCAACGCGCGCATACGGTCGACGAACTGCCTCCAGAGCTCCGCGCCAAGATACTTGCCGCGTTCCCCAATACCAACGTGCGCGGCCCGCAGAAGGCCCCGAAGAAAGAAGCTGTGTCCATACGCCTCGGCTCCGACGTGCTCGATCACTATCGCGCAACGGGAAGTGGATGGCAGACACGCATCGACGAAGCGCTTCGCGATCTCATCAAGAAAGCCGGCTGACGAACGCCGCGGCGCGTCCCACCACGTCCTCGAACATCGCCGTCGTCAGCACGCCGGTGTTCGTGTTGTAGCGCGAGCAGTGGTAGCTATCGAACAGCCGGGCGCCGCCTGTCAGTTCGTGCTCTGCGCCATGCCCGAAAGGATGCGCCGAGCGCTTCTCCGCCAGCGACGTCAGTAGCGAATCGTGGGCAATGCGGCCCAGCGCCAGATACGCCCTCGGCTTCTGTTCGCTCAGCCGCCGCGTCAGGAACTGGCGGCAGGTCTTCTGCTCGAGCGGTGTCGGCTTGTTCTCGGGCGGCACGCAGGCGACGGCGTTGGCGATCAGGGTCTTGTGCAGCGTGAGCCCGTCATCGGGCGTCTGCGCGTACTCGCCGGTCGCGAGGCCGACCTTCTTGAGCGTGGCGTAGAGCAGGTCGCCGGCATAGTCGCCGGTGAACGGTCGCCCGGTCCGGTTGGCGCCCTTCATGCCGGGGGCGAGGCCGATGATGATGAGCGACGCCGCCTCGTCGCCCCAATAGGGCACCGGATTGTTATGCCAGTCGGGATGGAGGCGCTGCGCGTCCTCGCGGAAGGCGACAAGCCGCGGACACAATGGGCAGTCGCGCGGCGGCTGGGTCAGGGGCAATTAGAACCGGCGGATAAGGGGACTCACTTCACCTTATCGTCGGCGTGGGCATGCACCCGGTCAACATGCGGACGCTCGGCCGGACGGTCGATCGTGCGGTCGACGGTCCGGTCCACGGCACGCCCGACGGTCTTGGCCAGGTCGGCGACATCGAGGAAGAAGTCGGCCTGACGGCGCAACTCGTCCGAAATCATCGGGGTGGACGTGGTCAGTGTCGAGGCAACGGTTACGCGCTTGCCCTTGCGCTGCAGCGCGGCGACCAGCGCGGTGAAGTCCCCGTCGCCCGAAAACAGCACGAAATGGTCGAAGAACGCCGACATTTCGAGGGCATCGACGGTGAGTTCGATGTCCATGTTGCCCTTGATCTTGCGCCGGCCCATCGCGTCGGTGAATTCCTTGGCGGGCTTGGTGACGACGGTAAACCCGTTGTAGTCGAGCCAGTCGATCAGCGGACGGATCGAGGAATATTCCTGATCTTCAACCAGCGCGGTATAATAGTACGCACGCAGGAGATAGGCCTTGGACTGGAATTCGGCGAGCAGCCGGCGGTAATCGATGTCGATGCCGATCGCCTTGCTGGTGGCGTAGAGGTTGGCTCCGTCGATGAAAAGCACAACCTTTTCACGGGGATCGATCGTCATGGGCTCTCTCCTGACCGGGGTGGCCGGCCTCTCAGACCCCCCAGCATAAACATAATGACTCGTCTGCCGAAACTTGACCGTCTGTCGCGGTCGTTCAGCGTGCAATTCCGCCGTTCATCCGGGATATCAAGGTAAAAACCCAGCCGCAATCGATTTAATCAACATCCCGAAGGTAAATTCGATCACTTAATGTCCCAGCCTTGCGGCTGCTGGGCCCCTCGTGTATGAGGGCCGCTCACTCCCACCACCATATTGGAGACGTATGTGGCCCGCGTCACCGTAGAAGACTGCATTGAGAAGATCGACAACCGCTTCGACCTCGTTCTCATGGCGGCGCATCGTGCGCGTATGATTTCGGCCGGCGCGGCGATCACGGTCGACCGCGACAACGACAAGAATCCCGTCGTTTCGCTACGCGAGATCGGCGATGGCGCGATCTCTCCCGAAGATCTGCGCGAAGATCTGATCCATTCGCTGCAGAAATATGTCGAAGTCGACGAGCCGGAGCGTCACGCTGCGCCGCTGCTCGATGCCGACGCCGATCCCGATGGCGACACCTTCGATACCATTTCCGAGGACGAACTGCTGCGCGGCATCGAGAGCCTGGCTCCGCCGGAACGCCGCGACGATTGATCCGTTAGGAACTCGGCCTATAGTATTCAGGCGCCCGGCTTTTCGGGCGCCTTTTTGTTTGCCGCGACAGGAGTGCGGCGCGCGATGATGCGTCAGTACGAGCTCGTCGAGAAGGTCCAGGCCTACAATCCTGGCGCGGACGAGAACCTGCTCAACAGAGCCTATGTCTACGCTATGCAGAAGCACGGCACGCAGAAGCGCGCCTCCGGCGACCCCTATTTCAACCATCCGCTCGAAGTCGCCTCGATCCTGACGGATCTGAAGCTCGATGACGCGACGATCGCCGTCGCGCTGCTGCACGACACCATCGAGGACACCGACGCGACGCGGGCCGAGATCGACCAGTTGTTCGGCTCGGAAATCGGTGAGATCGTCGATGGGCTGACCAAGATCGAGCGGCTGCAGCTGGTCACCCGCGAGGAGGCGCAGGCCGAGAACCTGCGCAAGCTCCTCCTCGCCATTTCGGCCGATGTGCGCGTGCTGCTGGTCAAGCTCGCCGATCGCCTGCACAACATGCGCACGCTCGACTTCATGGCGGCCGACAAGCAGAAGCGCATCGCCCAGGAGACGATGGATATCTATGCGCCGCTGGCCGGCCGCATGGGCATGCAAGACATGCGTTCGGAGCTCGAGAACCTCGCCTTCCGCACCCTGCAGCCCGACCATTACCGCACCATCACCGATCGCCTCTCGGAGATGCAGGCCGAGTTCAAGGAAACCATCGACTCGATCAAGAAGGAACTCAGCGCCAAGCTCAAGGAAGAGGGCATCGAGGGGCGCGTTTCGGCGCGGGTGAAATCGGCGTGGTCGATCGCCACCAAGATCGACCGCAAGCAGATCGCCCTCGAACAGCTCTCCGACATGATCGGCTTCCGCGTCATCGTCTCGACGGTCTCCGATTGCTACCGGACGCTGGGGATCGTCCACACCAACTGGAAGGTCGTTCCAGGACGGTTCAAGGACTACATCTCGGTTCCCAAGCACAACGACTACCGCTCGCTGCACACCACCATCGTCGGCCTTGGGCGGCAGCGTATCGAGCTGCAGATCCGCACCGAGGAGATGCATCGCATCGCCGAGTACGGCATCGCGGCGCATGCGGCCTATAAAGAGGGCGTAGTCGGCGGCAATCTGGAGGTCCTCTCCAACGAGAGCCAGGCCTTCGCCTGGCTGCGCCAGACCATCGAGCACGTCACCACCGGCGCGAGCAAGGAAGACTTCCTCGAATACACCAAGCTCGAGCTGTTCCAGGACCAGGTGTTCTGCTTCACGCCGCGGGGCCGGCTGATCGCGCTGCCGCGCGGCGCCACGCCCATCGCCTTCGCCTACGGGCTCCATACCGACGTCGGCGACACCACGGTGGGCGCCAAGATCAACGGCGCCATCGTACCGCTGGTGACGCATCTGCAATCGGGCGACGAAGTCGAAATCCTGCGCGACCAGAACCACATGCCGCCCGCCAATTGGGAGACCATTGCGGCGACCGGCAAGGCCCGCGCCGCGATCCGCCGCGCCGTGCGCATGTCGCAGCAGCAGCGCACGCACGCGCTGGGCGAGCGCATCCTGTTCTCGCTGATGGAGCGCGAGGACGTCACCATCGACGAGGCCGAGAGCGAGCAGCTCGCCAAGGCCCTGGGCTATCAGAGCAAGCGCGATCTGCTCGTCGCCGTCGGCGAGGGCAAGGTCGAGACCGAGCCGCTGGGCGTTGAGCTGGCGGCGGTCAAGGGGATCAAGAAGCGCAAGAAGAGCACGCTCGACCTGCCCAAGCCGGACAAGGCCGAAGGCTGGTTCGCGCTGCGCGATACCGAGCTGTTCCGTTTCCGCGTGCCGGGCGGGCAGGGGACCGGCCCCGACGCCCAGGCGGCGCTGGCGCAAATCAGCTTTGGCACGAAAGTCGAGATTTCTCCCGAGGGCGTCGTGCCGGGCGACCGGTTGGTGGGCATTATGTGGCCCAATGCGCCGATCACCATCTATCCGGTGCACTCGGACGCGCTGGCGAGCCTCCACGATTCCGATGTCGCCTGGATCGATGTGCGCTGGGACATCGCCGGCCGCGAGGACCGCAACTACAAGGTGGCGGCCTCGATGCTGGTGCAGAACAAGCCGGGGGCGCTGGCGCAGATTTCGGGCGCCATTGCCGCCGCGGATGCGAACATCCATAATCTCGTGATGCGCATCATCTCGCCCGACTTCCACAAGAACATCTTCGAGCTCGAGGTGCGGGATTTGGGCCAGCTGACCGACGTGCTTTCGTCGTTGAAGCTGACCCACGGGTTGAGCCAGGTGCGGCGCGCCACCGTCGCCGAAGCCGAGAGCGTGGCGATTGCCGAGTGGAGCGGCGAGCAGGCCGACGAAGGTGCCAGTGCATGACCAGAGACGAAGTCCTCGATATCTTCCGCCAGTGCGGCGCGCTGCTGGAGGGCCACTTCATCCTGTCCTCGGGCCTGCGCTCGCCGATCTTCCTGCAGAAGCAGCGGGTTTTCATGCATCCGGACAAAGCCGAGATACTGTGCCGGGCACTGGCGGAATCGATCCGGACAGCGGGTTACGGCGGCGTCAGCCAGATCGTCTCGCCGGCCATCGGCGGCATCATTCCCGGCTACGAGACGGCGCGGCATCTGGGCGTACCGGCGATCTTCACCGAGCGCGTCGAGGGCAAGTTCCAGCTCCGCCGGGGTTTTGAGATCACGCCCGGCGAGAAGGTGATCGTCGTCGAAGACATCGTCACCACCGGCCTTTCGATCCGCGAGTGCATCGACTGCCTGCGGGAGATCGGCGCCGACGTGGTGGCGGCGGCCTGCCTCATCGACCGCTCCGGCGGCGAGGCAGAAATCGGTGTGCCGCTGGTGGCGCTGGTCAATTACAAGGTGCCGGCCTATCCGGCGGACGCGCTGCCGCCTGAACTGGCGGCCATTCCGGCGGTGAAGCCGGGCTCGCGGGGGTTGCAATGATCGTCGGGCTCGGCAACGACCTCTGCGACATCAGCCGCGTCGCGCAGGTGCTGGAGAAGTACGGCGACCGCTTCACGCATCGCTGCTTCACCGAGATCGAACGGCAAAAATCCGACCGCCGGGCGCAGCGCGCCGCCTCCTATGCCAAGCGCTTTGCCGCCAAGGAGGCCTGCTCCAAGGCGCTGGGCACCGGGATGAGCTGGGGCGTCTACTGGCGCGATCTGGGGGTGGTGAACCTGCCCAGCGGCAAACCGACCCTGAAATTGACCAACGGGGCTGCCAGGGCGCTGTCCCGACTTGTCCCGGCTGGACACGAGCCCCATATCCACCTGACGATCACCGACGATGGCGGCATGGCTCAGGCCTTCGTGATCATCGAGGCACTGCCGGTTGTTGACCGGTCTGCCGAAAGCCCATAACCACGGCCCCGCGGGGCGGACCCAGGGACATCAATGAGCCAGACCGATACGACCAAGGCCGACAAAAAGGCCAATAAGAACGAGTTTCGCGACACTGTCGTCGTGATCGTCGAGGCGCTGGTGATCGCCCTCGTCTTCCGCACGTTCCTCTATCAGCCGTTCTCGATTCCGACCGCTTCGATGCAGTCGACGCTGATGATCGGCGACTATTTCGTCGCCAGCAAATTC
>JBKJTB010000354.1:0-7722 GCA_046594305.1 Devosia sp. | reverse complement strand
CCTTCGATACCCTGACGTCCCTTGATATCGGCGGCGTTGGCCCGCGCCACTTCCGCCAGCGCCAGTCCCAGCCGCGCCCGGCCCTGTGGGCTGGCGCTGGCGGAAGTGGCGCGGGTCAACGCCGCCGATATCAAGGGACGTCAGGGTATCGAAGGCGCACTGGGCTGGCTGCGCGACAACGATCAGGGCCTCCGCTTCTTCGAAGCGCTGGTGATGATCACCTGGATCACAACCTTCTTTCGCGATCGCAGTGAGGTGGTGCCGCTCGCGGCGGAATTGCGTGACGTGCTGCCACGCATGCCGGTGTCGAAGACAAAAGCGTGGGCGTTGGTCGCGCTGGGGACCGACATGTGGCTCAATGGCGAGCGCGAGGCGGGGCTCGCGCGCTGCCAGGCCGGCTTTGCCATGCATATCGAAACCGGCAATCCTCGCGGCCGCTTCCGCTCGCTGATGAACTTCACCGAGATGGTGCACAAGGAGGGCGATACGCGGCTCGCGCTGGAACTGGCGCAGAGCGTGCTGCCGGATGTGCGTCAGCATGCAACGCGGCTTCATCTCTCCAATCAGTTGGGCAATATCTCGGCCTATCTGTACTGGCTCGGCGACGTGGAGGCGGCCGGCAAGGCGCATCTGGAATCGGCGACGCTGATGTGGCCGGACGGCAGCTACTGGCATTTGTGCATTCTCCAGAATGCGGCCGAGTGGCGCTTCTGGCAGGGCGAGCCCAGCAACGCCGCGCTGCTGCTGGGCATCGTCGACAAGCGGCTCGAGGCCTGGCCCGACGGCCGGCAGGCGACCGAGCAGATGCAGCGCGACCGGCTGGGCGAGCGGCTGGCCGAAGCATTGGGGAAGGACGAGTTCCGCCGGCTGCTTGAGCAGGGAGCTGCGCTTGGTCTTGACGATGCGCGGCATTTGGCGGGACCCTAGCGCCATGCTCGACTTGCTTTTGACAAAGCCGCGCCGTAGGTCGCTGGGGACTCGTTTCGGGGGAACCCATGTCTGATCCGATGATCGACCCGTCGCATGCGATTCCGGCGGCGAGCCAGTTGCGGCGCTCGCGGTTCCGCTGGCGTATTCTGGCGTTCATTGCGCTGGTGGTGGCGGTGCTTGCGGGCTCGGCGCGGTTTGCGACCGAGAATGGGCTCTCCGGCGATACCATCGCGCGCATCGAAATCGACGGCACCATTGCGTCCGATCCGGCGCGGCTGAAAGTGTTCGAGACGATCGGCGACGACGCCCACATCAAGGCGGTGGTGCTGGCGATCAATTCGCCGGGCGGCACGACCGCGGGCGGTGAAGAGCTCTATGAGGCAATCCGGAAGCTCAGCGCCAAAAAGCCCGTGGTCGCCTATGTGAAGGAACTCGGCGCGTCGGCAGCCTATATGGCGGCGA
This sequence comes from Devosia sp., assembly GCA_046594305.1. Classification (GTDB taxonomy): domain Bacteria; phylum Pseudomonadota; class Alphaproteobacteria; order Rhizobiales; family Devosiaceae; genus Devosia_A. The sequence goes on along the minus strand of JBKJTB010000354.1, from coordinate 6,330 downwards.
TCGCGGCGGACCGCATTTTCGTGCGCCGGCTGTCGATCGTGGGATCGATCGGGGTGCTGTTCCAGACCACCGATGCCAGCAAGTTGATGCAAACCATCGGCGTCGATCTCGATAAGGTCGCCTCCGGCCCGCTCAAGGCCGAGCCGGATCTCGACGAGCCGATGTCGCCCGAAGTGCGCGCCTCGCTGCAATCTTTGGTCGACGACTCGTTCTCGTGGTTCGTCGATATCGTCGCCGAACGCCGCGGCATGACCCGTGCCGAAGTGCTGCCGCTGGCCGACGGGCGCATTGTCACAGGCAAGCAGGGTATCGCGTTCAAGCTCGTCGACGAGGTCGGCGGCGAGGCCGAGGCCATCGCCTGGCTCGAGGCCAACAAACAGGTCAAGGCCGATCTACCGGTGGTAACCTGGTACCCGGTGGCGCAGCAGGGCCTCATGGATTGGGGCAAATATCTGGGCGGGCAGGCGCGCTCGGCGCTCGGCCTGCCGGCGCAAGGGCCTGTTCTGCTTGACGGGCTGGTTTCGCTTTGGCAGGTTGCCACCGACTAAGGAACACTGATTATCCTTTACCGTCGCGACCACAACGCCCGGGGGCGAGATGATCAAGTCTGAACTGGTCGAGAAGCTTGCGAGCGAAAATCCGCATCTGTTCCAGCGCGACGTCGAAAATATCGTCAATGCCATCCTCGACGAGGTCGGCAACGCCATGGCGCGTGGCGATCGCGTCGAACTGCGCGGCTTCGGCGCTTTCGCCGTCAAGAACCGTCCGGCCCGCGTCGGACGCAACCCGCGCACCGGCGAGCAGGTCGATGTCGGCGAGAAATATGTGCCGCAGTTCAAGGCCGGCAAGGAGATCCGTGAGCGGCTCAACAAGGCATAGCGTCGGGACTGCCGCGCGTTGCTTGGCTGAGCCGGGGATCCGGAACGTAACCGCATGTTGAGACGCATTGTTGGCTGGGTTGTGCTGGTGCCGCTCTGCCTGGTGATGATCGTGTTCGCGCTGGCCAACCGGCAGCTCGTGGTCGTCAATTTCAATCCGCTGGTGCCGTCCGAAGCGCTGACCACGCCGGGGGTCGGCGTGCCGCTGTTCCTCGTGCTGTTCGCGGTACTGCTGTTTGGCGTGCTGCTGGGCGGTGTCGCGACCTGGTTCGCGCAGGGGCACCACCGCCGCGACGAGCGGACCTATAAACGCGAAGCCGAACGGCTCAATCGCGAAGTCAATGCCATCCGGCGGCCGTCGCTGACCGTCGACGATCTGGCGAAGCCTTGAGGGCGCATGGCTGATCCCCTTGTCATCAAGATCTGCGGCATCAAGACCGAAGCGATCCTCGACGCGGCAATCGACGCCGGCGCCGACATGGTGGGCTTCATGCATTTCGCCCGCTCGCCGCGCCATCTCGAACTCGACCCCATTGGCGAGCTGATCTCGCTCGCCCGCGGCCGCGTCGAGACCTGTGTGATCCTGGTCAATCCCGACAACACGCTGGTGGCGCAGGTCGCGGCGCTGGGGCCGGACTGGATCCAGTTGCATGGTCCCGAAACGCCGCACCGCGTCGAGGCGATCCGCGACGAGGCCGGCATTGCTATCCTCAAGGTCTGCTCGATCGGCGGCCCCGAGGATGTGGCGCATGTGGCGAGTTACGCCGACATCGCCGACCGCATCCTGCTCGACACCAAGCCGCCCAAAGGGGCCGACCGGCCAGGTGGGTTGGGCGAACCCTTCGACTGGGAACTGCTCATGGCGCTTGACCCGTCGCTCGGCTTCATGCTTTCGGGAGGCCTGACGCCGGAGACGGTTGCCGCGGCCATCAAGGCCACGCACCCGATCGGCGTCGATGTGTCGTCGGGCGTCGAGAGGGCGCCGGGCGTCAAGGATGCGGGGCTGATCCGCGCCTTCATCGAGAGAGCGCGCGCCGCGCACGCATAGGAGTAATCGCGTTGCCACTGAGTGGGGCCAATTCACTGCGCAATGGCCCCGATGAGGATGGCCGCTTCGGCATCTTCGGCGGGCGCTATGTCGCCGAAACGCTGATGCCGCTGATCCGCGATCTCGAGGCGGCCTACACTTTCGCCAAGGACGACCCCGAGTTCATCGCCGAGATGGCGGACCTCCGCACGCACTATGCGGGCCGTCCGTCGCCGCTCTATCTGGCGCAGCGCCTCACCGACCACCTCGGCGGCGCGAAGATTTACCTCAAGCGCGAAGAGCTGAACCACACCGGCTCGCACAAGATCAACAACACACTGGGCCAGATCCTGCTCGCCCGGCGCATGGGCAAGACCCGCATCATCGCCGAAACCGGCGCGGGCCAGCATGGCGTCGCGACCGCGACCGTGTGCGCAAAATTCGATCTCCCCTGCGTTGTGTTCATGGGCGCCACCGACGTCAAGCGGCAATGGCCGAATGTGCTGCGCATGAAGATGCTGGGCGCCGAAGTGCGGCCGGTGACGGCCGGCGCCGGCACGCTCAAGGACGCCATGAACGAGGCGCTGCGCGACTGGGTGACCAATGTCGACACCACCTATTATCTGATCGGCACTGCAGCCGGGCCGCATCCTTATCCGGCCATGGTGCGCGACTTCCAGAAGATCATCGGCGAAGAGATCCGCGTCCAGATGCAGGAGGCCGAAGGCCGCTTGCCGGATGCGCTGGTCGCCTGCGTCGGCGGCGGCTCCAACGCCATCGGCACATTCTACGATTTCCTCGATGAGCCGACGGTCAAGCTCTACGGCGCCGAAGCCGGTGGACACGGCATCGACGTCGAGAACGGCCACGCAGCATCGATGACCGGCGGTCGTCCCGGAGTGCTGCACGGCAACCGCACCTATCTGCTACAGGACGCCGACGGCCAGATCCTGGAAGGCCATTCCATTTCGGCCGGCCTCGACTATCCGGGCGTCGGGCCCGAGCACTCGTTCCTCCATGACAGCAAGCGCGTGACCTACGTGCCGATCACCGACACGGAAGCCGTCGCGGCATTCCAGCTCCTGACCGAACTCGAGGGCATCATCCCCGCCCTCGAATCCGCGCACGGCCTCGCGCAAGTCATGAAACTCGCGCCGACCATGGGCAAGGACGAGACCATCGTCCTCTGCCTCTCCGGCCGTGGCGACAAGGACGTGGAGACTGTTGGCCGCATGCTCGGGATGATCGAATGAGCACCCGCATCGCCGACCGCTTCGCCGAGTGCGCGGCAGAGAACCGTCCCGCGCTTGTCACCTACATCATGGCGGGCGACCCGGACCTCGAGACTGCCGCGGCGATCCTCAAGGCGCTGCCGGGGGCAGGCGCCGATGTGATCGAACTTGGAATGCCGTTCTCCGACCCGATGGCGGACGGACCGGCGATCCAGGCAGCGGGCCAGCGTGCGCTGAAGGCAGGGCAGACGCTCAACAAGACGCTCGAGATGGTGGCCGAGTTCAGGAAGACCGACCAGGCGACGCCGGTCGTGCTGATGGGCTACTTCAACCCGATCTACATCCACGGCGTCGAGGCGTTCATCGCCGATTGTTTGAGGGTCGGCCTCGATGGGCTGATCATCGTCGACATGCCGCCCGAGGAAGACGACGAATTGTGCGTGCCGGCGCTGAAAGCCGGGCTCAACTTCATCCGCCTGGCGACGCCGACGACGGACGATCGCCGGCTGCCGATTGTGCTGAAGAACACCTCGGGCTTTGTCTACTACGTGACGATGACAGGCATCACCGGTGGCGCGATCAAGAACCACGTCGCGGTCGGCGAGGCGGTCAAGCGCATCAAGTCGCACACCGCGCTGCCGGTGGTCGCCGGTTTCGGCATCAAGACGGCCGACGACGCTGCGAACATGGGCCGCGAGGCCGACGGCGTGGCAGTGGGCACGGCGCTGTGCAACGCGGTGCTGGGTTCGCTGGAAGGCGGCAAGGCGACGCCGGGGACGGTGGCGGCGGTGACCACGCTGGTGTCGGGGCTGGCGAGTGGCGTTAGGCGGGCGCGAGGCTAACCCCAACCGCCGTCATGGCCGGGCGAAGACCCGGCCACCCAGCCAAACGTCGGGCAAGCTGAAAATTTCGCTGGGTCCCCGGGTCAAGCCCGGGGATGACGACTGAGGGATTGGCGCCTATATTGCCACAATCGCATCGTAGACGGGCCGCAATCGCCTCCGAAGGATCGCCATGAGCTGGATCGACAACGTTCTCCCCCCGAAAATCCGGTCGTTTCTGAACAAGCGTGAAACGCCCGAGAACCTCTGGGTCAAGGACCCCGAGTCGGGCGAGATGGTCTTCTATCGCGACCTCGAAGCCAACCAGTGGGTGGTGCCGGGCTCCGGCCACCACATGAAGATCAAGGCATCCGACCGGCTGACGGCGTTCCTCGATGGTGGAAAATTCGACCTCGTGGCGCTCCCGACGGTGCCGCAGGATCCGCTCAAATTCCGCGACCAGAAGCGCTACACCGACCGGCTCAAGGAACAGCGCACCAAAACCGGCATGGAAGACGCCGTGCTGGTGGCGACGGGCAAACTCTACGACCAGCCGGTGACGGTGGCGGTCCAGGATTTCGACTTCATGGGCGGCTCGCTCGGCATGGCCGCGGGTTCCGCCATCATCGCGGCGCTGGAAAAGGCCGCCGACAGCAAGACCCCGCTGGTGCTGTTTGCTTCGTCTGGCGGCGCGCGCATGCAGGAGGGGACGCTCTCCCTGATGCAGATGCCGCGCACCACGGTCGCCGTGCTGCGCCTCCGCGACGCTGGGCTGCCGTTCATCGTGGTGTTCACCAACCCCACCACCGGCGGCGTCACCGCGTCCTATGCGATGCTGGGCGACGTCCACATCGCCGAGCCAGGCGCGCTGATCTGCTTTGCCGGCCCGCGCGTCATCGAGCAGACAATTCGCGAAAAACTCCCCAAGGGGTTCCAGCGCTCGGAATATCTCTACGAGCACGGCATGGTGGATATGGTTGTACACCGCCACAACCTCCGCTCCACCATCGGCTCGCTGATCGCCATGTTCACCGGCGCGGCGTCCCCTGCCGGCCTCGCTGAGGCGCCCGCCAGGCTGCCCGTCCCGGCCGTCGCCAATGACGACGATCTCGATGGTCCGGTGGCGCAGGCGGCATCGGAGTAGCGCCGCCGCCGCCGAATCCTGTAAGAGGGCGCCGCGTCCCTTTCCGGTGGTCCGATGTCCCGCACCGATGCGATCCTGAAGCGCCTCACCGCGCTCTATCCGAAATTCATGGACCTGCAGCTCGACCGCGAGCTGCGGCTGCTGGCCGAATTGGGCAACCCGCAGCATCACCTGCCGCCAGTGATCCATGTCGCCGGCACCAATGCCAAGGGCTCGACCATTGCCTATCTCCGCGCCATGCTCGAAGCGGCGGGCAAGCGTGTCCACGTCTACACCTCGCCGCATCTGGTGCGCTTCAACGAGCGCATCCGCCTCGCAGGCAAGCTGGTCGAGACGCGGCGGCTCAACAACATGCTGGAGCGGGTCGAGGCGGTGAACGCCGGCCGGCCGATCACGCAGTTCGAGATCACCACCTCGGCCGCGCTGCTGCTGTTTGCCGAAACCCCGGCCGACTATCTGCTGCTCGAAGTGGGCCTCGGCGGCACCTATGATTCGAGCAACGTCATCGACCATCCACTCGGCGTCATCATCACGCCGGTCGATCTCGACCACCAGAAGCATCTCGGTAAGACCGTTGCGGCCATCGCCTCCAACAAGGCCGGCATCCTGAAGCGCGGCTCACCCGCCGTGATCGGCCGCCAGCTCGACGAGGGCCTCGCCGTGATCGAGGGCGCCGCCGCAAAGCTGCGCATCGCGCCGTTCGTGCAGGGTCGCGACTATGATGGCTACGCGCAGGACGGGCGGCTGGTCTATCAGGACGAAGCGGGGCTGCTCGACCTGCCACCACCGGCGCTGATCGGCCATCACCAGTTCGACAACGCGGCGCTGGCCGTCGCCGCGGTGCGCCACTTCAAGCTGCCGGTGGACGAGTCGGCGATCGCCAAAGGGCTGCGCACGGTCGTCTGGCCAGCCCGTATCCAGCCGCTCAAAGGCAAGTTGCGCGACATGCTGCCGAAGTCCGACGAGTTGTGGCTCGACGGCGCGCATAACGCGCACGGTGCTGCGGCCCTGGCGGTGTCGCTCGAGGAAATGAACGCCGCTCGGCCGAAACCGCTGGTGCTGATCCTCGGGATGATGAACACCCGCGATCCGGGCGATTTCCTGAAGCCGTTTGCGAAAATGTCGCCAAAGGTCCTGACGCTCAGTATTCCCGGCGAAATCAATGCGCACAACGCCGAGTTCATCGCCGCCTCGGCGCGCGCCGGTGGGTTCGAGGCGAAGTCGTTCC
>JBKJTB010000253.1:0-5219 GCA_046594305.1 Devosia sp. | reverse complement strand
ATCCAGGAACTCGGCGACCGCGCCATAGCCGCCGGCTTGCCCGATCCGGCCGAGCACGTCGTCGAGGGGTTCGGGCCCCGACTTGCCAACAGCTGGGTAGAGCCCGCCGGCAAACATGCCCGACATCGCGAGCGAGGCAAGCGGATGCTGCTTGGCATCGGGTGGAGGGTGTGCGGCATCGTACAAGCCCCACCAGAGCGCGGTGATGGCGATAACGACGACGATGTTGATCAGACCAAGTACGTCCATGCTGTCCTCCTACGCGTCATTTGCTGCGGCCGGATTGGCCTTGTCGAACCGTGGCAGCACGTCGAAGGTATGGACGGGCGGTGGCGACGGCAGGGTCCATTCGAGTGTCGTCGCCCCCTCGCCCCAGGGGTTGGCCGCAGCGGGCCGCTTCCCGATGAAGGCCTCGGCGATTGTGACGAAGAAGATCAGGAATCCGGCGGTCGAGATGTAGGCGCCGATCGATGAAACGAGGTTCCACAACGCGTAGGCATCGGGATAGTCGGCATAGCGCCGGGGCATTCCGGCGAGGCCGAGGAAGTGCTGCGGGAAAAACACGATGTTGACGCCGACAAAGGTGACCCAGAAATGGAGCCCGCCGAGACCTTCGTTGAACAGATAGCCGGTCATCTTAGGGAACCAATAGTAGAAGCCCGCAAAGATGGCGAAGGCCGAGCCGAGCGACAGCACGTAGTGGAAGTGCGCAATGACATAGTAGGTGTCGGTCAGCGAATGATCGACGCCGGCGCTGGCCACCACCACGCCGGTGACGCCGCCAATGGTGAACAGCATGATGAACCCGGTGGCCCACAGCATGGGGGTCTTGAAGGTGATTGAACCGCCCCACATCGTCGCCAGCCATGAGAACACCTTCACCCCGGTCGGCACCGCGATCACCATCGAGGCGAACATGAAATAGCCCTGCACGCCCAGGCTGAGGCCGGTCGTGAACATATGGTGCGCCCACACCACAAATCCGATGAAGCCGATGGCAACCATGGCGTAAACCATCGCCAGATAGCCGAAGACTGGCTTTCTCGAAAACGTCGAAATGATCTGGCTGACGATGCCGAACGCCGGCAGGATCATGATGTAGACTTCAGGGTGACCGAAGAACCAGAACAGATGCTGGTAGAGCACCGGATCGCCACCCCCTTCCGGTGCGAAGAACGTCGTCCCGAAATTGCGGTCGGTCAGCAGCATGGTGATGGCGCCGGCGAGGACCGGCAACGAGAACAGCAGCATGAATGCCGTCACCAACATGGCCCAGGCGAACAGCGGCATCTTGTGCAGCGTCATGCCGGGCGCCCGCATATTGAAGATGGTGGTAATGAAGTTGATGGCGCCCAAGATCGAGCTGGCGCCGGCGAGATGGAGCGACAGGATGACGAAGTCGACCGCCGGACCGGGCTGGCCCGAGGTCGAAAATGGCGGATAGAGCGTCCAGCCGCCGCTGTGGCCGTTGGAGCCCGGAGGTCCTTCGACGAAGAGCGAGATGAGGAAGAGGGTGAAGGCGGCCACGAGCAGCCAGAACGAGACGTTGTTCATGCGCGGGAACGCCATATCCGGCGAGCCGATCAGGATAGGCACGAACCAATTGCCGAAACCGCCGATCAGCGCCGGCATCAGCACGAAGAAGATCATCACCAGCCCATGCGCCGAGACGACCGCGTTGTAGAGATCTGTGTTGTGGAAAATCTGCAGGCCCGGCAGCTGCAGCTCGAGCCGGATCAGGAACGACAAGCCGGTTCCCAGAATACCCGCGGTGATCGAGAAGATCAGATAGAGCGTGCCGATGTCCTTGTGGTTGGTCGACCACAGCCAGCGCCTCGCAAATCCAGTGCGAGGCGAGACGGCAGGCGCGAGGGCATCCATGGTCATCTCCGACGGCAATGGGCGGAGGCGCTGGATCGGCCGACGTTCTCGTCAAGCGACCGGGAGCGTCTCTACGCTCAGGTCAAAGGGTAGGAACCTCGCGTCATGCAGACAAGCGAATTTAATTTGTGTTTGCCAGCACTATTTTTGATGAGAATCCTTGATGAAGAAGACGCGGAGGACACCGTTTATCAAGCCCCAGCGGAGAAGTTCGCCGAGTGTGTTGCCGGGATCAGTTGAAGCCGCTGCCCACTGGCGGACGCTCGACAGTGATGGCCAACGCCAAAGGTTGGCTTGTTTTGTCCTCAAATGCATCTCCGCGGCAACGTGTTCGCAGTGGGTCAGCGCTTGGCAAATGCGCTAGCCATGCGAAGGAGCTGGCTGACCGTCTGGAGCGTCTTCGTTCTAACGCCTACATCTCGCTCGAGGGCGGAGCGAGAGCATCCCTCACGCCAAGTGGACACGCCTCGCTGGCGTGAGCTTCTCGGCGCGGATGAACAGGCGATGGCCTGGCGCCCGGACAAGACCAACAAGTGGCGAACGCCCACGGGTGAGGTCCAGATGGCAACTGATCCGCTCAATCCTGAGGAGCTGCTGAAGGCCGCTGGTGATACTGTCTGGCGCGGCTTCCCCGAAGACGGCTGCATTGGCCATGTCCACCAGCGCGTCGGCGACATCGAGACCGCCGATCGCTTTATTGCGACATCCTCGGCTTCGACGCGGCGGCTCGCTATTCTGGGGCAAGCTTCTACGGCAGTGGCGGCTATCATCACCAGCTATCCGGCAATGTGTGGAAGAGCCGCGGTGCTAGAGCGCGCCTCCAGAATATGGTCGGACTGGGAGACATGGGAATTGTTGCGCGGGAGAGCTCGATCCTCGACTTCATTGCCGCAGGCGCCGCAGCTGCAGCCATCGCTGCTGAACGCACTGCCGACGCGCTGATCCTGCGAGATCCCTGGGACACGCAGATAGAGCTGACATAGCTACCGCTATTCGCTTAGGTCGTGGACTCATAAGCTCTGATCCATAGGCGAGGCTGCAGCGAGGTGGATAGCGGCGAGGAAGTTTGCTGCGGTCTTGAAGTATCGGGTTGCGATGCCTCGGAAGTGTTTGAGGCGATTGAAGAAACGCTCGATCATGTTTCGCTTGCGGTAGAGTTCGGGGTCGACGGAGCGGACGACGCGGACGTTGGACTGGCTGGGGATGTGGGCGGTTGCGCCTGAGGCCTCGATGGCCTCGGTAACGGGACGCCCGAAGTAGCCGCGATCGGCGACCACATCGCCGCGCAGATGCAGCGGCCCGACCAGTTCGGGTGTGGTGGTCTTGTCGGAAGCCTGGCCTGGTGTGAGTACGAAGCGCACCGGCAAACCGCGAGCGTCTACCACGGCATGGATCTTGGTGGTCAGTCCCCCACGGGAGCGACCGATGGCGTGATCCGGGCCCCCTTTTTTCCACCCGCTGCATGCTGGTGGGCACGAACAATCGAGCTGTCGAGCAGGTGCAGGCTCTCTGGCGAGACCTTGCTGAGCTTCTCGAAGATGCGGAGCCACACGCCCTGTTTGGCCCACCGGTTGTAGCGGTTGTAGACCGTGGTGGGCGGACCGTAGCGCTCGGGCAGGTCGCGCCACGGCGCTCCGGTGCGCAATATGTAGAAGATGCCGCTGATCACCCCGTCGGTCATCGACACGCGCTACCCCGCGCGGCTTGTTGGGCAGCAGCGGCGCGATCACCGACCACTCCCGCTCGCTCAGATCATGACGTCCCGACATCAAGCCCTCCATCGAGAAACTTGAATCACGATCTCACACCATACGGAATCCCCTTTATGGGTTCACGACCTAGGCGGAACTCGGCGCCGGCACCGCCAAGTTCTCGCGCGGGGTCCAAGATCAAATGGCGCGACTAGAAGTGCCGGGCTTCACGGGGATGATGGCGCCATCCGTCGAAGCCGGTTGGGCGTTGCGCGCCGAACCACCGTCGGCGAGGCCGCCGTCGTCCTCCCACCGCGCGATGGCACGCGCGGCAGATGCTTCGTCCCGGTGCCAAGGGTCCGACCGGCGTCGCGACCTGCGATGGTGACTAACGTGCAAAATTGACCAGGTGATCATACGGTGCCCACCCTTTCTGACTCGATTGAGAGGTAAGCTGCGGATCGCCGCAGGTAATTGCGCAGGGGCCGTCACCTTCAAGGCGGTGGCCCGAATTTTGGCTCGAGTGACACCGATGTCTCTGAGGATGTGGTCATCAAGACTCTCGAGCATGGCGGCTGTCCGCCTTGTCTGCCATCGTTTCAACGATTTGCTGGCATAGCGGCTCACGCGCTCCAGCAGCGGAGCTCCGACGCGGTCGAGCCTCTGTTCTGTTCTCCGTGCCTTAAGCATTCGGCCCTCCGGCAAAAGCGCCGGCTGGCGCAGTGATATGGACACCGTCCGCGAGACTGCCCAGGTGCGGCGTCTTGATCCGCTTCACGCTACGGTCTGGAGCGGCCGCTTGCCCGTCGGTGACGCGTTCCACCTCAAGGAACTCAGTCCTGCCGCCTTCGGTGCTGTAGGAGATAGACTCGCCGGGACCCAGACCCAGCAAAGCGAGCCCGCGCGGCGACAGGAGCGAGAGATTGGTGGCATCGCCACGCTTCTGCGGCTGCCAAGTGAGCACCCGCACTTCTTCGTGCTGACCATCGATCTTGAAGTGCACCTGTCGACCGCTGACCGCTATGTAGGGGGCGACGGCCGATGCAGACACCGGACCGCCAGAACCGAGCTTGCGACGCAGAACCGACGCCAGGACGGTCCGGCTGCCGATCATCGTGAGCATCAGGTGCTGAAGGCGGACATACTCGATCGAAGGTAACGCGATAGACTTGTAGATGTGCATGATCATTCCCCATCAAGAGGTTCGGGACGGATCACGATTGACAGCATGACTGATGGAGTATGGCGACGAAGCCGCCACCTTTACGGGCCGTGTGCTCACATCGGCGAACTGCGTTCGCGATCCACGTTCAGATGGATGGAGTGGTCCCTAAGCCAGACACGCGCGTAAGCGCACGGGCTTAGGGCAGAAGTCCCGTTGGCAGGGGACTCCGCGCAAGGGTCAGAGATATGGAGAACGTCTTGCTCATGATCTCCAGATGGGATTTTGGGAAGTAAGGATCAAGTGGCGGACTGTCGCACGAGACAAAGTCGACTGCGCCAACCTGATCTTTTGTCGCTGGACCTTAGGCCGCAGACGGTTTGGTTGACTTTGCCGCCCAACTTCCTACCTTGGTCCCAAGGGCGACGAGCTCCGCCGCGGGTCCCTGAGTAGTATGGTAGCAATTTTCCCAGTAGCTGCTGCCT
>JBKJTB010000215.1:0-2866 GCA_046594305.1 Devosia sp. | reverse complement strand
ATGGTCTGGTACAATTACCGCCGGGTGCCGGCGGTGACGCTCATCAAAAACATGGTGGACGAGGGCCGGCTCGGCCAGATCTTCCACTACCGCGCAAAATTTCTCCAGGACTGGACGATTTCCCCCGACGTGCCGCAGGGCGGCGCCGCCACCTGGCGGCTCGACGTCGATGCGGCGGGCTCGGGCGTCACCGGCGATTTGCTGGCGCATTGCCTCGATACGGCGATCTGGATCAATGGCGGCATCTCGTCGCTCACGGCGATGACGGAGACCTTCATCAAGGAGCGCAAGCACGCCGAGACTGGCAAGGTACAAGCGGTGGGCATCGACGACGCGGCGGCGGTGCTGACCCGCTTCGCCAACGGCTCGCTGGGGACGTTCGAATCCACCCGCTATGCCCGCGGTCACAAGGCGGGCTACACGCTCGAAATCAACGGCGCCAAAGGCTCGCTGGCCTGGGATCTGCACGATCTCAACCGGGTGCAGTTCTTCGACCACGGCATCGAAGGCGCGCAACGCGGCTGGACCGATATCCTCGTGACTGACGGGGATCACCCGTATCTGGGTAAGTGGTGGGTGCCGGGCCTCACCATCGGCTACGAGCACAGCTTTACCCATCAGGTGGCGGACTTCCTCGACGGCCTGCGTTCGGGCAAACCAGCAGCGCCGACCTTCCGCGACGCGCTGGAGACCAACCGCATCTGCGATGCCATCCTTGCCTCGGGCAAATCCGGGAACTGGGTGTCGCTCTAGCGGTTGGCCGGGTGAGCCCTCTTGGGGTGGCCTGGACAGAGAAGAAAGAAGCAACATGAAACTAGGGTTCAACCTGCTGCTCTGGGCGACCCACGTGACCGACCAGCACTGGCCGATCATCGAAGACCTGAAGGCGACCGGCTACGATGGCGTCGAGGTGCCAATGTTCGAGGGGGATCCCGAACACTACCGAAAGCTCGGGGCGCGGCTGCGTGATATCGGCCTTGGGGCAACCGGCGTCGGCGTCATGCCGGGTGGCAACAAGAACGCGGTTTCGCCCGATGCCGCCGATCGCGCCGGGGCGCTAGCGCACATGAACTGGCTGGCCGATTGCACCGCGGCGCTCGGCGCCGACCTGGTGTGCGGACCGTTTCACCAGCCGCTTGGCGTGTTCTCCGGAAAAGGGCCTTCCACCGAGGAACTCGATCGGCTCGTCGACGTCCACAAGCAGGCCGCCGCCCATGCGGCGAAGTCAGGCGTGCGCATCTCGATCGAGCCGCTCAATCGCTTCGAGTGCTACGTGCTCAACACGGCGGCGCAGGCGGCCGACGTGGTCAAGCGCGTCGGCGCGGCGAACTTCGGCTACCTCTACGACACCTTCCATTTCAATATCGAGGAAGACTCGATCACCGACGTGATCCCGGCGACGATCGCCGAGATCAATCACGTCCACATCTCGGAGAACAACCGGGGCGTGCCAGGTGCCGGCCACATCGACTTCGCCGCTGTGTTCAAGGCGCTGAAGGCCGACGGCTACGATGGCTGGATGACCATCGAGAGTTTCGGCTCGGCGCTGCCCGACCTCGCTGCGGCCACCAAGATCTGGCGCCCGATCTTCAAATCCGAGACGGACGTTTATCGCCTCGGCTACCGGCTGATGCGCGACGGCTGGGACGCCGCCTAGTCGCGGGAAGCGCTCAGTACGTCGCGCGCCCGCCGGACAGGTCGAAGACCGATGCGGTCGTGAAACTGTTCTCGCGACTGACCAGCCAGGCGATCATGCTGGCGGCTTCGTCGACTTCGAGGAAGCGGCCACGCGGGATGCGCGAGAGCATGTATTCGATGAACTGCGGCGTGAGTTCGTTGAGGATGGCGGTCTTGGCGGCGGCGGGCGTCACCGCATTGACGGCGATGTCGTATTTCGCCAGTTCCTTGCCAAGCGACTTGGTCATGCCGATAACGCCCGCCTTGGCGGCGGCGTAAGCGGAGGCGTTGGGATTGCCTTCCTTGCCGGCGATCGAGGCGATGTTGACGATGCGGCCGTAATTGCGCGCCTTCATGCCGGGAACGACGGCGCGATTGACGTAGAACGTCCCGTTGAGATCGATGTCGATAACGCGGTGCCACTCGGCGATTTCGTACTCGTCGAGCGTGGCGTTCTTGCCGCTGATGCCGGCCGAGTGAACGAGTATGTCGATCGCGCCATGCGAGGCCTCAACCGCTGCGCTCGCCTTGGCCACCGCCTCGTGGTCGGTGATGTCGACGACGAGGCCGGACGCGGCTTCGCCGAGCGCCGCCTTGGCGGTGTCGAGCATGGCGCCGTTGACGTCCCACAGGCTGACGCGCGCGCCGGATTGCACGAGCCGGGCGGCGACGGCAAAACCGATGCCCTGGGCGCCGCCGGTGACGACCGCGGTCTGGCCGGCGAGATCGATGCTGTTCATTGAATATCCTGGTGTTGAAGCGAATTGGGTCGCGTTGTTGTCAATCAGAGATGGCGCGCACGCGCATCGATCCTGCGGTCGAGGCGCGGCAGACAAAGGAGATGCGCTTCAATCCGGGATTGGGCGAGTCGAAGGATCTTGCAGGTCGAGCGCAATCTTCGACGACAATGGATAGCGGGGTCGAGGCGTCGATTTCAAGACGCAAGCGCTGGCCATTTAGACGGAGAACGACGGAACGGTTGTCGTGGTCCACGTCCGCAAAGGTGAGCCATTGCGAGGTGACTGGCAGGGCACCGTCAGCCGTCCAGCTGTCCTCGATGGAGAAGCCGTCGGGGTGGAGGTCGAAGCGGCGCTCTGCTGATGTCAGCGGCGCGCCGTAGAGCGTGGAGAGATCGATGGAGCAATGGGCGGGCTCGGCGGTCAGGGGGGCGTGCTGGAACAGCAGTTGG
>JBKJTB010000049.1:0-3034 GCA_046594305.1 Devosia sp. | reverse complement strand
GACAATGTTCTGGAGCAGATGGGCAATAGGGTGCAGCATGCCCTGCGCGCCTATACGCCGCGCGACCAGAAGGCCGTTCGAGTCGCCGCCGAAACCTTCCGCGTGAATCCCGCCTTTAGCACCGAGGAAGCCATCACCCAGCTGGCCGTCGGCGAGGCGCTGGTCTCGGTGCTGGGAGACAAGGGCATTCCCTCGATCGTCGAGCGCACTTTCATCCGGCCGCCGTTCTCGCGCGTCGGGCCGGTCACGCCCGAGGAGCGCAAGGCCGTGATGGCGGCATCGCCGGTTGGCGGCATCTACGACAAGGCCGAGGATCGCGAATCCGCCTACGAGGTCCTGACCAGAAAGGCCAAGCAGAAGGCCGAGGCCGAGGACGCGAAGCAAGCCGAGGAGCAGACAGCGAACACGCCGTCGCGCCCCACCTACGAGGACACCAACTATCGCTCCGGGCCGCCGACCTATCGCGAGAAAAGCGGTCCGCCGCCGACCAAGCGCACTACGCGCGGCGACAGTGTCGGCGAGGCCGCGATGAAGTCGGCGGCGCGCAGCATGGCGACGCAACTCGGCCGCGCCATCGTCCGCGGCATCCTGGGCAGTCTGAGCCGCGGCCGCTGATGTCGCCCGACGCCCACCCCGTCATCGGCATCTTCGCCTCCGACCACGGACCCGGCGACGCCGAGCGCTCCACCATCATGTCGCAGACCGGTAGCTACCTCGCCCGGCGCGGTGCGCGGCTCGCCTGTGTCGTCGACACGGCGGACGACATCCCCGTGCCATTGCTGACCAGCGCGCGGACGGCCGGCGGCGACGTCATCCTCATCGGCGACGAATCGTTCTCCGAACCCAGCTACCTCACCGGCGTCACCGTCGAGCACGCCGCAACCGCCGAGGCGCGGCTCACGCGCCTTGCCAGCATCTCGACGCTCTATGTCGCGCTGCCCGGCTCGCTCGTGTCGGCGATCGCCCTCTACAAGACCTGGGTTCGCGGCGGCGGCGGACCCGGGCGCAAACCGGTCGTCTTCTTCGACCGCAACGGCGCCTTCAAAGTGGTCCGCGGCTACACCGCCGACGTCATCTCAACCTCGATCAAAGGCCACGACCGCTACATCCAGTTCGCCGACTCGGTCGAAGACATCTGGGGCAAAGTCGCCTGGCTGATCGACCAGGGCGCAACGACCACATGAGCCCGTCAGAGATCGAGAAGATCAAGTTGCTTGCTGGTACTTTGGACAGGGCCTGCACGTCGTGTTTCACCGTCGGAATCGCGACGCCGATCGCCGGCTTCGTGTACAACTTCGCCAATTTTGGGACTATTGACCCCTGGAGGCTCGGGCTCGGCATCTCGGCTTGGATGATCGTCGCAGTTGCACTACATTACATGGCGAGACGGGTACTCAACGGATTGGACAAATGAGTTCCACCGACCAACTCTGGTTCCTAGCCTTCGTAATAACACCTGCCTTCGTGGTGATCGGCGCTTATGTGGCGGTACGGCTGCATGAGCGGTGGCTGGACAGGCTTCACCCCAAGGGCCCCGCCGAGTAACTCTCAGAGTTGCGCCTCCGGTGCCTGCTGGAACAGCGGCACCACATTGTCGCCGAAGGTCGACCAGTCGCGCTTGATGGGGCCGCGGCGGCGCTCCGGAGCTTTCGTCCTGGCGAGACGCGCCAGCACCCGCTCGACGAGATAGCGCGGCGACATCGGCTTCATGATGATCTCGTCAATGCCGGCATGGATCGAGGCGGCCCGGAGATCGGTCGAGAGGGCGCTCGCGAGCGCGATGATCTGCAAGCGACCGGAGATTGTCGAGTCGGCCCGCAGCCGCTCGGCCAGCCGGTCGGCGCGCGCCGGGAGGCTGTCGAAATCGGCGACGACGAGATCCGCGGGCGCGATCTGCAGATAGCTGCGTAGCGCCAGTTCAGTGTCGAACGCCCTGACCCGCAGCGAGGGCGTACCCGCCAGCGTCATCGACAGGATCGACGACAGCGCCGGATTGGCGACCAGGATTGCGACGGTCTTGAGCGGTTCGGGCATGGTTAAGTAAAGCTTAACACGCCCCTCCCGGAGCCAGAAGACGCTTCACGTCGAGCCAACAGAAAACCCGCCGGATGGTCCGGCGGGTTTCCAGGGTTTCTGCGGGTGAGGTCTACTTGGCTTCGTCGTACATCTTCTCGACGTGTTCCCAGTTCACCAGATTGTCGAACCAGGCTTCGAGGTATTTCGGCCGCGCGTTGCGGTAGTCGATGTAATAGCTGTGCTCCCACACATCGACGCCGAGCAGCGGCTTGGCGTTGCCGTGGACCAGCGGGCTCTCGCCGTTCGCGGTCTTCGACACTTCAAGCTTGCCGCCCTTGAGCGACAGCCAGGCCCAGCCCGAACCGAACTGCGTGGTGCCGGCGGCAATGAAGTCGGTGCGGAACTTGTCGTAGCCACCCAGATCGCTGTCGATCGCCTTGAGCAGCGCGCCCGGCACTTTTGCGGCACCGCCGCCGCCATTGGGCTTCATCCAGTTCCAGAAATGCACGTGGTTGTAGTGCTGGCCGATATTGTTGAAGAGGCCCGGCTCCTTGCCGAACACTTCCTTGACCAGATCGGGGAGCTCGAGCACTTCGAGGCCCTTGCCCTCCATCAGCTTGTTGGCGTTGGTGACGTAAGCCTGGTGATGCTTGTCGTGGTGAAACTCCAGCGTCTCCTTGGACATGTAGGGTCCAAGGGCGTCATAGGCATAGGGAAGCTCGGGAAGGGTGAGGGTCATTTGCATGCTCCGCTTTTTGATTTTGTTCAGCCAGGAGGTGGCTGTCAGCCCGGATATAGGCCTTTTGGCATGGCGCGCCAACCGCACCTTTCGGTAGGTTATGCCAATCCGACGCAGGACAGCGCAAAGGCATACGCCAGCGCCGTCTCCTTGATCCGGTCGAATCGCCCGGATGCACCCGAATGGCCGGCGTCCATATGGGTCTTGAGGTAGAGCGGATTGGCGTCGGTCTTGGTGGCGCGAAGCTTGGCCACCCATTTGGCCGGCTCCCAATAGGTC
>JBKJTB010000217.1:0-15349 GCA_046594305.1 Devosia sp. | reverse complement strand
CCGCCCCTCGCAGCGGCGCGGCCGCCTCGACGATTTGGGGCGCAAGACGGTGGACTATCGGCATCGAGGGGACGGCCAATGCCAGCGACACGGACGGGCCGGTCGACGGACGCGCCGCCGCGACCAGGGTCGTCCGAGCCACGCGCGATGTCACCAGCGGCGCCAGATCAGCGACATCGGCAACACCCGCACTCCGGGCCCCGGGCGACGCGATGCCAGCCGCCGGGTCGTGAGCATAGGTCGCGCGCCTAGGCGCCTCTGACTGTTCCACTTCCGGTCGATCGTCATCCGCATCGCCATCGTCAGTTCCCCTTCCGGAAGCCGCGATGGGCGAGTTCGATGCTCTCGACGATCACCTGGGCACTGCCGGCATCGAGATCGCTGCCCGACCATTTGATCGGGATGGCGCCATCGACGAGCCAGCGCCAGACCTCGGCCTCGCGCTCGTTGCGCACGACGATGGTGAGTGGCCGGCGCTGCACGTTGCCGTCGACGGTCTGATCGTGCCACGACCACATGTAGTCGTCGACGAGGCCGCGCTCGAGGATGATGTTGCCGTAGGTCGTCTGGTTGAGGAGTTTGTGCTCGTAGTCGTTGAGCCCGCCCTCGCGATAGGTGTCGAGCTTGATCTCGCGAGCGATGCCCTTCACATGCGCAAAGCCGCCATGCTGCACGCCCTCGATCTCGACGAGGAAGCGGAAGTTGGTGAACGGGTCTTTGAGCCGGTTGGGCAAGGGTCAGATGTCCTCGAATGGATTGGGCGGCGAGCCGTCCAGTGTCTTGTTGATGTCGGAGATCGAACGGCACCAGCGCCGTCGCTCTGCATGCTCCAGGGCCATCAGATCGGTTGGAGCCCAGTGGAAGTGGTAGGCGATGAAGGCCATCTCCTCGCGCAACTGGCGCACGGGATAGGCCTTCAGGCTTCCCCCACGGTCTGGAATCCTTTCGACAATGCCGTTTGCTCCATCGCCGCGCTGCCGACGACGATGTCCTTGCTGAGGTCGAGATCGTCGCCGCCGTTGATCTGCTCGTAGAGACGCTGCAGATAATTGAGATCGTAAGCGTAGAAGCCCTCGACGATTTTGGTGTCGATCGAGGGGAGATCGCCGAGCCGCGTAATGACACGGGCGAGAACGATGATGGCCAGATAGGCCTCGTTCTGCTGCACGCGTGGATCGCGCAGCGGCAGGATCTCGTCGGCCGCCGTGGCGAGCCGCATGACGCCGCGCCGGTGCAGGATGCCAGTCTGATCGAGGTAGCCCTTGGGGAGGGTGAACTCGATCTCGGTCTCGAAGTTGCGGGACTGCATGTTCATGTCGGATGCTCCATTGTCGCGCGCCGCTACTGGACGCGCTCGATGCCTTCGTTGACGAGTTCGATCGACTCGATGAAGACCTCGTTGCCTTTGCCGTTGAGGCCGCTGACGGTGTATTTGGAGGGCCAGGCATCGGTGACCACGAAGCGCGCCTTGTCGCCGCCCGCCTCGTCCTGGACGATGATCGCCACCTGCTTGCGGTTGGTCATGATCTGACCGGCGATGATCGCGTCGTGCCAGGATTCGAGCTCGGTCGAGTCGGTCATGCCCCACTTCAGCGTGACGTTGCCGAACTTGGTCAGGCCGCTGAGCTTTCTGACATAGTTGGGCTCGGTACCGTCACGATAGTCGATGACGTCGGCTGCCGTTTCGCCGATCGCCACCTCGCTGAAATTGGCCTGCGTGATGCCATCGATCTCGAGGCGGAAGCGGAAGTTCCGCAATGGATCTTTACGTTGTGCCATGTTTCATCCCTCGTCAGCGTTGAGCTTCGGCTGTGTGCTGGAAGACGCGGAAAATCACGAACTCGGCGGGACGCACCGGGGCGATGCCGATCTCGCAGATCAGGCGGCCGTTGAGGACGTCGTCCTGCGACATCGTGGTGCGGTCGCAGGTGATGAAGAACGCGTCCTCTTCGGTCTTGCCGTAGAGCGCGCCGGCGCGCCATTGCGCCCGAAGGAAGATGCGGAGCGTGTCCTTGACCCGGGCCCAGAGCCGGTCGTCGTTGGGCTCGAAAACCACCCACTGCGTGTTCTCGTAGATCGAGCGCTCAAGGTAGATGAAGAGACGACGAACGCTGACGTACTTCCACAGGCCGTTCGAGGAGAGTGTTGGAGCCCCCCAGAGGCGGATACGGCGGCCCGGAAAACTGCGAATTACGTTGACGCCGCGGGGGTTGAGCGTCTCCTGCGCACGCTCGTTGATGTCGAATTTGAGGTCGATCGCGCCGCGCACGATCTCGTTGGCCGGCGCCTTCCAGACACCGCGCTCGGTGTCGGTCCTGGCATAGATGCCCAGCGCGTAGCCGCCGGGCGGTACGAATTTCATGGCGCCGGACTTCGGATCGGAGATGCGGATCCAGGGGTAGTAGAACGCGCCATACGAGCTATCGGTCAGCGTCGTGCGCGGGTCCAGCTGATTGAGATCGCTGACGTTGGGTTCTGAATCGACAACCGCGAAGCGAAATCTCTCCCGCTCGCAATGCTCGATGACCGCCTTGCTGACTGCGAGCTGTGCCGGCGCGAAGAAGGGGGCGTGAACGAGCGCCACCTCGCGGTAAGGATCGAGTTCCAGCGCGGCGAGCCCCTGCTCGATCTGGCGATTGCCTTCTTTGTTTCCGACATAGTCGACGGAGGTTAGCGGGCTTCCTTCGTCGTTGCCGTTCTCCAGCACACCGGTGCTGGCCTCCGGCTTCGCCTGATCGTCGTCATCGGGGCCGAACAGATTGATGAGGGCGGAGTTGTCGGTCAGCCGCTTCGCGTAGTAATCGGGCGAGGTCGGGTCGATCACGAGATCATCGAAGTCTTCGACGACTACGGGCCGCGGCAACCTGGGCCGGTTAGCAGCGTCGAAAGGATCAAACGGCTCGAAGTTCTCGGGGAAGACCGACCAGTAGGCCGCCTTCACGCGAAAGCCGACCGGCGTCTTATTGTTGTTGTTCTTCTTGTCGACTGTCTCCGTCGTGCTCGTCTCGATGCCGACCCAGATGCGTTCGCCCCAGGAGCCTGCGCCAACGGCTTCCACACGGAAGCCGTTGCCGACGTCCTTGGCGGCTGCCGTCGCATTCGGACCGACGATGCGGCAGGCAAACATGCGTTTGCCGCCGTTCTCGAAGAAGCCGTTGACCGCGTAGGGCATGTAACGGTCGCGGTTGCCGAACACGTCGCCGAACCAGCGCTTGTAGTCGCCGTAACTGGTGATGGGGCGCGGCTTGATCGGGCCGCGTTCGGTCTCGCCGATGAAGGCCGCGGTGCTGGTGGGCACGCCTTCGATCGGGCGCGGGCCACGTTCAATCTCTTCGACAAATACGCCGGGGGCGAGATATTCGGGCATTGCTGTGTCTCCTCGAAAACTGGGGGCGGGCCGCTATTTGCAGACCGGTTCGGGCGCGTGTTCCTTGAGGCAGTCCTTGGCTCGCGTGGCGAGCGACTTGCGGTCGGTGTCGAGATCCTTGCTCGCCTTGGCGAGCCCTGCGACGAACTCGGCGAGGTGAGTCTCCGCCGCCTCTGACGCATCCCGGGCCCTGGCGTAGTGAGCCCAGGCCAGGTCGAGGTGGCCGGCGTATGTGGCCGGGTCGATGATCGTGGGGATGGCGAGCAGTGGCGGCAGGGGCGGAGGTGGTTCGGTCGCAGGTCGGTCGATCTCGGCGATCTCGGCTTTGGGCGTCTCGCAGAGCTCGTCGGGTGTCTCGTTTTCCCCGATGAAGCTCAGGCAGGTCGGCGCGTCGGCAGCCGCCGCGAGTTGCCGATGCTCGGGCAACAGTTCGAACCACATCGGGTAGATCGCGGCTGCGCTTTCGGGATGCTTGAGATTGGTGATGATGTCTTCGGCAGCCTTGCCACTGCGCAGGATCGCGGCATCCACCTTGGTGCTGTTGGCGAGCAATGCGTCGAGGGTCGCTTTGGCAGCCTCGAGCTCTGCCTTACGCTTATCGCGCGCGCGCTCGTTGATGCCCTTGGCATTGTCGAGCAGGCCTTCGTACTGCTCCTCGGCAGTCGTGAGCTTGGTGCGCAGCGGGCAGACACATTGCGTGACCAGGGCCTTCCAGTTCTCGATGCCCTTGAGCGCGTTGTAGGCGAATACCACCCGCTCGTTGACGGACCGCCAGGCCTTGCACTTGGCCTCGTAGACGTCGTTGGTGTAGGCAGCGACGGCGGCGCTCTGTTTTTGGACGAAGCCTTCCAGCTCGGCCTTCCGCTGTGTCGTCTTGTTCGACTCGAATTTGGTGATTTCTTCCTTCAGCCTGCCCAGCACGGTCTCAGCTGACTCGATCGGTGCGTATGCGTTCATCATGCCCCTCCGTTCATTGGTCGGGTGTCCACTTCAGATTGAGGTCGTGCGGATAAGGACGCCCGAGCGGAATGCGGGTTCGGGCATCTTCGGTCGCCGCGCCGTAGGCGGCGGCGTCGAGCCATGTGTCGGGCGTGCGCGTCATCAGCGTCACGGGGGTGCCGGGACGCGTCACCTGCAGGCGCACCCTGACCAGGCCGGCGCTGACATCGGCGGCGCCATGCGGGAAGGGCTGGCGGAAGAACACGGCGAACGCACCGGAGACGTCAGTCAGTGCTTCACCAAGCGGCAATGGGTCGTCGAGGACCGTCGGCCACCAGTCATTGGCGGCGACATCGAAGAACGCGAGTTGCACCCGCGCGCCCGCCACGCCCTGCGGATCGCTTTTGTCACCCTCCCAGATGCGCCCGCGCACCATCGTCACGCCTTCCGCGAATGGGTAGGCGAGGCTTGGTCGCATCGGGACAGTGATCAGCCGGTCCGCCGTGGCTACCGGTTCCGCTTTCGCGGACACTTTGACACGCGTTCTTTCGAACGGCAGTCTACCCGGTCGCACTTCGATCAATGCCGGCCGCTCGTTGGCACGGTTCCTGAGCCAGACGAAGCGGCCCGAATGGCTGAGCGCGGGCTGGCCCTCGATCAGCCGGCCCGCGGCGTCCAGCGGTCTCACCTCGATGCCGCGCATCAGCGTCGTGCGCGCGACCGGATCGAGCACTTCGACCGCGAACAGCACCTCGCGCCCCTTGATCTCTTGCCGCTCGAGGTCGGTCAGCATCAGGCGGACTCCTCGACCTTGGGGCGCGGCACATATCTCTCCCCGACGACCGGCGCACCGGTGAGGCGCGCCACAGGCGGGTCGATCCAGACCGGCGTCGCGAGATAGACGACCGCGGTGCGATAGTTGATCGCCGGAAAGAAGGCCCAGATCCGTCCCATCTCTTCGGCCGTCGTGCTGTCGAGCGAGAGATGCACGATCTCGCCCTCGACGATGATGCCGACATTGGCCGCGGCATTGAGGACCTGCATCGCCCGACCGAGAATCTCCGGTCCCTGCCAATCGCCCGCGGGCTTGGCTGGCGTTGGGCTCAGCAGATAGTGGACGTCGAGCGGCAGGGCATCGTCGTAGATGCGCGGACGATCCTGATCGTCCGCGTCGGGCAGGGTCTCGTGCTCGCGGTTCCGCAAATCGGCATTGGCATTGATCCGATAGGGGAACAGCACCAGCTCCGCGTCGCCCATCGTGCCCGAGTCGAGCGGGCCGAAATAGACCTTGATCGTCGGCACGGCAGCCGTGAGCCGCTTACGGATTTCCTCGCCCACAAGCTGGATGGCGTTGCCTTGCATCACGCCACCTGCCTGAGGCTTCGACCACGGACGATCTCGAATTCATCGAGTTCGCGCACCGCGGTCACCATGTCGGCCTTCACCAGTTCGGCGCGTGTGGCACTCAAAATGTGCCGCATGCCGATCTCGCCGGCGTTTTCGGCTGCCGCTGCGAAGGCGGCGCGCAGCGTGATCTGCCGGATGTTGCCGCCAGTCAGTTCGACGCGGCGGGCGAGGAACCCAAAATCCAGATCGGCGGCGACGGGCGCGGCCGAGGGCAGGCATTTGCGCCAGATCGCCTCGCGTGCCGCCGCGTCGGGCTTGGGGAACTCGATGACAAAGCGGAAGCGCCGCAGGAACGCCTGGTCGATGTTCTGGCGGAAATTCGTGGTGAGGATGACGAGGCCCGAATAGGCCTCGATGCGCTGCAGCAAATAGGCCACGTCGATATTGGCATAGCGGTCGTGCGCGTCCTTGATCTCGCTGCGCTTGCCAAGGATGGCGTCGGCCTCGTCGCAGCAGAGCACAGCCCGCGACCGCTCGGCATCGGTGAAAACGGCATCGACGTTCTTGGCCGTCTCGCCGATGTATTTGCTTTCAAGCAGCGACAGGTCGAGCTGGCAGACCTCGGTGTCGAGTTCCTTCGCGATTGCCTGGGCGGCAGTGGTTTTGCCGGTCCCGCTCGGTCCGTGGAACAGGCACGCGATACCGCGCCCCAGCGGCAGGCTCGCCGCAAAGCCCCATCTGTTCATCACCGTGGCGTCATGCGTGACGTTGTGAACGATCTCCCGCAGCTGGCTATGCCACTCGGTCGGCAGGACGATGTCGTCGAGACTAAAACTCGGAACAATCCGCTTGGCGAAACGCGGCAGCTCGGGACTTGCAATGTGCCGGCAGGCAGCCGCGACCATTGCATACTGGTCGGAAGGCTCGAGCTCCGCCGCGCCCTGCATCACGGCGAGCCGCACGGCGTCCTCGATCGATCCCAGTGGCAGCGCGAAAGCATGGCCCAGCCTGGCGCAGTCGGCGGCTCCGAGCCCGAGACCGGACGCAGCGACCGCCTCGGCGAACCGGGCGGCGACCGTCGCGGGGAGCGGTGCGTCGCGTTCGAACACCGCGACGACGGCGTCTTCGAGCAATCCGACGAAGCGGCGGGCATCTGCGCTGATCAGGGCGGCCGTTTGTGGCAGCGGCGCCATCGCCTGCACCAAGGCCAGCACGGCACCGTTGGGATCGCCGGCGCCATCGAGATGCTGCGCGTCGACAATGGGGCACGCACCGAGCAGCGAGGCGGCACGGGCGAGGCGCGCGGCGGCGCCGGCGAGGGCGTCCGGTGGTGCGGTCGCCAGTGCCGCGAGCGAAATCCGCAGCAGGGGCGGCCGCCCCCAATGCGTGGCCAGTTCCAGGACACCGCGCCAGCCGTCGCTATCGGCGCCGCCCAGCACGAGCCATCGCCCGCCGCGCCCGTCGGGCGCCAACGCCTGCGCCAGGGTTTCGGCGAGGTCGCGATCGAACGTGTCGTTGAGAAGCGAGGCCCCTCGCCATTTCTGCAGCCGGGTCGCCGGCAGGACAGCGGGGTCGTTGAGGAGGGCGTCGGCATCGCCGAGCAGCCAGCCGGCAAGCGCCGCGTCGGCTCGAACGGGATCATCGCCGCGCGGCAGCTCGCCGCCCGATGACAGCAAGTGCAGTCGTGCTACTGCGCCGCTGCGCGACAGCGACGCCCGCACGTCGCGTGGGTCGCCCAGCATGGTCGTGGCGAGCGCGAATGTCGGGCTGTGTTGCCCCAGATCGTCGTTGAACGTACCGATGACCGAATGGAACTTCGCATCAAGATCGGCCGCGAGGCAGAGCAGCAGGAATTTGAGTTCCAGCGCCGACAGGCGGAGCCGTCGGTACAACCGGACCAGCGGCTCATCATCGGAGCCGCTGCGCTCCAGCACGGTCATCAGCGCATCCGACGCGGCTCGCAGGGCCGGCGATTCCGGGCTTGTATCAGGCGCGTTCAGGGTGCGGCGGATCGACTCCGAATTGCGCGCGAAGCCGGCCACATCGCCTTGCCCAAGTGGAAAGCGATCGTTGTGGTGCAGCAGTAGAGCGTTGATCCAGCGAACGGCGAGTGTCATGGCCTCGCTGTGGGCGGGGACGAGCACCAGCCCGCTATCGTCATCGCCCAATTGCATATCGACTGTGCGCGGTGCGCCGTTGCCCCGGTTGCGGGCCAACATCGTCAAGGTCGAGAGCAGTCCATCGACATCGACGTCGTGCACGTCGAAGCGCACCGCCTTGGAGCCGATGACGATGTGGGAGACGACCATGCCGGGATGCCGCTCAAGCAGTGCCTCGGGTACAACCGGGCTGCCTTCGCCGACGACGATCAGGATGTCGATGGATCTGCCCGATCCGAGCACGCTGTGGACGGTGCCAAGCGCGATAATCCCGCCCTCGACCTCGAAATGGGGCGACTTGGTCAGCGCGTCGTGAATGACCTGCGACAGCACGTCTTCCCGCGATTGAGCTAGCGCTACCCGGATAGGCTTCATCGAGCGGTCCTAAGGTTCGGCTTGGCTACACCGTGACCCAATCCGCCGCCCTGAAGTATCCACCTTGCCGGTCCGGGATCGGCGATCCCTCACTGATCCCGTTGACGATCGCTGCGTAGGGCTTTGCCGAGCCATCGATCCCCACCTCACTGGATCCAAAGGATCAGAAATGGCGGGGCTATGGCTCTACGGGTGTTCCGCGAGCCGAGCCGCTCGAAAAGAGTGGTGATTGCGTTATATGTGCCCACGCGGCCTGTGACGACGTTGCCGACGAGTGGCGCCGGTCCTCACAGTCACGCTGCATGACGCCTATGCCCGCGTCGGCGCGCTTGAGGCGGTTACAATCGCAATCGTCTGTCCGCTCGGCCCCGCACCCGGACACGCGCAGGAGCAGCCGCTAGCGTCCGGTCTCCCTCTCCGCCACTTCCCACTCACCGGCCGACGCGCGCCGATCTCTTTCGATTGCGGCGCAGGCAATGCGGATCGTCATTTGCCCGGCACGTTGCCGAACAACGCATTCAATCCTTCCGCCATTGTCGGGTGCGCTAGAATTGCGTCTCGGAGGCTCGTGTAAGGGAGGCGGCCCAGCATCGCGACCTGTACCGTTGCCAGCACTTCGCCTGCCTCCGCGCCGATCATCTCGAAGCCCACTATTTGGTCGTCATCGTCGATGAAGGCTTTCATGAACCCGGTGGTCTCCGACGTCGTCCGGGTTCGCAGCACGGCGCGCATTGGCAGCTTTGCAGCGCGCACCTTCCTGCCACTCTCGACCGCTTCCCTTTCGTTCATCCCAATCCGCGCAAAGGGTGGGTCGGTGAACATGCAGTAGGGGACCAGCCGGTCCGTGGTGACTCGATCGCCACCGCCTAGATTGCTCCGGATGACGCGAAAATCATCGAGCGAGACATGGGTGAACTGGGCGCTGCCGGCGCATTCGCCAATGGCCCAGATGTCGGGTGCGGTTGTCTCAAGGCGGGCGTTGACACGAATGTAGCCGCGGCCAGTCAGCTCAACGCCGGCCTGCTCAAGACCGAGGCCTTGCGTATTGGGTGTTCGTCCCGCCGCGACGAGGATATCGCTGGCCTCGAGGCTCCCGGGACCGTTGGGGGTCACGATGTGAGCGCGCACGCTTTCGCCCGAGCGCCCCTCGACCTGCCCGATCTCGGTCTGCAGCAATATGGCAATGCCCTCGGCCTCGAGGAGGCCTCGGATCTCGTCGGAAATATCTGGATCTTCGCGGGCCGCGAGCCTTGGACCCCGTTCGATGATCGTGACGCGGCTGCCGAAGCGGCGGTATGCCTGAGCGAGTTCCAGGCCGACATAGCCACCGCCCAGCACGATGAGGTGCTCCGGAAGTCGATCCAGTTCCAGCGCCTCGATGTTTGTAAGCGGGTGGGCCTCAGCCAGGCCAGGAACCGCGGGAATACTGGCGTGCGTGCCAAGATTGAGAAACAGCTTGTCAGCGCTGAGCTGCCGCGTTCCACCACCGTTCAGCGCCACCTCGACTGTCCTTGGCCCCACCAAACGGCCGTGGCCCATGATGAGCTCGGCGCCGGTTGCGCGATACCTCTCGAGGTGAAACGCGATGAGGCCGTCGACCATCTCACGCTTGCGCTGCAAAACCTTCGTCATGTCGACCGCTACGGGGCCGGTCGACACGCCAAACTCTCCCGCGCGCGCGACGATCCTCGCAACCCCGGCGCTCCAGATTTCGTTTTTGCTGGGAAGACAATTGATATTGGGACAGGAACCGCCGATCCAGCGACGCTCGACGACGGCTACTTTCTGGCCGGTCTGGGCCAGGTGCCAGGCGAGATATTTCCCACCTTCCCCGCTGCCGATAACAACCGCGTCGTATCGTTCCGATTCTGGCATCGCGACCTCTCGTCACTATCGTGTCATGATCGCTTCCCCGACCTGACGACTACGCTTTATCGTATCGGAACGACGGAGGCGGGTCGCTGCGCTTCTGACGATCCCGCAGTGGAGGACGCAACATGGACAGCAGCAGCGGCGCAAAGCGCGTGTGGCCAGCCATTTGGAACGGCATCAAATGCAGATGCCCAAAATGTGGCAGAGGTCGTCTCTTTCGTGGCTATCTGACGCAGGTGGACCACTGCGCAGCGTGCGGCGAGCCGCTGGCCAAATATCAGGTCGGACTGCTTCTTCCTCTGGTTGTCATCACTGTGATGGTGCACGTGATCGCGTTTGTGATGCTTGAACTGGAGCTCTCGGGGCGCGGCAGTCCGGTGCTCTATCTTTATGTTCTGGTGCCGCTTTCCGTCCTTGTTCCCCTCGCAATATTGCCGTTCAGCAAGGGTGCCATCATCGGGCTCTTCTGGGCCAAGAACTGGAGCGACGAACAGGAACGATAGACGCTCGGCGTCGAGGGCGCGTTCGAGCCGACCTATTCCTTGAACAGCAGCTCTTTGTCGTTGGAGAATTTGACCAGCAGCGGAATGCTGGCGCCGCCGATGGCCGGCGCGAGGTGGCCGAACTTGCCTTCGAGCACCGAGAACGGCTCGGGGCGGTCGGCGAGGGCGCGGGCGAGCTTGCGCCGCGTTGCCTTGGCGATGTCCTTGCGGACAGCGGCCGGGAAGGCGCCATCGATCACCAGGTTGTCGATGTCGATGAGCGCCACGGCCGATCGCGTCGCCTGGGCGAGCCCGTCCGAGACCTCGTCGATCCACGCGGTGACGGCGGCGTCGGGCGGTCCCCAATCGTCGGGCGACGACCAGATCCAGGCATCGTCGCGCGACGTGAGTTTCCTCGCCAGCGAGCCGAGCGAGGCGACGTCGCGCAGGGGCAGGGTGCCGCTCCGGCTGGCGGCATTGGCAACGGGGACGCTGCCGAGCGCGCCGGCGAGCCGGTTGCGGCCCGGGAACAGGTGGTGGTCGAGCACGAGGCCGCCGCCGAGAAAATAGCCGACATAGGCATAGAGGTAATCGGCGCAGCTGGCGCCCGAGCCGAACATCAGTTCGGCCGCGGCCGACACCGTGGCATCGTTGAACAGGTACACCGGCCACTCGAAGGCGCGATCGAGCTCGGCGCGGATGTCGATCTGCTTCCAGGCATCGATCGGCCCGCGTGCCATGTCTGTATCGTCGTTCCAGTTCCATTGATAGAACGGCGAGGCAATGCCCAGCCCGGCCACCCGGTCGGGCCGCACGGCCTTGTGCTTTTTCAGCATGCGGGCGATGGCGGCTTTTGCGAACGCCATGATATCGGCCGGCGTGGGGTAATCGAAGCCGATGCGCTCGAACCCGATCACCTCGCCGACGAAGTTGATCATCGCGACATCCGCGGTGCGGTGATCGATCTTGAGGCCGAAGGAACAGGCCGCCTCGGGGTTGAGGCTATAGGGCACCGAGGGTTGACCGAGCCGGCCGCGCAACGGCTCGAGCCGCGTCAGCAACTGGTCGTCGGCGGCCCGGTTGACGATTGTGGTGATGGTTTGCGGCGCGAGCCCGGTCAGGCGCGTCAAATCGGACTTCGAGAGCTGGCCGTGCCGGCGGACCAGGCTGACGATCAGGCGCTCGTTGTAGATCCGGGTTTCGGCCTGGGTGGTACCGCCACTGCGGCCGCCAACGACCTTCTCGACGCTGTAGAAGCTGCTCCCGGTCACGCTGTCCTCTGTGCAGGCCGGGTGCTGGCAGTGCCCGCCGCAGAGGTTGACTAGCAACGCGGCCAAATCGGCGCAACACTTAAATACATCCACTGGAAGGATGTGGCCTCCTGTGAGACCCGTATGCTAGGGATCGCAGTGCAGCAACTGGGAGGGAGCCGCGCCATGACGCAAACCAGGACTGTTCTCTGCTTTGGGGATTCAAACACCTATGGCGCGATTCCGACGCTGGCACGGGTGGGGCGGCACCGCTACGCCCCCGACCGGCGATGGCCGGGGATCATGCGGCGGCAACTGGGCGGCGCCTGGGACGTGGTCGAAGAGGGCCACCCGAGCCGCACCACGCTCTATGACGATCCGATCGAAGGGGCGCACAAGAACGGGCTCAAGGCCCTGCCGATCTGCCTTGAATCCCACATGCCCGTCGATGCCGTCATTCTCATGCTGGGCACCAATGATCTGAAGCACCGGTTCGCCGCTGCGCCTGTAGATATTGCTGATTCAATTGAGGTTCTGGCTCGCGCGGTGCAGCGCAGCGAGGCCGGTCCGGGTGGTGCCGCACCGGCGCTGATCATCGTCGCGCCGCCGCCGATGCAGGAGGTCGACTGGCTCGGCGAGATGTTCCTTGGCGGGGCCGGGAAGTCGCAATTGCTGCCCGGTCTGATCGAGGCGTGCGCCAGGCGCGTCGGGGCGATTTTCGTGGATGCGGGCACGCTCGTCGAGTCGAGCGCCATCGACGGCATCCACCTCGATGGCGACGCGCACCGCATCCTCGGCGTCGAGTTGGCCAAGACCGTGCAGCGGCTGGGCGAGGGGCGCTAGGTCGCGATGCAGTCAAACTGGCTTAATTACTTCCACTGGAAAAAGTTTTTGACTCACAGGCCTGAAAGTGAATATCTGGCTGCGCCTGGTGCGAGGAGCGGCTGGTGGAGCGTCGAACGATGTCCGCAGCCGGGACACCACAGACCTAAACAGGGAGGAACTGAAATGCAGCCTAATCTGAACGGTGACCGACGTGCCCGGCAGGCGCGGTCGCTCAATCTCGCAGCGCTTCTGGGGGCTGGCATGCTGCTGGGCAGCACCGCCTTGTCGGTTGCCCAGGACGGCCCGCCCGGCATCACGCAGCCAACGGTGTTCGCGCCGTTCGATCCGAACGCAGCGGCCTGCGCCGTGCCTCCGGGCCTCGAAAAGGTGCTGGCTTTCGCGCAGGACAATGAGCGCGAATTCATGCAGGGCGTCGATAGCGGTCTCGCCATGGCCGCCAAGAATCGTGGGCTCGAGTATCGGCGCGCCGTCGCCAACAACGATGCTGCCAAAATGGTCGAGCAGGTCCAGCTGTTCCTGTCGTCCAAGGTCGGCGCCGTCGTCGCCGCGCCGGTCGACCCTGCCTCGCTGAGCCATAGCCTGCAGGAAATCATGTGGCAGGGCGGCTATGTGGGAACGATCGTGCCGCCGCCGGCCACGTCGCTGCTCAACGCGCCGCAATATGCGACGGGAAAGGCGCTGACCGACGCGGCGATCGCCTACATCAACGACAAGCTCGGCGGCAAGGCCAACGTCGTGCTGCTGACGCAGGACCAGATCGAGTTCCTGGCGCCGCGCTTCGCCGCCATGCGCGATGGCCTGAAGCAACTGCCGGGCGTCACCATCGTCGCCGACATCACGCCCAACCCGGTCAACAAGGAGGGTGGGTTCGAAACGATGAGCACGCTGCTTCAGGCACACCCGGACATCGACGTCGTGCTCGGCGCCGATACGGTGGTGCTTGGGGCGCTCGCGGCGCTGCAGGCGGCCGGCAAGGCCCGCCCCGACCAGTTCCTCGGCGGCATCGACGGCGAACCGGAAGCGGTGGCCGAAATCAAGAAGCCGGACAGCCCCTACAAGGCCAGCATCTCGCTGTCATCGCCGGTCTTCGGCTACGCGATGGGACAGCACGCGGCCGACTGGCTCGAGGGCAAGTCCATCCCGCAGGCGATGGACATCCTGCCCAGCCCGCTGACTGCCGACAACCTCACGCAGTATGAAGCCGATCTCAAGGATCCGGCGGCGGTCTATGCCGATCCGGTGCGCCGCGACTACTACCTCAAGATGTATGGCAACATCTGCTACGATACGCGCGATCAGTATGTGAACTTCCCCTGGTCTTCCGAGACCAAATAGAACCACACTCTCCCGGTCGCCGGCGGGTCCCAGCGGTGCTGGATCCGCCGGCTTCTTTGTATGAGGCCGACGCAATGAACACGGACTTCCGCACCGCCGGCGCGCTGCCCGCGGACTCGACGACCGGCGGGAGCTTCTTCCGCCTCGGGACGAAGGCCCCGGGCGAAGCTTCGGGACGGCTGGGGCTGGCGCTGGTGGCGATCGGGCTGATCGTCCTGTTTTCGATCCTCAATCCGTCGTTCCTCCGGCTCGAGAATTTCGTCACGATCGGCGTCAATTCGACCTCGATCCTGATTGCCGTGCTCGGAACCTCGGCGCTGCTGATTGCCGGCTATGTCGATCTGTCCATCGGCAGCATGATGGCGCTTATCGGCATCATCGTCGCCAAGGTCGCGGTGGCGACGCAGGATCCGCTGCTGGCGATCAGCACCGGCCTCGCGCTCGGCTTTCTGCTCGGACTGATCAACGGTTTGCTGGTGCGCCGGCTGAGCATCTCGCCGCTGATCGTCACGCTCGCCATGCTGGCGCTCTATGGCGGCCTCGCCTATGTGGTGAGCAGCACCGCTGTCTATGGTTTTCCACCGGCTTTGCTGGAGCTTGGCCGCGGCAAGATTGTCGGCGTCCAGTACTCGGTCATCGTCGCCATCGCGGTGTTCATCGTTGGCTCGTTCGTCCTGACCCGCACGGTGACCGGCCTCCGTGTCTACGCGATCGGTGGCGACCCGCGCGCGGCCGAACTCTGTGGCGTGCCGGTTGGCCGGACGGTCGTCGGGCTCTATGCCATCAATGGCCTCCTCATCGGGCTTGTCGCGGTGCTGGTGGCGGGGCGGCTCGGCAGCATCACGCCGACCATCGGCGTCCGCTTCGAGCTCGATGTGCTGACGGCGGCGATCCTGGGTGGCGTTGCGTTCTCAGGCGGGGCCGGGCGGCCGCTCGGTATCGCGATCGGCGTCGCGACCATCGGCATCCTCAACGCCGGACTGATCTTTGTCGGCCTCCAGTCGTGGTGGCAGTCGATCGCCGTTGGCTGCATGCTGCTGCTGGCGCTGGTCGCCGACCAGGTCGGTGTCGCGATGCGGAGCCGGCGTGCCGGGGAGACGCAGTCGAGCTTCACCACGACCACCGAAGGCGCAAAGCCTGCCGAACCCTCCCGTCCCGACGCACAGGACGGCAGACCGGCTGCGCCATCCGCGCCGGTCTTTGAAATCAAGGGCGCGAAAAAATCCTATGGGGCGCTGACGGCGCTCGAGGAAGCCTCGTTCAGCGTCGGCAATGGCGAAGTGGTTTGCCTGCTCGGCGATAACGGCGCCGGCAAGAGCACGCTGGTCAAGATCATCTCCGGCGCGATCCAGCCCGACGAGGGAGCGATGACCCTCG
>JBKJTB010000435.1:0-4594 GCA_046594305.1 Devosia sp. | reverse complement strand
GGCGGTAGGCCAGCATCGACCTCCTCCTCGCGTCGCCCCGGTCGACCAGCAGAAACAAACAGCGGCAGGGTCTCGGCGCCATCGGAACCCTTGAGGCCAGTGACGGCCCACAGTGCGTCACGTCGTTTCATGCCGAGGGATTGGAAGGCATCTGCCTCGGCCAGCTTGGTGAGCGTCGACGGTGACAGTCCAGTGCGAAGCCAGAGGTCACGGACGCTGTCGTAGCCGTTGCCGCGACGGGCGATGATAATGTTCGCCTCGTCGTCGCTGACCCCCTTGATGAAGTTGAGTCCAAGCCAGATGGCTCTGCTCGAACGGATGTCGTCTCGCATGTCGCGGTGCGGGCGCCAGATGCGATTGGGATCGCGTTGGCCGGGCTCCAGGACGCTCTCCAGGTCCGAGTGGTTGATGTCCACGTCCCGAAACTCGATGCCGTGCTCCTGGGCGTCCCTGACGATCTGGGAGGGGGCGTAGAAGCCCATGGGCTGACTGTTGAGCAGGGCGCAGGCGAAAGTATCCGGATAATGCGCCTTCAGCCAGCAGGACACATAGACGAGCAGCGCAAACGATGCGGCATGGCTCTCTGGGAAGCCGTAGGAGCCAAACCCCTCGATTTGCTTGAAGCAGGCTTCGGCGAACTCGCGTTGATAGCCCTTGCTGAGCATCCCGCCGATGAACTTGTCGCGGAACACGCCGACGCCGCCGGTGCGCTTGAAGGTCGCCATGGACCTGCGCAGCTTGTCGGCCTCGCCAGGTGAGAAGCCAGCGCCGACGATCGCGATCTTCATCGCCTGTTCTTGGAACAACGGCACGCCATAGGTCTTCTTGAGAACGGCCTCGAGTTCCTCGCTGGGATAGCTCACCGGCTCGATCCCGAGGCGACGCTTCAGATAGGGATGCACCATGCCACCCTGGATCGGTCCGGGTCTGACTATCGCAACCTCGATGATGAGGTCATAGAACTTGGCGGGCTTCAGCCGGGGCAGCATGGACATCTGCGCTCGGCTTTCGATCTGGAACACGCCGATCGTGTCGGCGCGCTGGATCATGGCGTAGGTGCGGGGATCTTCTGCAGGCACCGTCGAGAGCGTCAGGTCCTGTCCGTAGTGCATGTGCATTAGCTGGAAGGCGCGCCGGATGCAGCTCAGCATGCCCAGGGCAAGCACGTCGACCTTCAGGATGCCAAGAGCATCCAGATCGTCCTTATCCCACTCAACAGTGGTTCTGCCTTCCATCGCCGCGTTCATCACCGGGATCAGATGATCGAGCCGGTCACGGGTGATGACAAAGCCGCCGACGTGCTGACCGAGGTGGCGCGGAAAACCGACAAGGCATTCGACGATGCTGAGCACCATCAACATCGTTGGGTCATTGGGATCGAGACCAGCCGTCTTGATGCTGCCGGGGTCTAACCCGTCGTCGCTCCATCCCCACTTCAGCGCGTTGAGAGCCTCGATCGTATCGGTCGAGAAGCCGAAGACCTTGCACACCTCGCGGATGGCCCCCTTCGAGCGATAGGTTGTGACGGTTGCGGTGAGGCTGCAGCGATGCCGGCCGTACTTCTCGTAGAGGTATTGCATCACCTCTTCGCGGCGCTCGTGCTCGAAGTCGACGTCGATATCCGGGGGCTCGTCGCGCTCGGTCGACACGAACCGTTCGAACAGGAGATCGACCAGCATCGGGTCGACCTCGGTGACGCCGAGGCAGAAGCAGACGACCGAGTTCGCGGCCGATCCGCGACCCTGGCAGAGGATACCTCGCTCCTCACGGGCGTAGCGGACGAGGTCGTGCACGGTGAGGAAGTAGGCCGCATACTTCATCTGGTCGATGAGTTGCAGCTCATGCTCGAGGCCCTGCATTACGCGATCGGGTACGCCGTCGGGGTAGCGGCGCAGTGCTCCAACCATCGCCAGCCGCTCCAGCGTCTCCTGCGCTGTCTCGCCGTTAGCAATCGTCTCCTCGGGATAGTTGTAGCGCAGCTCGTCGAGCGAGAAGTGGATCATGCTGATGAAGCGCTCGGTCTCCGCGATGGCGGCTTGGTGCTCGCCAAACATCGTTGGCGACCGCATCTGCTGTTCGGACTTGATGTAGCGCTCGGCGTTCGCCTCAAGACGGCGGCCAGCTTCACGGATCGTCAGATGCAAGCGGATGCAGGTCAGCACGTCCTGCAGCGGGCGTCGGCCGTAGTGATGGTAGAGCACATCATTGGTGGCGATCATCGGCACCCCGATGCGGTCCGAAACGGAAGCCATTTGATTGAGCCGCGCCCGGTCATTGCCATGCAGGCGACAGCTGATGCCGAGCCATACACGACCCGGTGCGGCGGCCATGAGCTTGCGGGCCACGAACTCGTCGGCGCTGAACGGCGCGTTGTCGCCGAAGATGATGAAAAGGCTGCCCTCCGAGTGCGCCAGCAGGTCCTCAAAGCGGAGGATGCAGTCACCTTTGACAGCGCGACGATTGCCGGTGGTGAGGAGGTGGCAGAGCCGCCCGTAGGCGGCTCGGTCGTTGGGGTAGGCGATGATGTCTGGGGTCTTGTCGCCGAAGACGAGCCGAACGCCGACGAGGTAGCGGAACGACGGATCGACTGCCCAGACCTCGCGCGCAGCAATGTGGCCCCGCACCACGCCGGCGAAAGAATTGCGATCCGTGACGCCAATGCCGGACAAGCCCAGTGCCGCGGCCTGGTGCACCAGTTCGCCGGGATGCGACCCACCGCGCAGGAACGAGAAATTGCTGGTCGAGACCAGTTCGGCATAGGGCATTTGCGACGCTCGATGGGCACAACGAGCGAGTCAGGGTGCCGTGAACATAACAAGAACACAAGCCACTAGGGGTTGTGTTCGGCCGCCAGCCCGACACCATTACGCCGGCCCGATTTGTCGGTAGGTCTCATGCGACTGCGCCTATATGCTTTGGGGAAAACATGGAGGACGCATGTCCGAACATCGAGGCGTCGAATACCAGATCACCAAGGCCGACAATCAGTGGGTATGGGCGATCCATGCGAGGCACCAGCTCGTCAAAAACAGATCGAGCGACTTCACCTATTCGACCAAGCGTGAGGCCGACGCGGCGTGTCGCAAAGTGATCGACAGAGGCTCTAATGCAACGCCGGCTAACTAGCGGCCAAGCCTTCCAAGCCAGAATGGTATCCAGCCCGCCGCGAGGCAAGCCAGCGTGAGAAGCGCAGCGCTTACCGAACAAATTCGCCACACTGGTCCGGTGGGTCTCAGAGTGCCGCGACACCGATCCGCCTAAGTGCGATAATGTTCGCGCTTGTGATGAACTGCTCACGGCCCGTTCGGCACCGTCGACCGGGGCAGAAGGAGGAGACGTTGGACGCACTGAAATTTCTGCTAGGTCGATCGGAGCTGTCGGCCACCATAGACCCGTCGGTCCACTCTATCTCCTTGGTCGATGTTCGCCGCGACGACTGCCCCCTGATTTACGTCAATCGCGGCTTCGAGAGACTGACCGGATATAAGCCTAGCGAGGTCGTCGGACGCAATTGCCGCCTGCTCCAAGGCGAGGCAACCGACAAGGAAACGGTCGCGCTCATGCGTCGGGCAATTGTGGCTGGCCTGCCATTCCTTGCGGATCTGACCAATTACAGGAAGAGCGGCGAGGCCTTCTGGAACAGGCTTTCACTACGCCCGGTGCGAAATGACAACGGGGCGGTGACCCACTACGTCGGCATTCAGTCCGACATTACCGCCATGAAACGCGTCGAAGAGAAGGTGTACGAGTTCGCCTTGGAGGTCGGTCGGCTTCTCTAGCGCCGCATCACTGCAGCTTGCACTATGTGTGCATCGCGTTGAGAAGCGCGCGGTGTGTAAATGGCGGTCAGACCGAGTCCAATGTCGAGTCTCGCGGCCAGCCAGGTCGCCGCGGCGCAGAGCGCGGCGACCGTCTCTTTCGTCGCCGCACCTCTCTTCGTGCCGGCCAGCTTGGGGGGTCTCAGTAGTCCATGCCGCCCATACCCCCGCCGCCCATCGCAGGAGCTGCGTCCTTGGGGAGCTCGGCGATCATGGCTTCCGTCGTGATCAGAAGGCCGGCGACCGAGGCCGCGTCCTGCAGCGCGCTGCGTACTACCTTCACGGGATCGATAATTCCCATCGTGATCATGTCGCCGTACTCGCCGGTCTGCGCGTCGTAGCCATAGGTCTCCGACGCGTTCTCGAGGATCTTGCCGACAACCAGCGAACCTTCGCCGCCCGAGTTCTGGACGATCTGGCGGATCGGTTCCTGCAGGGCGCGGCGGACGATGCCGATGCCGGCCTGCTGGTCGGTGTTAGCACCCTGGACCTTCAGATTGGCCGAAGCACGCAGCAGCGCGACGCCACCACCGGCAACGATGCCCTCTTCAACTGCGGCGCGGGTCGCGTTCAGTGCGTCGTCGACGCGGTCCTTACGCTCCTTGACTTCGACTTCCGTCGAGCCGCCGACCTTGATGACGGCAACGCCGCCGGCCAACTTGGCCAGACGCTCCTGGAGCTTTTCCTTGTCGTAGTCGCTGGAGGAATCTTCGATCTGCTTACGGATCTGATTGATGCGGCCTTCGATTTCCTTCTTCTGGCCAGCACCTTCGATG
>JBKJTB010000084.1:0-14295 GCA_046594305.1 Devosia sp. | reverse complement strand
CTTCGCCTACAAGACCGCCGACGCGACGTACCTCCAGCCATTCGGCGACCTCAAGGTGCCGCTGACGGCGGTGATCGGCTTCATCTTCCTGAGCCAGGTGCCGACCGGCTGGTTCTGGGTGGGAACGGCCCTGATCGTGGGCGCTTCGCTGCTGATCTTTTTTGCCGAATCCGGCAATCGCCGGCAGGGAAGTCTTGCTGCGGCGTGATATCGACTGGGAGCCGCGCGGCTTGCGCGGCTCTCACCGGCACTTTAGGTATGCCGCATGGCCATAAACCAGAAAGACACCGACTTCTTCCGCCCGCTGTGGCGGCGCGTCCTCGTGACGGGCGTGGTGGTGATCTGGTTCGGCTACGAGACGATTTTCTCCAAAGACACGCTATGGATCACCATTACGGGGGCCGCCCTCGCCTATTGCGTGTGGAACCTGTTTCTACGGTTTCCGAAAGACCCGCCGGGTAGCACCGGCGGCGGGACACCACCCGCCGCCACGTCCGGTTCGCCGGACAGTAGCGATGGCGCGCCAGGTCCGACCCCGCCGGGTCCTTAAGGCTGATTGCCGGGCGCGCTTGACCCGACCCCTTTCCATCGCGATAGAAGCGCCCAGTTTCCGGAGCCAACATGTCCGCCGATTTCGTCCTGACGCTGAGCTGCGCCGACCGCCCCGGCATCGTCGCCGCGGTGACCACCGAGCTCGCCGCGCTCAACGCCAATATTTCCGAGAGCAACCAGTTCTGGGACCGGGAGACCGGCACCTTCTTCATGCGCCTCGCTTTCACGGCCCCCGACGGCGTTGACCGCGAGGGGCTGGAGCGCGCGCTGCGGCCAGTGACCGAGCGCTTCAGCATGCGCACATCGCTGGTCGACCAGGGGCGCAAGAAGAAGATCGTGGTAATGGTCAGTAAGTTCGACCACACGCTGCTGCATCTGCTCTATCAGATCCGCGTCGGCTGGCTCGATGCCGAGGTCGCGGCGATCGTTTCCAACCACGAAGACTCGCGGGCCACGGCGATCTACGAGGAGATCCCCTATCACTACCTGCCGCTGCGCGGCGACAAGGCGGCGCAGGAAGCCGAAGTGCTGAAGCTGGTTAAGGACACCGGCGCGGAACTGGTGGTGCTGGCGCGCTACATGCAGATCCTGTCGAGCGGCTTTGCGACGCGGCTGTTCGGGCAGATAATCAACATCCACCATTCGTTCCTGCCCAGCTTCAAGGGCGCGAAGCCGTATCACCAGGCGCATGAGCGCGGCGTCAAGATCATCGGTGCGACGGCGCACTACGTCACCCCCGATCTCGACGAGGGCCCGATCATCGAGCAGGAGACCGCGCGGGTGAACCACGCGATGAGCGCCGACGATCTGGTGGCCGCCGGTCGCGATATCGAAAGCCGCGTGCTGGCGCGGGCGGTGAAACTGCACCTCGAGAGCCGTGTGATGCTCAACGGCAAACGCACGGTGGTCTTTGGCTAAGCGGTGACGACACCCTCGATTTTCGCCGACCGGCGCGCGCTCATTGCGCTCGCAACATTGTGTTGCCTGCTCTGGGGCAGCGCGGTGCCGGCGGTAAAATTCGGCTATGGGCTGATCGGCATTGCACCGGGCGACACGCCATCGCTGCTGCTGTTCGCGGGAATGCGCTTCTGCCTCGCGGGCCTGCTGCTGCTGGCCTACGGGCTGCTGAGCGGGCGCAAGGTGTCGATGACGCCGTGCCGCTTCGGTGAAGTCGCCCTGCTCGGGCTCGGCCAGACCGTCGTACAGTATGTCTGCTACTACATCGGGCTGGCGCACACGACGGCGGTCAAAACCTCGATCCTGTCGTCGACGCTGGTGTTCTTCTCGGTGCTGCTGGCGCATTTCATCTACACCGACGACAAGCTCAACGGCCGCAAGGCGCTCGGCTGCCTCATCGGCTTTGCCGGCGTCGTGGCGGTGAACTTCGCCTCGGGCGGCCTCGATTTCCATTTCGCGCTACTGGGCGAAGGCCTGCTGCTGGTCTCGACCTTCGCCGGATCGCTGGCGGCGATCTATGGGCGGCGGCTCTCGCAGGACATGGATGCGACGATAATGACCGGCTGGCAGTTGCTGCTGGGCGGACTGGTGCTGACCGCGATGGGCTGGTTCGGCGGCGGGCATTTCGCGCAATTCAGTTTTGGCGCGGGCGCATTGGTGGTCTATCTCGCGGCGGTCTCGGCGGTGGCGTTTGCGCTGTGGAGCCTGCTGCTCAAGCACAACCCCGTGGGGTCGGTCGCGATCTTCAATTTCGAGATCCCGATTTTTGGCGCGATCCTCGCCGCGCTGGTGCTGGGCGAGAGCGTGCTCGAGTGGAAAAATCTCGTGGCGCTGGTGCTGGTCTCGATCGGCATCTATCTGGTGACGACGCGCGGCCGAGCCGCAGCGATCAGTCCGTAGGAAACAGCTCCAGCGCTTCGGCCGGAACGCTATTCTGGTTTTCTCCTCGGCGGGATGATCGAACGGCCGGTCGATCTCGATGCGGTTGGGCAGGCCGCGATCCAGGGCGGCGGGTTTAGAGGTCGGACAGCGACCGCCTGATGCACGCCCCAAAATCCTCGAACCTGGTTGGCGAGACTGCTTCGGCCGAGTGCATCGCCAAGTATCGAAATCGCGCTTGCGGCGCACATGTGCCGGCAATGGCGTATTTCAGGATGCGCTTGACCGGCTGGCGCACCACGAACCAGTCCACCCAGCGAGGCGAAGCGAGCGTGGTGATGGCAATGAAGTGCCTGAGACCGGTCAGCCGCGGCACCAGCGCGAACGTTTTCGGCGCGATGTCGAATGCCAGGCCCGGCAGCCAGACGCGATCGAACCACCCCTTCAGCACAGCCGGAAAACCATACCACCATGTCGGGAAGACGAGGACGAGCGCCTCCGCCGAAGCGAGCCTGCGGGCCTCCGGTCCGTTGTTGTCCGGCACGGCATTGTGGGCAATCCGTTCCTCGGCAGTCATGACGGGCGAGAACGTCTCGGCGTAGAGATCGGCGACATCGACCTCATGACCGGCCTTTGTCAGCGTCTCTCGCGCGATCGTCGCGAGGGACTGGCAAAGGCTCTGCTTGAGCGGATGCGCAACGACGATCAGGCATCGCATGATCCGTGACCTCCCGATGGTTCGTCATGGTAGCGACATCCCACAGAG
Source organism: Devosia sp. (assembly GCA_046594305.1). Lineage (GTDB taxonomy): Bacteria > Pseudomonadota > Alphaproteobacteria > Rhizobiales > Devosiaceae > Devosia_A. The sequence continues at coordinate 11,141 of JBKJTB010000084.1, read as the reverse complement.
GACTCCAGCGCGAGGTGGCGTCTTCGAGCCGACCTTCAGCCGCTCGGAAAAAGCTTCCAGCGCTTCGGCTTGAACGCGATGCGGGTCTTCTCCCCGGCGGGATGATCGAACGGCAGATCGATCTCGATGCGGTTGGGCAGGCCGCCGATTTCGAGCTCGACGCGGCGGGTACCGCCGACACGGCGAGAGGCGGCGACGACACCGGCGAGAGACGCGCCCTCTTCGCTGAGTTCCACATCGTGCGGGCGGAAGAACAGCTGGGCGTTGCCCTTGGGGGTGTCGCCGGCGGGCAGGCCAATGGCGCGGCCGCCGACCCAGAGTTCGCCATTGTCGATCTCGACCGGCAGGTTTGAGGATTCGCCGATGAAGTTGAAGACGAACGGATTGGCCGGCTTGTCGTAGACGTCGTCGGGCGTGCCGACCTGCTCGATCTTGCCCTGGCTCATCACCACGAGGCGGTCGGCGAGTTCGAGCGCTTCCTCCTGGTCGTGCGTGACGAACACGGTGGTGTGGCCGGTCTTGTCGTGGATCTCGCGCAGCCATTTGCGTAGCTCCTTGCGCACCTGCGCATCGAGCGCGCCGAACGGCTCGTCGAGCAGCAGCACGCGCGGCTCGATGGCCAGCGCCCGGGCCAGCGCCACACGCTGGCGCTGGCCGCCCGAGAGCTGCTGCGGATAGCGGTCGTGGAGGCCCGAGAGCTGCACCAGGTCGAGCAGTTCCATCGCACGCTTCTTGATCGCGGCGCGCGGCGGGCGGGTGGCGCGCGGGCGGACCTTCAGCCCGAAGGAGACGTTCTCGAGCACCGTCATGTTGCGGAACAGCGCATAGGCCTGGAACACGAAGCCGACATTGCGCTGCTGCACGGTCCGGCCCGAGGCATCCTCGTCTCCGAAAAAGATCCGGCCGGCGGTGGGCATTTCGAGGCCGGCGATGAGCCGCAGCAGCGTCGTCTTGCCCGACCCCGAGGGACCGAGCAGCGCGATCAGTTCGCCCGAGCGGATGTCCAGCGAGACGTCGTTCAGCGCCGGGTAGCGCGAGAACTGCTTGAGGACGTTTGCGACGCGAATATCCAAACCGGAACCCTTAGTGCTTGCGAGTGCCTGCGAGTTCATCGCCATAGCGGAACTCGAGGATGGTTTTGACCAGGAGCGTGACCAAGGCAAGCAGGGCCAGCAGCGATGCGACAGCGAAGGCCGCGGAGAAATTGTACTCGTTATAGAGGATCTCGATGTCGAGCGGCATGGTGGTGGTCTTGCCGCGGATGTGGCCCGAAACCACCGACACGGCGCCGAACTCCCCCATGGCGCGGGCGTTGCACAGCAGGACGCCGTAGAGCAGGCCCCATTTGATATTGGGGAGCGTGACACGCCAGAACACCTGCCAGCCGCTGGCGCCCAGCGAGATGGCCGCTTCCTCGTCGCCATTGCCCTGATCCTGCATCAGCGGAATCAGTTCACGGGCGATGAAGGGGAAGGTGACAAAGATCGTCGCGAGCACGATGCCGGGCACCGCGAAGATGATCTCGATATTGTTGGCCTTGAGGAACGGCGAGAGCACGCTCTGTGCGCCGAACAGCAGCACATAGACCATGCCCGAAACCACCGGCGACACCGAAAACGGCAGATCGATGAGCGTGGTGAGGAAGGCCTTGCCGGGGAACTCGAATTTCGCGACGCACCAGGCCGCGGCGACGCCGAAGACGAGGTTGAGCGGCACCGCGATGGCCGCGACCAGCAACGTCAGGCGGATGGCCGCCTGCGACTGCGGATCGCCGAAGGCAGCGAAATATTCGCCGGCCCCTTTGCGAAAGGCTTCGACGAAGACGAGGACCAGCGGCAACACGATGACCGCGAGCATGAACGCAATAGCGAGACCGATGAGGGTCCGCTTGATCCAGTCGCGCTCGGTGGTGGGGCGCGTGTGATCGTGCGGCGCAATCGGCCGGCGGCTGTCGTAGATGAGATCGTCCTGCTCATCATCAACCTCCTGCGCGCCCAGGTCTGGATGAGGTTGATGATGAGCAGCATCATGAAGGCGATGATGAGCATGATCGCGGCGATGACCGCGGCGCCGCCCTGATCGAACTCCTCGAGCTTGATGATGATCAGCAGCGGCGCAATTTCGGAGACGTTGGGCAAATTGCCGGCGATGAAGATGACCGAGCCGTATTCGCCGACGGCCCGCGCGAAGGCGAGCGCGAAGCCGGTGAGGATCGCTGGAACGAGGCGCGGCAGGATGACCATGCTGATGGTCTGCAGGCGATTGGCGCCGAGCGTCGCCGCGGCCTCTTCGAGTTCGGCCTCGAACTCCTCGAGCACCGGCTGCACCGTGCGCACGACGAAGGGCAGGCCGATGAAGATCAGCGCGATGACGATGCCGGTCGGCGTATAGGCGATCTTCCAGGCAGGCATCTGGAATGCGCTGAGCCCGAAGGGCAGCCAGTCCTGCGCGGCAATCCAGACATTGAGCCAGCCCTTCTCGGAGAACATGCCGCCGATCCAGCCCTTGGGCGCATAGAGCGTCGAGAGCGCGATGCCGGCGACTGCGGTGGGCAGCGCGAAGGGCAGATCGACGACTGCATCCAGCAGGCGCCGGCCCGGGAATTTGTAGCGCACCAGCACCCAGGCGACGATGAGGCCGAAGACGACGTTGACCAGTGCCGCGATCATCGACGAGCCGAAGCTGACCTTGAGCGCATTGAGCGTGCGGGCCGACGAGGCGACCTTCCAGATCTGTTCGGGCGAGATCGTCGCCGCCTTGAGGAACAGGAAGACGATCGGGATCAGGACGATGATGCTGAGGTAGAGCAGCGTGTAGCCGAAGGTGAGCCCGAATCCGGGCACCACGGTGGGCTTAACAAACGTCCACCCCGCTTTCGCGGGGTGGTTGAGGTCTACGTTCATGGCCGATCGATCAGCCTTGAGGGGTGTAGATCTGGTCAAAAATTCCGCCGTCCCCGAAGTGTTTGGGCTGGGCCGTTTTCCAGCCGCCGAAAAGCGGGTCATCAATAGAGATCAGATCGATCTTTGGGAAGGCGTCGAGGAGCGCCTTGTCGGCGACGAGGTCGGGCTTGCTCGGACGGTAGTGATTGGTCGCCGCGATGGTCTGGCCTTCGGCCGAGTAGAGGTAGGCCAGATATTCGTGCGCCAGTTCAGTGGTGCCATGCGCTTCGGCGTTCTTGTCGACGATAGCGACCGGGGGTTCGGCCAGGATCGAGCTCGGCGGATAGACGATTTCGAAATTGTCGGCGCCGAATTCATCGAGCACGAGGAAGGCTTCGTTTTCCCAGGCCAGCAGCACGTCGCCCAGTTCCTTCTGCGCGAAGGTGACGGTCGAACCGCGGGCACCCGTATCGAGCACCGGCACGTGGCCATAGAGGTTCTTGATGAACTCGATGTTCTTGGCCTCGTCGCCGCCATTGGCCTTGTTGGACCAGGCCCACGCCGCCAGGTAGTTCCAGCGGGCACCGCCCGAGGTTTTGGGGTTCGGCGTGATGACTTCGACGCCGTCCTTGATCAGATCGCCCCAATCGTTGATCGCCTTGGGGTTACCCTTGCGGACGAGGAAGACGATGGTCGAGGTGTAGGGGGTCGAGTTGTTTTCGAACTCGCCACGCCAATCCTCGTTGAGCAGGCCGGACTTGCTGGCGATGGCGTTGATGTCGCCTTCGAGCGCGAGGGTCACGACGTCGGCGCCGAGGCCGTCGATCACCGCCTGGGCCTGCTTGCCCGAGCCGCCATGGCTCTGCTCGATGGTGACCGTGTTGCCGGTCGTCTCGTTCCAGTGCTTGGCGAAAGCGACGTTGTACTGTTCGTAGAGTTCGCGCGTCGGATCGTAGCTCACATTGAGCAGCGTCTGTTCGGCGGCGCGGGCGGTTACTACTCCCGCAAAGCCAATGGAAGCGACGAGCGCGCCCACGGCCAGGATTGATGCAGCTGTCTTCATAAGAACCTCCAAGGTAAGTGACATAACTCTACCGTGTTAGTCGGGAATGCCAAGGCAAGAGCAGTTTGTCCGAGAATGCCGATGAGGAAAAGCATTCTTTCGGGAGATATGTTCGAGCAAATTTTCGTGCAGTTCGTTCCTAAATTGGGCCCAACCCAGAAATCGCTTGCTACAGAATGGGTTGAGCGGCTCGGCACTCGCAGTCGGGAATCCTTCTCCCGCTTTGCTGGGGAAGGTGGCGCGGAGGCGACGGAAGGGGGAGCCGCTTGAGGTGAACAGTCCTGAGGTCAGCGCAGGTGCACCCCTCTCCACCACGCTTCGCGTGGTCCCCCTCTGCCGCGGGCGGGAGAGGAATCCTGCGAGCTTAGAGCACCGCTTCCGGCACACGTCCCGCCGAAACCGCATCCGCGAACGTCGTATGATCCAGCACATCGCGCTGGGCCTTCACCACATGGGCAAACACATGGCGGATTTCGCAAGTCGATTCGTCCTGACAGTCGGCGCAGCGGCGGTAGGCGATCTTGCTGAGGCAGGGCAGCGGAGCGATCGGCCCATCGATCAGGCGAAGCACTTCGCCGAAGGTCAGTTTGTCGGCGGGGCGCAGCAGAACATAACCGCCGAGGCGGCCGCGGCGGCTCATCACGATGCCGGCGCGCTTCAGCTCAAGCAGGATCTGCTCGAGGAATTTCTTGGGGATCGCCTGCGCCTTGGAAATCTCGGAGATCATCAGCGACGTCTCCGGCGGCGCCTTGACCAGCACCACCAACGCCCTGAGCGCATATTTGGCTTTTTGCGATATCATCGAATGTCGATCGGTTAGCCGGAGATATAGCGCAATCCCGGCGGGATGCGAGGGCCGAATGCCAGCGCGCTGCTATTCCGCGACCGGTTCGACTTCGGGCTTATAGGGAACACCCGCCGCACTGGCGGGTCCGCCGGCCTTGGGTTGCCGCGGCGGCTCGACCTCCGGAACGACCGGATCGGGCTCGAAGTCGATATAATCGAGCTCTTCTTCGATGGCCGCTTCCGGGATGATTTCGGGCTCGGCCGTCAGCGGTTCCAAAGCCAATTCCGGCTCGGGCGCTGGGTCCTCGGCCCAGAACTTCGGCTCGGATTCGACCGCAGGCTCGGGCTCAGGCTCAGCCTTGGCCACAAAATCCTCGGCCCACAATTGTGGCTGAGGCTCGGCCACGGGTTCGGCCTCCGGATCGGGCTCCGGTACAAAATAGCTGACCGGCGTTTCGACGATCGGTTCGTGCGCAGCCATTTCGCCGGCCACCACAAAGGCCGAGGCAGGGCGCTCCTCTGTCTCGTCCTCGACCGGCATTTCGCCATAGGCCTGCACCATCTCGGGCGGCTCGGCCGGGCCTTCGGGAAGATGCTCGGGATGCGCCGCCTCGATGGCGGCTTCCAACTCCTCGATCGGGATCGCGGGCGGGGGCGGTTCGATCTTGGCGACGTAGACGGGTTCAGGTGTCGGCACCGGCGCGGGCGGCAAATCGTCGAGCTTGAGAGCGGCAGCGACGGCTTCGAAATTGGCCTTGGTGCGCACGGTTTCGAGTTCGTGGGCGTTTTCGCCATTGGTCCAGCCGAGCATACCGAGGCCGATCTCGCGCTCGCCCATGATGACCTCGTTGGCGCCGAGGTCGCGCAGATAGGTCACCTCCTCGTCCGAATGGGCGCGGGCGACGATCAGCACATTGGGGTTGAGCTTGCGCGATTGCTCCACCGCCTGCCCGGCTTCGAACGCATTGGGGATGGCGATGATCAGCGTGCTGGCGCCCTCGATATTGGCGAGAGCCAGCGAGCGCGACGTGGCGGCGTTGCCCACCACGACCTCGACGCCCGCGGTGTGCGCCGCGGCGATGCGCTTCTCCGAATCCTCGATGAGGACGAAGCGCGTGCCCTGCCGCTTGAGGCCATCGGCGACGACGGTGCCGACGCGGCCATAGCCGATAAGCACGGTGTGGCCGGTGAGCGCGGTTGGCGTGCGGTCGTCGTGGATCTCCGCCTCGGGCGCCGCAGTGGCTTCGTTCATTGCCGGCTCGACGCGCTCGGGCACGACGATCTTCTGCGCCGCGACGGCCCGCGCCTCGAACTGCGGCCGCAGCCGTTCGGCGGCGTACATCAGGATCGGATTTAGCACGATCGAGATGATGGCGCCGGCGACGATCAGGCTCTGCCCGTCGGGCGGCAGCAGGCCGAGGCTCAGCCCGAGCGCGGCGAGGATAAAGGAGAATTCGCCGATCTGCGCGAGGCTGGCGGAGATGGTAAGCGCCGTGCCCGCCGGGCGGCGGAGCGCGATGATGAGGTAGTAGCCCAGCACCGTCTTGCCGATGAGGATGATGAACAGCGTGCCGACGACTTCCCACGGATGCGTCCACAGGATCGCCGGGTCGAACAGCATGCCGACCGACACGAAGAACAGCACCGCAAACGCGTCGCGGAACGGCAGGCTTTCCTGGGCCGCGCGGTTGGAGAGTTCAGATTCGCTGAGGATCATGCCGGCAAAGAAGGCGCCGAGCGCCAGGCTGACGCCGAACAGGTAAGCGGCGCCCGCCGCGACGCCGAGCGCGATGGCGAGCACCGCGAGGCGGAACAGTTCGCGGCTGCCGGTGTGGGCGGTCTGGTGCAGCACCCAGGGGATAACCCGTCGGCCGACCACCAGCATGAAGCCGACAAAGGCCGCGAGTTTGACGGCCGTGACCGCGACGATGCCCCAGATGTTGAGCTCGATGCCGCTGAACCGCTCGACCAGATTGACGAAGGGGTCGTTGATTTCAGCGGCGGTGCCGCCGAGGAGATCGGCGAGCGCCGGGATCAGCACCAAAGCGAGGACCATCGCGATGTCCTCGACGATCACCCAGCCGATGGCGATACGGCCCCGCTCGGAATCGACGAGGTGGCGATCCTGCAGCGCCTTGAGCAGCACCACGGTCGAGGCGACCGACAGCGCGAGGCCGAAGATCAGCCCGCCGCCGAGCGGCCAGCCGAGGAGCGCGCCCATGCCCATGCCCATCGCGGTGCCGCCGGCGATGCGGAGCAACGCGCCGGGCACGGCCACGGCCTGCACCGAGAGCAGATCCTTGAGCGAGAAATGGAGGCCAACGCCGAACATCAGGAGGATGACGCCGATCTCGCTGAGCTCGTTGGCGAGCTCGGCATCGGCGACGAAACCGGGGGTGAACGGACCGACGAGGACGCCAGCGAACAGATAGCCGACCAGCGGCGGCATCTTCAGCCGATTGGCGGCAGCGCCAAGCACAAATGCCAACAGCAGACCCACTGCGATGGTCGTAAGCAGCGGCGCGTCGTGCATGAACAGCCTCCGGCGGCGAGGAGAACCTTAGTTCTGATGGGAGTGACCCTGAGCCGCAACATGGGGCCGATTCCCGCATCGCGCAATGTCACAGGAACGTGAAAATCGCGGCGAAATGATGGGACTTCTGGCGAAGACGGCGGCGCCCGGACACGATGGGGGAGGGGCACACCGGGGGAACTGACACGACTGCTCGTGTAGCCCACGGCCGGCCCCCCTCCCCGAAGGAAGGGATAGGCTCCACTCAAGCGGAGTAGTCTGGCGTATCCCTCCCATCGGGGAGGGGGGACCACGCGTAGCGTGGTGGGTGGGGCTTGCCCCACCCTCAAACTCACTCCGTCGTCGTCACCGGCACGATGCTGGCCGTCACCCGGCCGCCTTCGCCCGACAGCACGCCTTCGCGCAGCGCCGAGAGGAACTGGCGGTAGGTCTCGGTATCGGGACGAGCCGCGCCGAACAGCGGCTTTTCCGATGAGACCACGACCAGCATTTCGTCGCCCACCGGCGGCGAGACCGTCAGCGAGATCTGCCCGCCCTCGGCATCGCCGAAGCGCACGATCGTGTGGCCGGCCTTGGGACGGAGGTCCGCCGAACTCGGCTGGCTGAGATTGAAGACATTGCCATCGGCCGCGAAATAGGCGGCGTAGAGGTAGCTCGGGAAACCCGGCGTCTCGATGCCGATATTGATGGCGTCGCCGACCGCGGGCGACTCGGGGACGAAGGCCACCTGCGGCACGTCGGATTCGTTGAGCTGTGCGTCGAGCGTCAGCCGCACTTCGCAGGCGGGCCAGGGCGCGAGCGCCACGTCGACGATATCGACCTTGTCCATCAGCGCGTTCTGCACCTGCGCCATTTCGCTTTCGCTGCCGACAAAGCCGGTGGCGGTCGTGTTGCCTTCGGCGTCGGCGCCGATCTCAACCTTGCCGCAGGCGAGTTCGCCCAGCTCGATGTCGCTGCCGATATCGCGGCTGGCGACGTCGTCGGTGGGCGTCAGGATCAGCGGCGGCTTGAACGGCGGCGGGGACGGCGTGACGTCGATCACGTCGGCGACGAAGTCGGTGTCCTCGAGCGGGATCTCGGGATCGCCGGCCATGTGCATGATGTGGCCTTCCCAGACCCGCGCCACGAACGTGTCGTAGGTCATGCGGCCATAGCCCTGGTCGCCCCAGCTGGTGTTCCACGAGTTGATGAACTTGAAGGTCTGCGTCGCGTCGTCATAGCCAACGATAGTGAAGGCGTGGCCGCCCTCATTGGCCGCGTCGGGCGTCGAGCGCCAGATCGACTGGCGCGGATTGAGATTGAAGAACGAGGCATCGAGCGCCGCAGTGACGACCACCGGATTGCCCTTGGCCAGCGCGCCCTTGACCTTGTCGAGGTCCGGGTAGCGCTGGTCCCACACGAGCTCATAGCTCTCGATCGTGAAGTCCGTGGCGCGGGAGCGGGCCGGCGGCAATGGCGTGGGGCATTTGGTGTCGTCGTAAGGATAGTCCTTGAGCGACAGCGCGCCCTTCTTCAGCACGTCCATCGCGTCGGGGACGTAGGAGCCCTGATCACAATCCTTGCCCAGATGGATGGAGTTGAAGAGCCACGCCGGGCTCGGGATATTGGCCGTATCGGCGATGTCGCGATGCTCGACCTGATAGGCGTAATAGGCACGCGCCGCATAGGCAGTGGCCCAGCCGACGCACGAGCCCTGATTGAGCTGATCACCGACGGCGGGCATGTAGCGGGAAAGATCGACGGCCTGCGGGAGGAAGTCGCGATAGACCGGCGCCTGCGGCAGCGCCGCGAGACGCTCAGGCGGCGTGGGAGTTGCGCCGGTGGAGTAGCGGCGCTCCTGCGAGATCGCGCCCGACGCGCTCATGGCCACGATCAGCGCTACGGCCCCAAGCCCGGCAAGGTGCATCAGTCGCATCGGCATTCCCCAAAGTCACAGTGATTGTCAGCGCGTCGACGCTACCATGCCGATGCTGACCGGAGGAAGGCTGAGTTGTGGCGGGCCGGCGGATGTTTGGCGGCGGCCGGCTCAGTCGAATGTGTCGGCGTCGGCGAAGGCGGGCGCCGCGGCGTCCTTGTCGGCGAGCAGCGGCGTCAGTTCCGCGGGCCAAGCGATGGCAAGATCGGGGTCATCCCAGCGGATCGAGCGCTCGGCCGCCTTGTGATAGAAATCGGTGGTCTTGTAGAGCACCTCGGTGCCATCGCTGAGCGCCACAAAGCCATGCGCAAAGCCAGCGGGAACCCACAGCTGCTTCATGTTCTCGGCCGACAGCATCTCGGCCACCCAGCGGCCGTAGGTCGGCGACGAGCGGCGGATATCGACGGCGACATCGAGGATGGCGCCGGCGACGGCGCGCACGAGCTTCCCCTGCGACGCGGGCGGCAACTGATAGTGGAGGCCGCGGAGCACGCCGCGCGATGAGCGCGAGTGATTGTCCTGGACGAAATTGACGTCGAGGCCGGTAGCGTCGGCAAAGCTGCGGGCGTTGAAGCTTTCGGTGAACCAGCCGCGATCGTCGGTAAAGACCCGGGGCTCGAGGACGATGACGTCTGGTAGGGCGAGCGGCGTGGCTTTCATCGGCGTTCGACGAGCTCGCGCAGATAGACGCCGTAGCCCGAAGCGGCGAGCGGACGGGCGAGCTTGAGCAGCGCCTCGTCATCGATCCAGCCATTGCGCCAGGACACTTCTTCCGGGCAGGCAATTTTCCAGCCCTGCCGCTTCTCGATGGTGGCGACGAACTGGCCGGCATCGAGCAGCGAATCGTGCGTGCCGGTATCGAGCCAGGCAAAGCCGCGGCCGAGGATTTCGACGCTCAAATCGCCGCGTTCGAGATAGACCCGATTGAGATCGGTGATCTCGAGTTCACCGCGCGGCGAGGGTTTTAGCGCGCGGGCAAGGCCGACGACGTCGGCATCGTAATAATAGAGGCCGGTGACCGCGTAACTCGACTTGGGTTTCTCGGGCTTTTCCTCGAGCGTCAGCACCTTGCCGGCGGCATCGAAGCTCGCGACGCCGTAGCGCTCGGGATCGTTGACGTGGTGCGCAAACACCGTGGCGCCGGTCTGGCGCGCATCGGCGCGCTGCATGATGTTGGCGAGGTCGTGGCCGAAAAAGAGATTGTCGCCGAGGATCAGCGTCGAGGGATCATTGCCGATGAAGTCGGCGCCGAGCAGGAACGCCTGGGCGATCCCCTCGGGCTTGGCCTGCTCGGCGTAGCTGAGGTTGATCCCCCAATCGGCGGCACCCGCGAACAGCGACCTGAACATGGGCAGGTCGCGCGGCGTCGAGATGATGAGGATGTCGCGAATGCCGGCGCCCATCAGCGTCGCGAGCGGATAGTAGATCATCGGCTTGTCGTAGACCGGCAGCAATTGCTTGCTGACGGGAGCCGTGGCCGGCATCAGCCGCGTCCCCGATCCACCTGCCAGAATAATGCCCTTGCGGCTCATAGGCGCCCCTCGTCGTGAAGTGTGTTTATCAGATGCCGGATGCCGTCCTGCCAAGTGGGCAAGTCGATGCCGAAGGTCTTGCGGAACCGGGTCGTATCGAACTCGGAATTGGCGGGTCGGACAACCTTGCTGGGATAGGCGCTCGCCGGGATCGGCTTGATCACCTCGGGCGCAAGCAGCAACGAGGCGCCGGCGGCACGCGCCTCGGCGACGATGAATTTTGCGAGCTCGTGCCGACTCGCAACGCCTGACGGGGCGAGATGGTAAAGGCCGCCCAACCCGCGATTGGCGATGGCCTCGCGCAACGCGGCGACCGTGGCGTCGGCGACGAGCAATGACGATGTCGCCGCGCCCACTTCGTCGGCCACGACGTTGAGCGTGTCGCGCGACTTGGCGAGATTGAGGATCGAGAGCGGGAAGTTCTTCCCAC
>JBKJTB010000059.1:0-9224 GCA_046594305.1 Devosia sp. | reverse complement strand
CGAGCAGCGACTGCGAAATACCTGACAGGGAAAGATGGACCAGCAGTTCGGCGCCGGCGCCAAGCGGCGGTCCGTTGCGCCTCGCCAGAGTTTCGCCGAGCGCAAGATGCCACGCCTCCTGAGCATCGGTCAGAAGCGCGCCAAGCCGGGGTTTGGGATGACCGTCAAGCATATTGACCGATCATCATCCGGGTTCCATGCCAAGGTCAAGGAACGGCGGAGGCGGCGGCGCATTGTTGCATCAACCAAGGAGAGCGTCATGGCGAAGCTGAATGTAAAGGAGCGCGACAAGGCGCTCGGCCGGCTCAATGGCTGGGTCTACGATGAGGGCGCGGATGCCATCTCGCACGAGTTCAAGTTCAAGGATTTCTCCGAAGCCTTCGCCTTCATGACGCGCGTGGCGCTGCTGGCGCAGGCCGCCGACCACCACCCCGAATGGTCGAACGTCTACAACAAGGTGTCGGTGACGCTGACCACGCACGATGCCGGCGGGCTGACCGCCAAGGATGTGTCGCTGGCCGAGGGCATCGACAAGCTGTTCGCTTAAGTCAGTGAAAGTTGCGGCCTTTGGGCAGCGCGGCGCGGGCCGCACGGGCGGATGCCTCTTCCTCGCGGATGCGCGGAACCTCGTAGAAGGGCGGCGCGTCGCCATTCCTGCCTTCGTCACCGGGAGCCAACGCAGCATCGCCGAAGGATTTGCCGCCGGCGAGGGCGACTAGCTCGTCGGTCAGGTTGGTGAAACTCTCAGCCACCACATGTATAACCCTGCCTTCTACCTGTAGCTTGCCCTTCACCGCCATCATGCGTGAGCTGAGAATGACGGGCCGGTGCTTGTCGAAGGCGGTGGACCAGATAACGATGTTGGCGATGCCAGTTTCGTCTTCGAGTGTCGCAAAGACGACGCCGGTTGCCGTACCCGGCCGCTGTCGGACCAGCACGAGACCTGCGACTTCGACACGCTGACCATTGCGGCGATGCTCGAGGTCCCCACACCGGATGATGCCCTGCCGCTCGAGCGATCTGCGCATGAAGCTGACGGGATGCGCCTTCAAGGAAAAGGACATCGTTCTATAGTCATGGACGACATCCTCGCTGGGCGGCATCAGCGGCAGGTCCGAGACGATCTCATTGCGTGGGGGTGCCGAACCTCCGAGCTGTTCGAACAGCGGTAGCGCTTCGGCGCCATCTGTTCCTACGAGACCACGCACAGCCCATAGCGCCTTGCGTCGATTGAGGCCAAGCGACTGGAAGGCATCGGCTTCCGCCAGCTTCTCGAGCGTCGCAACGGGCAACCGCGTCCTGAGCCAGAGATCGCGGATCGAGCCATAGCCACTGCCGCGCCGCTCCATGAGAAGCTCGGCGTGCTCCTGCTTGATTCCCTTGATTTCATGAAAGCCGAGGCGAACAGCATTGGTCGACCAGATATCGTCACGCATCTCGATGTGACGTTGCCATATCTGCTCACGGGCAGGCTGGCCGGGCTCGAGTTTGTTCCAGAAATCCGAGCGATTGATATCGACGGAGCGCACATCCACTCCATGTTCAGTAGCGTCACGAATAAGCTGCGCCGGTGCATAGAATCCCATCGGCTGGCTGTTGAGCAGCGCGCACAGAAACACATCCGGATAGTGGCATTTGATCCAGCATGAGACATAGACTAGCAGGGCAAAGGACGCCGCGTGGGCCTCGGGAAAGCCGTAGGAGCCGAAACCCTCGATTTGCTTGAAGCAGGCTTTGGCGAACTCATCGGGATAACCATTCTTCTTCATGCCCCTGAGAAATTCTTCTTCGAAAACGCCAACTCCGCCGGTTCGCTTGAAGGTTGCCATCGAGCGTCGAAGTTTGTCAGCCTTGCTGGCTGAGAAGCCGGCGCCGATGATGGCGATCTGCATCGCCTGCTCCTGAAACAACGGGATACCCAGTGTGTGATGGAGCACCGCTTTCAGTTCAGGCTTGTGATAGATGACTTCATCGTTCTCGGTGCGGTTGGTCCGGCGCTTGAGATAGGGATGCACCATGCCACCCTGGATCGGCCCCGGGCGGACGATTGCGACCTCGATAACGAGATCGTAGAATTCCGTTGGCTTTAACCGCGGCAACATGGACATCTGCGCGCGGCTTTCGATCTGGAACACGCCGATCGTGTCTGCCCTATGAGTCATCGCAAAGATGCGCGCTGCATCGGCCTTGTCATTCTCCTCCATCTCTCGGATGGCCGAGATCGAAAGGTCCTCCCTTTCGTAGTGCTTGCCCAGCAGATCGAACGCTCTCTTCAGGCAGGTCAGCATCCCCAACGCCAGCACATCGACCTTGAGGATACCCAGCGCATCGATATCGTCCTTGTTCCACTCGATGATCGCGCGCGTGTCCATTGCCGACTTGCTGATTGGCACCAGACGGTCGAGCTCGTCGCGCGTGATGACGAAGCCGCCCACATGCTGGCTGAGATGGCGTGGGAACCCGTGCAAGTCGCGGGCGCATTCGAGCACCATCGCGAGTGTGGCCTCGTCGGGATCGAGCCCAGCCTGTTGCATCTCCTGCTTGGTGGCGCTGCTGCCCCAGCCCCAATGGAGCTGATTGATCGTATCGATGGTGTCGGCAGATAGGCCGAAGACCTTTGCAACTTCGCGCAATGCAGCCTTGGAGCGATAGCAAATCACATTGGCGGTAAGGCCCGTGTGATTGCCGCCGTACTTGGCATAGACATACTGCATCACCTCTTCGCGCCGCTCATGCTCGAAATCGACATCGATATCGGGCGGCTCGTCGCGCTCGGTCGACAGGAACCGACCGAACACCAGATGCCCCTTATGCGGGTTGACCTCGGTGACTTCGAGGCAGAAGCAGACGGCGGAATTGGCGGCCGATCCACGACCCTGACACAGGATCTTCAGCTCGTAGCGAGCATGATGAACGATATCGCGCACTGTGAGGAAATAGGGGGCATACTCCTTCTGGGCGATAAGGCTAAGCTCCATCCGAAGCGTCTCTTTCACCTCTTCTGGAACATTGGTTTTGTAACGCCGGGCAGCTCCCTCCCATGTTAACCTCTCAAGCGTTTCCTGAGGAGTTTCGCCATTGTTCCAGGCTTCAGTCGGATAGTTGTATTTGAGCTGGTCGAGGCCGAAGTGAATCTGGCTCGCGAAGCGCTCCGTCTCGGCGATGGCTTGCGGATGTTCGCGAAAGAGACGCGCCATTTCGGCCGGTGTTTTGATGTGACGCTCGGCGTTGGGTTCGAGCCAGCGGCCCGCATCGGCGATGGTGCGGTGCTCGCGGATGCAGGTGACCACGTCCTGCAGCACGCGCCGTCCATGCTCGTGATAGAGCACATCATTGGTGGCGAGGAGCGGCGCGCCATGGCGCCGGCTGAGGTCGGCGAGACGATTGAGGCGCACGCGGTCGTTGCCGCCGAAGCGGCAGGCAGCGCCAACCCAGACACGACCGGACGCTTGTTTGGCGAGAGCGGCAAGCACCGCTTCGCTGCGGGTCCAGTCCGTCTCGTCGGCCATCAGGATGAAGAGCTGGCCGATGGTGAAATCTTCGGCTTTGATGTCGATGATTCTTTCGGTCGAGAGGCCTGGTGCGAGATCGCCGAAGTGCAGGATCGGGGCGCCCTTTTCGCCGCGTAGATTGCCGATGCTGATGAGCTTGCAGAGACGGCCATACGCATCGCGGTCGGTGGGATAGGCGATGACGTCGGGGGTACCATCGGCAAAGCAGAGGCGCGTGCCGACAAGATAGCGGAAGTCCTTTGGTGGCGGCGGGTCCATGTCGCGGAGCGCCACATAGGCGCGGACGACGCCGGCAAAACTGTTGCGGTCGGTAAGGCCGAACCCCTTGAGTTTGAGGGTGGCTGAGGTGATCGCCAGTTCTTCGGGGTGCGAGCCACCGCGGAGGAACGAGAAGTTGGAGGTGGACACCAACTCCACATAACCCGGTCCGGATGGCGCATCGGGCGTGCTGTTGTCGTTGCTGGGAACGGGCGGCAGCTGGGTCATGCGAACAACCCGTGCAAATACCAGCGCGGCTCGTGCGAGATGCCGAACAGGCCGAGGCGGAACAGCCAGAAGCGGCGGCCGGACTCGTCTTCGGCGATGTAATAGTCCCGGGTCTGGCGGCCCTCGTGATAAAATCCGGCCGCTTCCTCGCCAAAGGAGGCTTCGATCGCACTGTCGGTGAGCGCCAGGCGCAGGGATGCATTCTGCCATTCGGCGGCGAGCCGTTCGGGTCCCGAGGCTTTGGCGAAGCGGTAGGAAACGCGGCGCCAGATCATGCGCGAGGGTGGCGCGTCGGGGACTTCGGCGATCACCATGATCGGCTCGGGCTGCGGCAGCAGCCGCAGGGGGCGCGGCTTTGTGACGGGCGGCGGATTTTCACGCGGCGGCGGCGACGGCGCGATGGCCGGCTCGAGCCGGACGGCCAGTTCCGGGATGTAGCTGTTGTCGGGCTGCGAGCGGACGACGGCCAGTGCGCCCAGCCGGCTGCTCACCAGATCGTAGAGCGTATCGAGCGTCGCGGCGCCATCGTCGCTGCCGAAGGCGCCGGTCTGCACCGCATCGAGCGGACTGAGCGAGGTCGCGGCCAGCCGGATCATGTCGATGCCGAAGCCGGCATCATACTCGCCCTCGAGCCGCTCGGCCCGATATGAGAACAGCCTGCCGATATGGGTAGGATCGCGGGTGGCGCGGGCGGCATTGACCGACAGCGTCATCACCTTGTGGTCGACGCGATACAGGAAGAGGTGGAAGGTCTGCGCGCCGATGCCTGCGGTCTCGAGCCGGATCGAGAGGGTCACGGCAAGATCGTGCGCGGTGAGCAACACATCCTCGATGAGGCCGATGGGTTCTGGGAAACGGCGTTCCACAAAATGCTCGGCGAGCGGCAGGCGGGGCGTGAGCTTTTCTTCCAGCCAGCCCAGTGCCTGGTCGAGCCGGAGCAGCAGCGAGGTGCCGAAGCGGGCTTGCAGGGCGCGGCGGTCGCGCTGGTAGAGCTGACCGATCTGCTTGAGCCCGAACTGCTTGAGGCCCTCGACCTGCCCGGCCTCGAGCCGCAGCGCGGCGACCGGCAGCGCACGCAAGGCGGCCTGCTCAGCGCCCTCGGCAACGACGCGATTGGGCCAGAACCGGCCAAGTGCCCAGGCGGCGCCGAGCGTCGAGGCGACTGCTCCCGTGATGGTGTAGCCCAACGCCGTAAGCCGGCTCATGAGCTTGTCCAGCATCTGCGCTTCGCCGCCGAAGAGATGGCTGACCCCGGTGATATCGAGGGCGAGATCGCCCCATGCGGAGATATCGGTGACGATGGCGACGACGGGGCTGGCATTACTGTGCCAATCGGCGAAATCGGCAAAGATTCGCGCGGTGTACTCCCGGTCGATCTCGCGGGCGTCGAGGTCGGGGACGATGGCGCGCGCGTCGGACAAATTCTGGCCGGGGAACAGGCCGAGCGTGCTCGCGGCTACGTCGAGTTCGACGATTTTCATAGCCCCGCGCTGCCGCTCCCACAGTGCCAGCGGCCGGCTCGACGCGGCGAGCGCCGAGTCAGCCCGTTTGAGGCAATCGGTCGCCCAGCGCGGCAGGTGCAGCATGAGGTAGCGCCGCGACGGCCGGAGGCCGGGCGCCAACTCTTCCGCCGATGTCTGCCAGAACGAGGCCATTTTCAGTCCAGTCCACCAGATAATGTTCGCCCTCGGGATTGGCCTTGCGGCTGGTCGCGAGGCTGCCTTTCTCGAGCGTCAGGTGCCAGCGGGGAGGCCCGGGCGCCCGCTCGTCGAAAGGCGGCGGCTGGCTCGACTGTGGCTCGACCCGCCATCGGTAGCGCGCGGCGGTCGCCTCGCGGTCGCGCGCATAGCGCACGAGAAAGACCGAAGCGCCGGAGGCGGCGGTGCGCAGCGCCAGCCGGCGCGACGCGGTGAAATCGAGCGCCTTGTGCGGGGTGGCGATGTCGGCGACCACCGCACCGACGGCCCGGCAGGCGATCGCTTCCTCCATCGCCCAGAGCAGTTCGGTGATGGTGTCGGTGCGGATCAGGACGAACGCGGCGGCGTCGAGCCCGAAGGTGCGAAACCCGAGCGCATAAGGGAGGCCCAGTTCCTGCGTGTCGGATTTGAGCCCGAGGATCAGCAGCCCCGGCCGTTCGGGCGACAGCATGGTTTTCGCCTGCGCCAGCGCAAAGCCGAAAGCAGCGCCGGTGTTGACCAGACTGTCGGCGAAAACTTCATGCACATAGCCACGCGGGGTGGCGAGCAGCCCGGTCACCGCAGCGTCGCTGCCGGCAAGCACGGCCCTCGTCTCGTAGGCGGCGACCTTCTCCTTCAGCGCCTCGATGGTTTTGGCTTTACTGCCCAGCATGGGGAGGGCTCCCTGTCCTCGGTTGTTTAGAACAAATAGAGAACATCAGACTCAGCGGCTGAGTCAAGCGGAGTCTGATGTGGCGGAAAAGCTTCAATACCGCGTGAGACAGCGTTCCTGCCCCTTCCGCCGGGGGCCTCTCACGCATTATCTCCTGTGCAACAGTGGAGACCGAGCATGTTCGAGGCTATTTCCCGCCTCTTCCGCGACAAGGAAGCGCCAGACCTGACCCACGAGCCGCGGCTTGCGGTGGCGGCGCTGCTTGTGCATCTGGCGGCCGTGGACGGCTCGACCTCGGACGCCGAGCGCGAGGTCGTCCAGCATACGCTGATGGATTATTACGCGCTCAACGAGGACGAGGTCGAAAAGCTGGTGGCCGAAGCCACCAGGCGCGACAACGAGGCGGTCGATTTCTACCGCTTCACTTCGGCCATCACGCAGCTCCCCGAGGAGGAGCGGATCGAGATCATCCGCATGATGTGGCAGGTGGTTTTTGCCGACAGCCAGAACCACGAGCTCGAGGACAACATGGTCTGGCGCATCGCCGAACTGATCGGCGTGTCGGCCCGCCAGCGCACGATTTTGCGCACCCAGATGGCGCGCGGCACCGCCTGATCTTCCTTGGCGCGTTTCCGAACGGAAAACCGGTAGCCACTTTTCCTGGAAACGCTATTCGAGCTCGAAGGCCTCGAACGCCCCGTAAACCCGCGGCATTCCCTCGCAGTCGAAATCCCCCGCCAGTTCTGTGGCCGCCTGGCGCGCCAGCTCATTGGCATTGGCATTTGCCGTCGCATCGACCCAGGCAATCTGGCAGACGGCGCCGGGCTTCAGCTGCGTGACGACCAGAAGCTGCGACTCGTTCGGGCCCTCGCCTTGCTGCAGATACCAGCGCAGGATCGTGGCCACGGGAGTGTCCGCATCGTTCGCCCGGCTCAGCCACTCGATCCTGGCGCCGAGCCGGTTGAATTGCCCGAACCCCTGACCCATCGCCGGCTCGTCCCTGGCGTTGTCACCATAGGAGACGGTCATGCGAAGATCGCCCTCGCTTACCGTGACCGGCATGCCGTTGAGGCCGACGCAGGCATATGTCGCACCGACCTCGTCGGTGTCAGTCTCGATGCACTGCGCCAGATCGAGATCGGTGTAGGCCGAGACCAGTTCGGCGGCCCCGGCAGGCGAGGCGAGAAGCAGCGCGGCGCAAAGGATCGTCGCAAATTTATGCATGGCTTGATTGTCCTCCTGCATGGCACGAGGCGCAACTATGCCTTGCTTTTGCGGCGCCCCCTAGGCGACAACGCGATCCACCCCTTCAGCACCGGCTCCGACCCATGAACATCGACGCTATTCCGATCGGCAAGAACCCGCCCGACGACCTCAATGTGATCATCGAAGTGCCGCTGGGCGGCGAGCCGATCAAATACGAGATCGACAAAGCTTCCGGCGCCCTGTTTGTCGACCGCTTCCTCTACACGCCGATGCGCTACCCCGGAAATTACGGCTTCGTGCCGCACACGCTGTGCGGCGACGGCGACGCGCTCGATGTGCTGGTGATGAATTCCCGGCCGCTGGTGCCCGGCTGCGTGGTGCGCGTCCGCCCCTTCGGCGTGCTGTTCATGGAGGACGATGGCGGGCAGGACGAAAAAATCCTCGCGGTGCCGCAGCACAAGCTCACCGCCATGTACGACAAGATCCACGATCTCACCGACATGCAGGACATCCAGGTGGAGCGGGTGAAGCATTTCTTCACCCACTACAAGGATCTCGAGCCCGGCAAATGGGCAAAGATTTCGCATGTGGGCAATGTCGAGGAGGCGCGTAAGGTGATCCTCGACTCGATCGAGCGGGCCAAGGCCGCCAAGTAATCTCGACGGGCAAATAGGAGCACGCATGCGCATTGCCGGAAATATCGTCGGAATCATTCTGGTCCTGATGGGCGGACTCTGGATCGCCCAGGGTTCGAACCTTCTCGCGGGTAGCGCCATGTCCGGGCAAAGCATGTGGCTGTGGGTCGGCGTCGCGGCGCTGGTCGTGGGCGTCATCGCCCTGGTGTGGGCCAACCGCCGCCGATGACCGGCACGATCGTCCTGCTCAATGGCGCGCCGCGATCGGGTAAAAGCTCGATCGCCAAAGCTATGCAGGCGAGCCTCGACGGGGTGTGGATCAATCTTGGCGTCGATGTCGCAATGGCGGCGCAGCCCGCGGCGATCCAGCCGGGGATCGGCCTCAGGCCAGGCGGCGAACGGCCGGATCTCGAGCCGCTGGTGAGGCACCTTTATGGAGCGCTGTTCGACTCGGTTGCGGCCTATGCGCGGGCCGGCGTGAACGTGGTCAGCGATCTGGGTATTCACGATGCGTATTCGCAGCCGCTCGGTGTGCTGGACGATGCGGTGCGGCGACTCGCCGGGCTGCCGGTGCTGTTCGTCGGAGTTGGGGCGCCGATCGAGGTGATCATGGCGCGGCGCAACGCCGATCCGCAGGGCGGGTATTATGCGGCAGGGGATGTCGTGCCCGCACCAGTGCTGCTGTGGCAGGAGGCACCGCATGCGCATGGTGTGTATGATCTGGTGGTCGATACGTCGGTGACGACAGCCGAGGCGGCGGCGGAGTTGATTGGAACGATGATCCAGAATTGGCCGGAGCGGACGGCGTTTAAGAGACTGCAGGCGGGCAGGTGAAGACATGAGGCCTTTCCATTTTCCAGGCGAACGAACACCCCGGACCGCCTGATGGCTCCCGGTTTCTCTGGGTGCTCTTTCCCCGTTCGGGCAAGAGCGATGCGAGGCGGGACCATTGGTCCAGCCGGTCGTTCCGGCGAGTAATGGGACCTCTGGTCCCGCCTCGCGATCCGGGGTTTTGGGCTCGATCGCTCCTGCCAGC
>JBKJTB010000446.1:0-26703 GCA_046594305.1 Devosia sp. | reverse complement strand
GAGATTTCGCGGAAGGCCGAGCGACTGATCGAGGTCACCTACGAGTCGCTCTATGCCGGCATCAAGGCGGCAAAGCCCGGCAACACGGCGGGCGATATCGGCGCCGCCATCCAGGCGCATGCCGAGGCGGAGCGGACGGCCGTGGTGCGCGATTTCGTCGGACATGGCGTCGGCCAGTTGTTCCACGACGAGCCCAACATCATGCATTTCGGCGTGCCGGGCACCGGTGTCGAGCTGAAGCCGGGGATGATCTTCACCATCGAGCCGATGATCAATCTCGGCCGGCCGCATGTGAAGATATTGTCCGACGGCTGGACCGCGGTGACACGCGACCGCACGCTGAGCGCGCAGGCCGAACACTCGATCGGCATCACGCCGACGGGCCACGAGATTTTCACCCTCTCGCCGCGCAACCTGTTCAACCCGCTCCATCCCGGCGAGCAGGCCGAGTGAGCAAAGCGGTCAAACCGTCGTTGGACGGCCTGGCCGAAGCTTCCACTATTGATCTGAAGGCCGGCCATCGCGATCGGGTGCGCGAGCGCTTCAACAAGATCGGCGGCGAAGCGTTCTCCGATGTCGAGCTGCTCGAGGCAGTGCTGCACATCGTTGTTCCGCGCAAGGGCACCAAGGATCTGGCGAAGCTCCTGCTCCGCCGCTTCGGATCATTCTCCGCCGTACTGTCGGCGCCACGCGCGCAGCTCGATGCGTTCGACGGTCTTGGCGACACCACCATCACCAGCCTCAAGGTCATCCAGTCGGCAGCGCTGCGTTTTGCCCACGATCAGGTCGACCGCAAACAGCCGATCCTCAGCTCATGGTCGGAGCTGATCGACTATTGCCGCGCCGCTA
Organism: Devosia sp.; assembly: GCA_046594305.1. GTDB lineage: Bacteria > Pseudomonadota > Alphaproteobacteria > Rhizobiales > Devosiaceae > Devosia_A. The sequence goes on along the minus strand of JBKJTB010000446.1, from coordinate 25,854 downwards.
TGGCGTTCGAGGATATCGAGCAGTTTAGAATCCTGTTCCTCGACAAGAAGAACCGGCTGATCGCCGACGAGGTCCAGCAGAAGGGCACCGTCGATCACACCCCGGTGTATCCGCGCGAAGTGATCAAGCGGACCTTGGAGCTGTCGGCCACCGCCCTCATCCTCGTCCACAACCACCCCTCGGGCGATCCCTCCCCTTCGACGGCCGACGTGCAGATGACCAAGCAGATCATCGATGTGGCAAAGCCGCTCGGCGTGACGGTGCATGACCACATCATCATCGGGAAATCCGGCCATGCCTCGATGAAGGCGCTGCGGCTGATCTAAGCGAAGAATGCCCGCAGTGCCGCCGCCACCGTCGCCGGCTGGCCGCCACGATCGGCGTTCCACGGACTGGCGTGCGCAAGCCCCACGAGTTCGATCCGCACCGCGCCGGGGATGATCGCCTCCAGCCTACGCAAGCCGCGCTTGAGGTACGCCTGGCTGGTGCTGCCGCCCATCAGGAGCGTCTTGGCGCGGATCCCCGAGAAGCTGACCGCGGCCTCGGTCGCGTGCAGCGCCAGTTCGAAATCGTGGCGCAACGGCGGGATCAGGTCTCGCACCCGCGCGTAGCCGTGCTGGCCGCCGCCGGGATCATGCAGCGCACCGCGGCTCATCGATTCGAGCAGGAGCCGCGGTATCAGCCTCGAAAATCTCGGCCCCATCTCTGTCTTCAGCATCGCCGTTACCATCGCGCCAGGCAGATTGCCGGCATCGAGATCGCGTACCAGCGCTTGGCCGGCCAGGCGGACCGAGTTGGCCTCGCCAAAGATCGCCGGTTCGTACACCGCCAGCCGATTGATGCGCGGCAGGCGAAGCGCCGCTTCAAGGGCAATCACGCCGCCCGAGCTCAGCCCCCACAGGCGCTCGGCGCCGAAGCGCTCCAGCAAGGCCGCGACGTCCTCGACATCGCGCGCCACATCATAACTGGTCCGTCGCGGATCGGTCATGCCGCGGTCGCGACGGTCAGGAATGACCACGGTGAACCGTTCGGCCAGCGCCGCACCAAGCTCGCGATGCTGGGCCGAGGTCGACATGCCGCCATGCAGCAGCACCAGCGCCGGGCCGCTGCCCGCCGTCAGGTACCCGATGCGCGTGCCGTCCTTGGACGTCAATTCGGCGTTGGTGTAAGGTTCCATTGTCATTCACCCGATATGTAATTTAGTTACTAAATTACATATTAGCTAAGCGATTGTGGAACCGGATGTCAAGACCTGGCAAGGCACGTACGGCGCTGATCGGCGAAATGATGGCGGCGATGCGTGAGGTATCGGGCCTCAGCGTGCTTTACAGCGACGCCATGGCGCGCCGGCTCGGGATCAATGGCACCGACCTCGAATGCCTCGATATGATCATGCGGGCCGGCGAAATGTCGCCGACAGTACTTGCACAACGCGCGGGCATCACGACCGGCGCGATCACCGGCGTCATTGATCGGCTCGAGCGCGCCGGCTTTGCGGTGCGGGCGTCCGCCGCGGAGGATCGCCGCCGGCTGGTCGTGCGTCCCGTCTCCGCGGCTGCCGGACAGGTGATGGCGCTCGGGCAGCCGATGGCCGATGCCGTGGCGTCTCGTCTCGCCAGCTATGACGATACGAGCCTCAGGCTGCTGCTCGATATGGTGGGTAAGGCAAGCGAAGCCGCGCGCGAGGCGATAGAGATTCTCGCCAAGGGATCCTAGTCCTCGTGCAACGGCTTGCCGTCCTCGTCCGGCCGCCCTGTCAGCCGCAGGAACGTGCCGCGCATGTTCTTCGCCCACACCGACAGCTTCTCATCATTCTTGATGCGGCTACGCATGCGGTGCCAGCCTTGGTGGGCCTGCGCGGCGAGCGCGCCGCGGCGGGTGATGGGCATGTAGTGGTGGCGCACGGCGATCTGCTGGTTGCACCAGTGGCGCTTTTCGTCGGTGAGCCCCTCGCCCATGTCGAACACGCGAAAGCCTTCATCGAACACGGTCTGCATGACGCGCAGCAGGCACTGCTTGCCGGGTGAGCCGTTCTGGATCGACGGGTCGTCGCTCATCGAGGAGATCAGACAGAACAGCCGGTCGCCGTGCACGATGTTGTAGCGCACCGCGACGATCTCGCCGTTGAGGCGCATCACGTGCAGCTTTACCGGGACACCTGAGTCAGAGCGCGCCGTGCTGTCGTAGAACTCGCGGATCTTTGGGATGGCGAAGGGGTCGAACACGCCCATTTCGACGAAGCGGGCGGCGCGCTGGTAGAACATCGTTTCAAGTACGGCCAGCGCCTCGGCACCGTTGCCGACTTCGCCGAAGGTGACCTCGCCCTTCGCCTCGAGCTTGTCGCCCTGCTGGCGGTCATGCTTGCGGCGCGATTTGTTGCGCTGCGTCTTGTCGGCGTCCTCAAAACTGGTGAACGCGGCGCGATAGAGAATCTCGGTCTCGAGCGACTGCCCCATCTCGGCGAACAGATCGATGCCATCGACCATGAGTTGCGGCACGGCCTTCATGTAGACCACATCGGCGCCCTTGAACGAGCGCAGCAGCTTGATCCAGAGTTTGCGCCGCTCGTCAGGCGACAGCGTTTGCAAACGCGCCACGTCGACGATGGGGGCATTGCAGCCCACATGCGGGCCGGGGAACCACGACAATACGCGCGCGCCCTTGTCCCAGCGCCGCTGCAGTGGCACCAGCGCGATCGGTGTGTCGTCGAGATGGGCGACGACATAGAACTGGTCGCGCTCGGCGATGTTGAGTGCTTTGATCCACAGGCGGATGAAGTCGATATTCTGGCCAGGCGACTCGACCGACTTTTCGGTCAGGGCGCGCCAGACATCTTCGACCTCGTCGAGGCGATGGGTGGCGGTGATCTTGAACGCACGGCCGCCCGTGGCCATGGTCCAGCCGGACTCATTGGCCTCTTCGAGCAGCAGGATGTCGTCATACGCCGCACTGCGCGCCATGGGCACACTCCCCGAACCTAACGGGCGACATTGTCCCGATGGGCGGTGAATGGGGAGTTCACAAGTCCGCTAGGCTTCAAAAGCCACACGGATTCCCCGCGACAGGGTTACCCAATGGTTCCCAGGACCGGGAACGTCTCGAGGAACCAGTAGGCGATGCGGGTGAACTGGCCGGTGAGGAACAAAAGGCCCGTCACGATCAGCAGCACGCCGACCACCTTTTCGACCGTGCCCATGTGGCGGCGGAAGCCCGAAAAGAAGGTGAGGAACGGCCCGATGGCGATGCCGGCCAGCAGGAACGGCACCCCGAGGCCTAGCGAATAGACGCCGAGCAGGGCTGCCCCCGTCCACGCCGTCTCCTGCACGGCCGCCACCGACAGCACCGCCGCAAGGATCGGCCCGATGCAGGGCGTCCAGCCGACAGCAAAAGCGAGGCCCAGCAGGAAGCCGCCGAGCGGGCCCGAGGCGACGCCCGGCCCGTTGTGGCGGAGCTGGCGGTCGAGGAACGCGATGCGGAACACGCCGAGGAAATGGAGACCCATGGCGATGATGAACAGCCCGGCCACCGGGGTGATGATCGGCAGCGCCGAGCGGAACGCCTGGCCGAACGCCGTCGCCGTAGCGCCAAAGGTGATGAACACCAGCGAAAAGCCGAGGATAAAGAAGATCGAGGTAAAGACGCTGCGCCGCCAGACGACGCCCGCCGTGGCCCCGTCCTCGCGCAGCTGCTCAAAACTCGAACCGCTCATATAGGTGAGGTACGGCGGCACCAGCGGCAGCACGCAGGGACTAAGGAAGCTCAGCACCCCGGCCCCGAAGATCAGCGGAAACGACAATCCGTTCATGGCGGGCTTTTCGCAGGGCGACGCAAGAGAGGCAACAGCCTCAACGTCGCGTGATGGGCAAAGCCCCCTGCTTGACTGCGCCCTTGTGTCCGCCCCCCCCGCCCGCTAAGGCGCATGTACGATTTCCGTACAACCGAGGTCGCTGTGCCTAACGCCGTCCGTATCGCGCCTTCGATCCTGTCTGCCGATTTTGCCCGGCTGGGCGAAGAGATCGCGGCCGTGGAGGCGGCGGGGGCCGACTACATCCATGTGGACGTGATGGACGGCCATTTCGTCCCGAACCTGACGCTCGGGCCAATCATCGTGCAATGGCTACGGCCGCTGACCAAGAAGGTGCTCGACGTCCACCTGATGATCGCCCCGGCCGATCCCTACATCGCGGCCTTCGCCAAAGCCGGCGCCGATATCATCACCGTCCACGCCGAGGCCGGCCCGCACCTCCACCGTTCGCTGCAGGCCATTCGCGCCGAAGGCAAGCGGGCGGGTGTCGCGATCAATCCGGCGACGCCGGTGTCGGCACTCGAGCACGTCATCGGCGATATCGACCTGCTGCTGGTGATGAGCGTCAATCCGGGTTTCGGCGGCCAGAGTTTTATCCCCGAGGCGCTGGTCAAGATCGCGCAGGCGAAAGCGCTGATCGGGCACCGCAAGATCGACCTCGAGGTCGATGGCGGGATCAATCCCGAGACCGCACCGCTGGTGGTCAAGGCCGGCGCCAATGTGCTGGTCGCCGGCAACGCCATTTTTGCCGGCAACGACGCCAAAACCTACAAGCCGCGCATCAAGGCGATCCGCGATGCTGTCACGACCATTCGAGTTTGAGCCGATGATCCCGCGCTATTCCCGCCCCGACATGGTGGCCATCTGGTCGCCCGAGACCCGCTTCCGCATCTGGTTCGAGATCGAGGCGCACGCGACCTTTGCGCTCGCCGACCTCGGCGTCGTGCCGCGCGAGGCGGCACAGGCCATCTGGGACAAGGGCAGCGTCGCGACGTTCGACGTAGCACGCATCGATGAGATCGAGGCCACCACCAAACATGACGTCATCGCGTTCCTGACGCATCTGAGCGAAATCGTCGGGCCGGAAGCGCGCTTCGTGCACCAGGGCATGACATCATCCGATGTGCTCGACACGACGCTCGCGGTGCAGCTCAGCCGCGCGTCGGACATCCTCCTCGCCGACCTCGACGCCCTGCTCGTGGCCATCAAGCGTCGGGCGAAGGAGCACAAGTACACCATCACCATCGGGCGCTCGCACGGCATCCACGCCGAGCCGACCACCTTCGGCATCAAGCTCGCCGAAGCCTATGCCGAGTTCACGCGCAACCGTGCCCGGCTGGTCGCGGCGCGCAAGGAGATTGCGACCTGCGCCATCTCGGGCGCCATCGGCACCTTCGCCAATATCGATCCCTCGGTTGAAGCCTATGTGGCGGAAAAACTCGGCCTCGCGGTCGAGCCGGTCTCGACGCAGGTGATCCCGCGCGACCGGCACGCGATGTATTTTGCAACGCTGGGCGTCATCGCCTCGTCGATCGAGCGCGTGGCGACCGAAATCCGCCACTTGCAGCGCACCGAAGTGCTCGAGGCAGAGGAATTCTTCTCGCCCGGCCAGAAGGGCTCGTCGGCGATGCCGCACAAGCGCAATCCGGTGCTGAGCGAAAACCTCACCGGCCTCGCGCGGCTGGTCCGTGGCATGGTCGTGCCGGCACTCGAGAACGTCGCCCTCTGGCACGAGCGCGACATCTCGCATTCCTCGGTCGAGCGCATGATCGGGCCGGATGCAACGATCACGCTCGATTTCGCTCTCGCCCGCCTCACCGGGATGATCGACAAGCTGCTGGTCTATCCCGAGAACATGAAGCGCAATCTCGATCTGCTCGGCGGCCTGCACAATTCGCAGCGCGTGCTGCTCGCCCTCACCCAGGCGGGGATGAGCCGCGAGGATTCCTATGCGGCGGTGCAGCGCAATGCGATGCAGGTCTGGCAGATGCGCGGGGACCGCAGCGGGCAATTCGCCAAGCTTTTGAAGGCCGACGCGGAGGTTTCTCAGAAATTGAGTCCGTCCGATATCGACGCCATGTTCGACGATTTCTACCATCTGAAGCATGTCGACGCGATCTTCGAGCGCGTGTTCGGCCCCGAGCCATGACCATCATTTTCGCGCAGGAACAGAACCTCTCAGCCGAGGACTACGCAGCCGTCGTCGGCTCGACCTACATGCGCGACCGCCGCCCGGTGACCAACCTCGAACGCACCCGTCGCATCCTCGCGGGCTCCAATATGATCGTCACGGCACGCGAGGCGGACGGCGAGATCGTCGGCGTGTTGCGCGGCGTCTCGGATGGCGAGTGGGTGTGCTACGTCGCCGACCTCGCGGTGCGCGACGGGCATCAGCGCAAGGGCATCGGCACCGGCCTGCTCGACACGTGCAAGGCCCTCCTCGGGCCGGGCATGGGCATCGTGCTCGCCGCCTATCCGGAGGCGGTCGAGTATTACCGCAAGATCGGCATGGGCGAGATGCAGGCGTTCTACATCGACCGCGAGATCCGCAATTGAAGATCTCCGAAGCCGACATCCTGATCGCGCCGGGCCTCGGCAATTCCGGCCCAGACCATTGGCAGCGGCGGTGGGCGGGCCGCATCCCCAACGCCCGTGTCATCGAGCAGGACGATTGGGACCATCCGCTGGTCGCCGACTGGATCGCGCGCATCCATCAGGAGATCATGCTCGCGACACGGCCGGTCGTCTTGGTCGGTCACTCGATGTCGGTCGGCGCCATCGCGCTCACCGCGCCGCGCCTCGCCGACACCAAAGTGCGCGGCGCCTTCCTCGTCTCGCCGCCCGATTTCGACAGCGAGGCGATCCCGCAGACGGCCAAACCCTTCAAGCCGCCCACCGACCCCCTGCCCTTCCCCTCGATGGTCGTCGCCTCCTCGACCGATCCACTGGTCACCATCGAGCGCGCGCAAGGATTTGCCGCCGACTGGGGCAGCGATTTCAAGTTCGCCGGCGACGCCGGCCACATCAACGCCGCATCCGGCCACGGGCCGTGGCCCGAGGGCATGCTGATGTTCGCGGAGCTGATGAAGCGGCTGAAGGCGTGATTGCCGAATTGTAGCTTATGAGCTACACAGGAGGAGCCTGACGTGCAGTTAAAGTGGACTGTCGAGTTTCAGGACTGGATAGATCACCTTCGCGACCGCCGCGCTCAGGCGATCATTGACGCGCGGATTGCGAGACTGAGGGAACGCAATTTCGGACAAACGCGATCGCTCGATAGCGGGCTTTCGGAACTCAAGATCGACTTCGGCCCGGGCTATCGCATCTACTTCACGCGCCGGGGAGACCTGCTCGTGGTGCTGCTCTGCGGCGGTGACAAATCCAGCCAGACGCGGGACATAGCTCGCGCCCGCGCATTGCTCGAACAATTCGGAAGTTAGCTATGCCACTTGAACTGCGTGACTTCGATCCCTCGCGACATCTCGACAATGACGAGTCGATCCGCATCTTCCTCGAAGACATCCTCGAGAGCGGCGATCCCAAGGTCATTGCGGCGGGCCTGGGCGATGTGGCGCGTGCAAAGGGCATGACGGACCTGGCGGCGAAGGCCGGCCTATCGCGCGAGAGCCTGTATCGGGCCCTGAGCGAGGACGGCAATCCGCGGCTCGATACGCTGATGAAGGTGCTTGCCGCGCTCGGGGTGAAGCTGTCGCTCGCGCCGGTGGACGCGGCTGAGTAAACGACTCCACAGACGGACGAACTGCCGGTAGGGTGGCCCGTCGATGGGTGACGATGGGCAGCCCCGGAGTTCATTCATAGCGTCCGACACTGGGCCGCTTGGGGGATGGGAGCCCCTGAGCGGCCTCCTAGTTTGGACGGCTACGGCACGACGCGGCGGAGGAAGGTAATTGTCGCCTCGAGGGCCTCGGCGCCCTGCGGAATATCGAGGTTGAACTGGTATTCGTGCCGCAGCGCGGGCTCGAAATCGGCGGCAAAGAACAGGGTGTCGGTGGTCACGCCGAGTTCGCCGAGCCGCGCCGCGAGGCGGTGAGCCTGCGGTTCCAGCGGGTCGCCATTGCCGCTGCTGATGAAGCTGGGTGGGAACGCCGCCGTGACGTTTTCGACGATCGAGGCGAGCTTGAAGCGCTCGTCGGTCATGAAATCGTGCACCCCTGAATAGGCCCAGAGGACCGCGCGGACGAACCAGCCATGGTCGCCATCAAAGCCGAGCCCGAGCAGGTCGAAGGCCCCCGACACCAGGATCGCGCCCTTGATCGTTCCCGGCGGAATGGCGGAGGCGATCCCCAACTTCCCGGCATAAGCTGGGTCGGTAGCGATGAGCGCCACTTGCGAGGCGATCTGAGCTCCGGCGGAATCGCCGGCAATGACGATCCGTGCGGGATCAACGTTGAGTTCTGCGGCATGCGCCAGCACATAGGCGAGCGCCGCGTTCACCTGGCGGACGGGCTGGGGGTACCCCGTCCCGTAGCCCGTCGAGTACTCCACCGCGATCATGGTGAAACCTTCGCCCGCGAGCACGCGCAGATAGTTGGACACGCCCTCCTTGCTGCCGGCGATCCAGGCGCCGCCATGCACCCACACAACCGTCGGCTGCGCGGCGGCGCCCTCGTCGAAGAACACGTCCAGCCGCTCCGCCGACCCGGCGCCGTAGGGGATGTTGGGCCGGGTGACGATGCCGTCGGGGACATGCTTGGCCAGCGCTGCCTCGGAGGCGGCGTCGCCGCCGGCGAACACGTACTGGATGATCGCAACCGTGGGCCACGGGCTCAGCCGGAAGCCGAGCACGACGACCAAGATCAGGGCGGCAAGAATGCCGCCCGTCCATAGCAGGAAGCGCTTCACGCGGCGGTTAGATGCGCTGCGCGTAGAAGCTGATCTTCTTTTCCCCCGTGCCCTTGGCCGGCGTGTAGTCGCAGCGCAGCGTGTCGAGCAGCGGCCGATCCGAGCCGAGCAGACCAGCAATGATGCCGAGCAGGAGGCTCGGGCGGCAGACCATCGTGTCGGCGCTCCAGGCGACGCCGTTGCCGCAGGAGGTGCGCTGGAGCCGCGCCTCGATGCGCGCGCCCACGACGTCCCAGTTCAACCGCCCGTCGCAGCGCACGCCATTGCCGCGCACCGTGTAGGTGGCGCGCTGCTTGAGGCAGAAGGTGAAGGTGTAGCCATCATAGATGCGTCCTGCCGCGCGATAGCAATTGGAGACGATCACGCCGCCGGGCACGTCCGGAACGATGACGCGGATTTCGGGCTCCGCGGCGATGGCGGGAATTGTTGCGGCGCCGGCCAGCAGCAGGGCGGTCGCGAGCGAGACGAGAAGTTTGAAAAAATGACGCATTCTGTAGCTCCATCAAAGTAGAAGATTTCGAGCCGGTTGCGGCCCGCCAATAGTCGTCGGCAGGGTTTACTGGGTCCCGAAGCGGGCCAGTTCCACCCCCTGTCCGTCGAGCAGGAACAGCTTGCCCGTTTCGGTATCGATCCGGAAGGCGGCCGTCGCTTCGAGCGCGCTGTAGAACTTGCGCTCCTGGTCCATCACCGCTTCGGCGCAGGCCATCAGCGTGCCGGCCAGCGGGCCGAAGCTGAGCTTGTCGTCTTCGATCGTGGCCGTGCCGCCAAAGCCATTGCAGCCGCTGTGGCCGGTGACCCCGCCATCGGCCGCGATGGTCAGCGTCGATTGCAGATCGTCGATGACACCGGCTCCGCCAAAATCTTCGGCCAGCCAGCTCCCGACAATCGTCGTTGCCGCAACGTCTGCGGCCACACGCCGGACCAGCAGTTCGAAGCCGTCGGTCTGCGTGCCGTCGAAGGCGATGTGCTCGGTGGTGGCAAAGAGCAGTTCGGCCCCGGCGCTGATCGAGGCGCGCAGGGCGTAGCGATGACCGGGCTCGAGGGCCGAACCGGAATAGGTCAGGACAAACGCCGTTGGACTGGTCGTTGCGGGCACCGTCGTTTCCGCCAGCACCTTCGCGGGCGTATCGGCCAGCGACACATCCTCGAGCCTGACGGTCGCCTGGGCTCCCTCCGGCAGCAGCATGCGCTCGCGATAGACTACGGTGCCGGTTATTGCGCTCCCGTCCGCCATGGCTGGTCCCGCTCCCGCCGCGATGGCCGCGCCGGCCATCAGCAGCAATGCGTGACGTCGTGGCAGCCCGCGTCTAGCGCCCATTTCAGTTGATCCGGCGGGCGACGAAGCTCACCGGCTTGTGGCCGGTCCCGGCCTGCGGCACGTAGTTGCAGCGCAGCGCCGAGAGGAACGGCCGATCGGGGTTGACGATCAACCCGAGGATGCCGAGCAGCAGATCGGGGCGGCAGGTGAAGCTGTCGGCGCTCCAGGCGACGCCGTTGCCGCAGGAGGTGCGCTTGAGTTCGGCGCTGACTGTCGCGCCCTTGGCACTCCAGCTCAGCCGGCCGTCGCAGCGCACACCGCCACCGCGCACCGTGTAGGTGCCGCGCTGCTCAAGGCAGAACGAGAAGCGATAATGGGTGTAGAGGCGGCTTGCGGCTTCATAGCAGCCCGAAACGATCGCCCCGCCCGGCACATCGGGAACGATGACTCTGGTCTCGTTGCCTTGGGCCGACGCGGCGCCGGTGCCCGCGAGCAGCACCATGATCAGCAGGCCGAACGTGGCGGCGGCGTGGTGGAGGAATTGACGCATTTCCATCTCCAGTGGTTGGCCCACCAGATTAGACGGCGACTGCGTGAGCGACAAGGCCAGTTCCCCACCGGCCACGGCGCCGAAGTTCATGTTTGATTAAGCAGATCCGGTCCTAGAATGGCCGAAGCGCGATCGCACTCCGGCCTAAACCTCAGCCCTCGGTGAGGATCTGGTCGCGAGCCACGGCGGTCAGGTCGGCCATCTTCTTCCGAATCATGTCGTCGGACACCGAAGCGCCCTTGGCCTTCAAATCGGCGGACACCTTGCGGAACACGTCCTCGTCGCCGGCTTCCTCGAAATCGGAGGCGACGACTTCGCCTGCGTACTCCTTGGCGTGCTCGTCGCTGAGGCCCATGTGCTCGGCGGCCCACAGCCCCAGCAGCTTGTTGCGGCGGGCTTCGGCCTTGAACCGCAGTTCGCCATCGCGTGCAAACTTGGCTTCCTGGGCTTTCTCGCGATCGTCGAACTGGGCCATTGTGGGTCTCCGCCTCTGGTCGTTCCGGGCGTCCGGCGCCCCTTGTGGTGAGGAGATAGTCGGGAACATGGTCCAAATCAACGGGCGCAACGACGCGGACGAAAAAAGCGAGGTTTCCGGGGTAAGCTGCTCAGCCGATTGGGGGATTCCCAGCATCAGGAGTGCGGGGGCGATTCATCTTGCTTTTCCGGGGTGTTCTGGCGCATGAACGGCTCACCCCTCCCCCCGTCATCGCTATCAGGATGGCTCCAGATATGAACCGCCGCCGGAAGATTTACGAAGGCAAGGCCAAGGACCTCTATGAGGGTCCCGAGCCGGGCACGCTCGTCCAGTATTTCAAGGATGACGCCACCGCCGGCAATGGCGCCAAGCATGAAATCATGGACGGCAAAGGTGTGCTCAACAACCGCATTTCCGAGTTCGTCTTCACCAAGCTGAATACGCTGGGCATCCCGACCCATTTCATCCGCCGCATCAACATGCGCGAGCAGTTGATCAAGGAAGTCGAGATCATCCCACTCGAGGTGGTGGTCAGGAATGTCGCCGCCGGTTCGCTGGTCAAGCGCCTCGGGCTCGAGGCCGGCACGCAGCTGCCGCGCTCGATCATCGAGTTCTACTACAAGGACGACGCGCTCAACGATCCGATGGTGTCGGAAGAGCACATCACGGCGTTCGGCTGGGCCACCCCGCCCGAGCTCGACGACATCATGAGCCTCGCCGTCCGCGTCAACGACTTCCTCACGGGCCTCTTCATGGGCGTCGGCATCCAGCTTGTCGATTTCAAGATCGAGTGTGGCCGGCTCTATGAGAACGACACGATGCGCATCGTGCTCGCCGACGAAATCAGCCCGGACAATTGCCGTCTGTGGGACATCAAGACCCGCAACAAGCTCGACAAGGACCGCTTCCGCGAGGATTTGGGCGGGCTCGTCGATGCCTATCGCGAAGTCGCGCAGCGGCTCGGCATTCTTGTGGAAACCGACAACGCGCTGACGACCGGCCCGCGCCTGGTGCAGTAGTACCGGCGGTATGAAAGCTCGCGTTACCGTCACCCTCAAGTCCGGTGTGCTTGACCCGCAGGGTCAGGCTATCACCGGATCGCTCAAGAGCCTCGGCTTCGATGGCATTGCCTCGGTGCGCCAGGGCAAGATCTTCGATCTCGAGCTGGGCGATGCCGACCCCGCCGATGCCCGCATGGCGCTCGCCGCGATGTGCGAAAAGCTGTTGGCCAATACCGTGATCGAGAACTACGCGATCGAGCTGGTCTGAGCCGCTACGGCTTGAGGTCGGGCGGCACCGGCGGTGCGGCGTTCAGCAGCGTGATCGAGATGCGCTGATTGGCCGACAGATACGGGTCGCTGGGCAGCAGCGGATCGCTGGCAGCGCGGCCGACCACCGATTGGATATGGTCGTCCGACAAGCCGAATTCGTTGAGGATCGAGCGCACGACGTTGGCCCGGTCGCTCGAAAGCTCCCACGCGCCATACCGCGGATTGTCGTAAGTGCTGCCGGCGGCGGTGTGCCCGGAGATGCGGATCTGGTTGGGCAGCTTCTGCAGCACCGGAGCGATCGCCGCGATCGCGGCGCGCGTCTGTTCGAAGGGGAATTTCGAGCCTTCGGCGAACATCGGCCGGCCGACGTCGTCGATGATCTGGATCTCGAGACCGTCCTTGGTTTCCTCGATCCGCAGCTTGTCCTGAACGTCGGTGAGGTTCGCCATCTCCTGCCAGGCTTGCCGGATGCTGGCGGCCGCGCCCTCGAAGGCGCCCTTGTAGTCGGACTGGATATTGGCCTCGAGCGCGTTCTTGGCCGGATCGTTGCCGCTCGCCATGCCGAGTTGGCCCGTCCCGTCGTCGAGGGTCGCGAGACCTTCGGTGCGCGTCTGCGCCAGACCCGGGCTCTTGTCGGAATCGCTGGCGGAAGTTTTGGCGCCGCTGGCGTCGAATGCCGTACCCGCGAGGACGCCGCCCGCGCCGCTCGTGGTTTCGCTGATGCTGGCGGGCGCGAAATAGTCGGCGAGGCCCTTCTTCTGTTCGGGCGTCGTCATCGAGATGAGCCAGAGCAGCAGGAAGAACGCCATCATCGCCGTCACGAAGTCGGCATAAGCGATCTTCCACGCGCCGCCGTGGTGGGCATGCGCGTGCTTCTTGACCTTCTTGATGATGATCGGCTGGTCGTACGCGCCTGCCATGGCTCTATCCTCAGGTTGCCGCGATCAGGCCGGCGGTCGCTTCGTCGACTTCGGCGAAGGTCGGGCGGTCCTCCGACATCAGGGTTTTCCGCGCAAACTCGATCGCCATGACCGGCGCGTAGCCGTTGATGTGGGCGAGGAGGCCCGTCTTCATGGCGAGGAAATATTTGGCTTCCGACTCAAAGATGTTGCGCAGGGCCTGCGCCATCGGGCCGAAGAAGCCGTAGGCGACGAATACGCCGAGGAACGTTCCGACGAGGGCGCCGCCGATCATATGGCCGAGCACTTCGGGCGGCTCGGCGATCGAGCCCATGGTCTTGATGACGCCCAGCACGGCGGCGACGATGCCGAGCGCTGGGGTGCCGTCGGCGAGCGACTGGATCGCAGCGACGAGCCGCTGGTTTTCCTGATGATGGGCTTCGAGCTCTTCATCCATCAGCGCCTCGAGCTGGTGCACATTGTTGGTGCCCAGCGTCATCATGCGCATGTAGTCGCAGAGGAACTCGACGGCGTGGTGATTGGCGGCGAATTTCGGAAAGCGCTCGAAAATCGGCGATGAGTCGGGATTTTCGACGTGCTGTTCGAGCGCCAGGACGCCACGGGTCTGCACCAGCTTGAACAGCGTGTACTGCAGCCCGAGCAGCTCGACATAGGCCGCCTTGTTGTAGCGCGATCCGCGGAGGAGCGTGCCAAACACGCCCAGCGTCTGCTTGAGCACCGGGCCGGTGTTGCCGATGACATAGGCGCCCGCGGCGGCGCCGAGGATGATCACAGCCTCGAACGGCTGCATCAGCACCTCGAGGTGCCCGCCCATCGCGACATAGCCGCCGATGACGGAGGCGATGACGAGAACAATTCCGATGATGAGACGCATGTACTAGCCGAAAGCCCCAAGACTTCTGTCCGACCAGTGAGTTAAACCCCGGTTAGCCCTAACCGCCGGTAAACGAGGGGTGCGGCATTCGAGTCACAGGGTACGGTATTCAAGCCTGCCATGCGCAAACCGTCATATCGCGTTCCGCAGAATCCTGTAGATCAGCGCCGACCCTCTCGACGTGACGTGCCCAGATGCTAAAGACGTTCTCGCTTTCCATCCTGTTCTTCCTCGCCCTTGGCCTGGTGGTCGCCGCTTACGCAACGATCCCCGTCTGAGGCAAACGGAGCCGAATTGGCTCGTATCTCAATCCTCAGCGTCCCGGCCTACGGCCATCTCCTCCCAATGCTCGGGGTCATCCGCGAATTGGTGCGGCGTGGCCATGACGTCGAAGTCCTCAACGGCGTCGAGATGGAGCCGGTGGTGGCCCGTACGGGCGCCCGCTTCGTCGCCTATCCGCCGGCCCTGACCTCCGCAGACTTCGTCAAGACGCTAAAGGCCGGCAACCTGGTCTCCTTCATGGATATGATGCTGAAGGCGACGCCTGCGCTGGCCGACTTCACGATCGCGCATCTGCGCCAGAACCGGCCGGATGTCGTCGTCTATGACGCCATCGCCTTCTGGGGCGTGATCGCGCGGCGCACGCTGAAACTTCCCGCGGTGTCCGACTCGCCGATCTTCGTGCCCGAGTTGATCCGGCACTCGGTGGGTTGGCGCGAGATGGGCTGGTATGGCCGCGAGATCGTCAAGCATCTGCCCACCCTCGCCTGGGGCTGGGTGCGGATCGCGCTGCAATTCGGCGTCTCGCGCCTGCCGCTGTTCCTGCCCTTCATGCCGATGCGCGGCGACCTCAACATCATCCTGTCGAGCCGCGCGGTGCATCCCAAATCGCCGCTCCTCGACGATCCCAGATGGGTGTTCGTCGGCGGCACCATGGATCCCGAGACGCGCGCCGAGCCGTTCGATTTCTCCCGCCTCGACGGCCGCCCGCTGGTGCTCGTTTCGCTCGGCACCATCCAGTTCACCAACGACGCTTTCTTCCGCATGGTGATGGAAACGTTCGCCGACTTTCCGGCGCAGTTCGTTCTCGCCGCCGGTCCCGGCAGCGACCCGTCGCGCTTGGGCACGCCGCCCGAAAATTTCATCGTCGTCCCCACCTATCCGCAGCTGCCGCTACTCGAGCGCGCCGCGGCGTTCATCACGCATGGCGGCCTCGGCAGCGTCCACGAAGGGCTCTGGCACGGCGTGCCGATGGTCGGCGTGCCGCAGCATTTCGAGCAGTTGCGCAACGCCCGGGCCGCGCAAGGCGCAGCCCTCGTCCTCGACGACCGCTGCTATGGCCGCGAGGTCACCGGACCCGAGCTTCGCACGGCGCTCGAGACGGTGATGGCCGACCCAAGCTATCGCGCCGAGTCGAAGCGCCTCGGCGAAACCCTGCGGGCCGGCGGCGGCAGTTCGGCTGCTGCTGATGCGATCGAGCGGGTGGCCCTCCGCCGTTCAGCCCGCGTTCAGCCGCAGGCCGCCATACGCACAACCGCCGACAAAGTGTGAGCGTTACCGGTCAATTAACCAAACCGGTGCAATCCGCCTTAACCGGCACGACCCCATAAAAGCCGGGCGCAGCGTAGTGCTCCCTTCAGACCAGTAAGCCGGCCCCAAATGATCAAGACCTTTTCGCTCTCCGTCCTGTTTTTCCTCACGCTGGGCGTGATGTTTGCGGCCTACGCGTCGGTCCCGGTCGGTCTCTGATCGCTCCAACTTTACCTGTTAAGCAAATCGGCTAACCCTCGCACGGCATAGTGCGGGCGTTGTCGGCTGGATTGCCTTATGTCCGGGACACCAACCTGGGCTATGCGGCTATGTCTGGTACGAACGAACGTCTGAACTGGGTCGATTCCGCCAAGGGGATTTCCATCATCCTCGTGGTGATGATGTATTCCGTCTTCAATGTCGGACAGGACGCCGAGGGCGTCGGCCTCTTCCACTATGTCATCGGCTTTGCGACGCCGTTCCGGATGCCGGAATTCTTCCTGATCTCGGGGCTGTTCCTCGATCAGGTGCTGGCGCGCAACTGGAAGTCGTACGCCGACCGCCGGGTCGTCCATTACCTCTATTTCTACGCGCTGTGGGCGGTGATCCACATTGTGCTCAAGACCGCCATCATGAGCGCCGATCCGCTCACTGCCGCGAGCTATCTGCTGTGGGCGATCGTCGAGCCCTATGGCGTCCTGTGGTTCATCTATCTGCTGGCCGCCTTCAGCCTCACCGCAAAACTGTTCTACGAGCTCAAGGCGCCGCGCTGGCTGGTGTTCGCCTTCGGCGCGGCGCTCCAGATGCTGCCCATCGCAACCGGCAGCTACCTCGTCGACCAGTTCGCCGAGTACTTCGTCTATTTCTACGCCGGCTATTTCTTCGCGCCGTGGATCTTCCGTGCCGTCGAACTCGCGATGAAGCATATCGGCGTCACGCTCGCCGCGCTGTTCCTCTATGCGATGGTCAATGCTGCCCTGGTGTTCTCGCCCGGCTACGCCGTGCTCCCCGAGCACATCCAGATGGGCTACGCGGCCCTCCCCGGCCTCCACCTCGCTCTCGCACTGATCGGCTCCTTCGCCCTCTGCGTCGCCGCCGCCCTCATCAGCCGCCTGCCCTTTACCGGCTGGCTGCGCTGGCTCGGCGAACACTCGATCGTGGTCTATCTGGTGTTCGTGCTGCCGATGTCGTTCGCCCGTATCGCGCTGGGCAAGATCGGCCTCATCGATGACGTGACGCTCTCGAGCCTCATCGTCATGCTCGTCGCCATCGGCGCCTCGATCGCGCTTTACGCGCTGGTCCAGTGGACCGGCCGCGGCAAGTTCCTGTTCGAGCGCCCGGCCTGGGCGCATCTGCCGGGCACGAAGGGTAGCCGGAGCTATCAGCCGGCGACCGTTCCCGCCGAATGATCAGGGCCGCAAGGCCCTGATGCCCGCCAGCACCAACAGCCCGCCAAGACAGCCGAACGCCGCGCCGAACACGAACTCGATGGCGCGCGCGAAGCGCTGGTAGAATTCGCCCGCGAGGCGCGACGAGAAGATCAGCCCGTAAGCGCCGTAGATCAGGATGGCGCTGATCGCGACCAGCGGACCGAAGGCGAGGACCGCCAGCATCGGCAGACCGGCGCCGAACAGGAAGGTCGCGATCGCCGACCACATCAGCGCCGCCTTGGGATTGGTGAGCACCACCAGCAGGCCGCGCCGCCACGCCGAGAGGGGCGCCAGATGCTCGGTATTGGCCTTGAGCGCCGTGGTGTCGCCGCGCCACGCCGAGAGCAGCGAACGCACCGCCAGCCACAGGAGATAGGCGGCGCCGAGGAACATCAGCGCGGTCAGCAACTGCGGAAACCGGCGGAACAATTCGCCCAGCCCAAAAGCCGTCGCCGCGGCCCAGACCAGCGAGCCGCTGGCGATGCCGCTGACCACCAGCAGCGACGTGCGGCGTCCCTGCGCCAGCGCCGCGCCGGCCACCGCCATCATGTTAGGCCCGGGCGACGCCTGCGCTGCCATCACCCCGATCAGTGCCGCCACGAATGCCGAGATCACGCTGCTGCTCCATCCCCAAACATCGCGCCCTGCGACCCTCCCTCCACTTGCATTTCCCCGGCCGACTCGCCAGTAGTCGGCCCAAGAAGTCTGCCGTCGTCGTCTTCCCCGGCCTCAATCGCGACCGCGACATGATCGCTGCGCTGACCAGCATCGGCGGCGTGCCGCCAATCGTGGTCTGGCACAAGGACACCGACATCCCCGATGTCGATCTCATCGTCATCCCCGGCGGCTTTTCCTACGGCGATTATCTGCGCGCCGGCGCCATCGCCGCCCGCTCGCCGATCATGCAGGCAGTTCGCGGCAAGGCCTCGCGCGGCGTGCATGTGCTGGGCGTCTGCAACGGCTTCCAGATCCTCACCGAAGCCGGGCTGCTGCCGGGCGTGCTGATGCGCAACGCCTCGCTCCGCTTCGTCTGCCGCGAGGTCAAACTCAAGGTCGAGAACCACTACACGCGCTTCACTGGCGGCTACGATCCGGGCGAGATCATAACGACGCCCGTCGCCCACCATGACGGCAACTACTTCGTCGACGCACCAACCCTCGCCTCGCTGCAGGACAACGACCAGGTCGCCTTCACCTATGCCGACGGCACCAACCCCAACGGCTCGGTGGCCGACATCGCCGGCGTCTTCAACCGCGACAAAAACGTCCTCGGCCTGATGCCGCACCCCGAGAATTTGATCGAAACCGCCCATGGCGGCATCGATGGGCGCGCGCTGTTCTCGAATTTGCTTCAGGTCGCGTGAGCGTCTGCGTTGGCGCAATCCCGCTCTCGCTTAACAATCTTGAATCAGGCCTTGATCGACAGGCTGAGGCCAAACGATTTGGCAATACCCAGCAGCGTGGACAGGCGGGGATCGCCTTTCTCGCCCAGAGCCTTGTAGAGGCCCATGCGGGAGATCCCGGCCCTCTTAGCGACATCGGACATGCCGATGGCGCTAGCCACATCGCGAAGCGCGAGGGTAATTGCCGCAGGGTCACCATCCTCGAAAGCGGCTTCGAGATAAGCTGCTCGCTGTTCGGGCGTCTTGAGGTGGTCCTGAACATCAAATCGGGTCGTCTTGAGGGCCATTCCTAGAGTTCCTTCATCATTCGTTTCGCCAATGCGATGTCTCGCCGCTGTGATGATTTTTCGCCTCCACACAGGAGCATGACGATCTCGCGCCCCAGTTTCGTGAAGTAGAGCCGATACCCAGGGCCATATGTGATGCGCAATTCGCTGACACCATCGCCTACCGACTTCACGTCGCCCGCATTGCCCATTTCGAGACGGCGGATACGGAGGACGACGCGCGCGGCCGCACGCTCATCGGCCAATCCGGCCAGCCATTCAGTGAAAATCTCGCTGAAGCGGACTTCGATCATACGTAAACTATAGTTTACATTCTTGCACGCGTCAAGACCAAGAAATGGGATACCAGTTGATGCCGCTCCGACTCCCGTTCGCCCTCCTCGCCATCGTCATTGGCGTGATCGGGTTGGCGCTCGATTTCTACGTCATCGCTGGAGTGATGGGGCCGCCGCAGAACCGGCCGCTCATCAGCTTCCTCGTCTACTACTGGAGCTTCCTCACCAACCTCAGCAATACGGTGCTGCTGCTGATCTATGTCGCCGACCTCACGGGCGCGCGCTGGATGGGCTGGTTCCGCGATCCGGTGACCAGGGGCGGCATGGCGGGCATCATGATGCTGGTGATGTTCTTCTATCACTTCATGCTGGCGCCCTATCTGCCTGAGCTGCCGGACGCGATCGACGTGTCCAACGTGTTGCTGCACTACGTTACGCCGGTGCTGTTCCTCGTCTGGTGGGGCGTGTTCTCGAGCCACGGCGCGCTGCGCTATCGACACCTGCTGCTGATGCTGGCGCCCGGCCTCGCCTATGTCGCCTACATCGAACTGCGCGGCCTGCTCGCCGGCGAATTCCCCTACACCATCCTCGATCCCGGGTTCGCCATCCCCGGCCAGCCGCCCGGCGGCTATGTCGCGGTTGCCATCAGCGTCGGCGTGCTTGTTGTGCTCGTCGCGATCTTCGACTTGCTCCTGATCTTCATTGACGGTCTTATCGCCCGATGGCGGCGTCACGCCTGACGGGGGTTCCAATGAAGACTGCAGTCACCTGGATCGGATTTCTGCTCGGCGCCGGCGCGCTGGTGCTGCAGTTCTACGTCACGCTCAGTCTGAAGCTTGGCCAAGGCGAAAGCCTCGCCGGCACGCTGGTGTTCCTCTTTACCTTTTACACCATCCTCACCAACATCATGCTGGTGCTGGTCTACCTCAGCGACCTGACCACGGCCGGCTGGCTCGGCTGGTGGCGAAGCCCGGTGACGCGCGGCATGATGGCCGGCGCCATCGTGCTGGTCACCCTCGTCGTCCATTTCCTGCTCGCCAATCTGCAGGAACTGACCGGCCTTGCGAGCCTTTGCGATACGCTGCTGCATTACGTGGCGCCGGCGCTCTACGTCCTGTGGTGGATCCTGTTCGAGCCCAAGGGCAAGCTGAAGCTCGGCAACCTCCCGATCATGCTGCTGCCGACGCTGATCTGGCTGGTCTGGGCGATGGTGCGTGGCGCGGTGATCGACCAGTACCCCTACCCCATCCTCAATGCGACGACGCTGGGCTACCCCGTGGTGGCACTCAACTGCGTGCTCATCTTCGTCGGCCTGCTCGTGATCTATCTGATCGTGCTCGGGCTCGACCGGGTGCTCGCGGGAAAACTGCCGAAGTCCACATGAGCGAGGAACGCAACGTTCTCGGCGAGCCGCTGCAGCCCTGCTCCGACAATCCGCTCACCGGCTTCTTTCGCGACGGTCATTGCCACGCCGGGCAGGACGGCTCGGCGCGCCATCTCGTGTGCATCGAAGCGACCGCCGACTTCCTCGCCTTCAGCAAATCGGCCGGCAACGATCTGTCGACGCCGCGCCCCGAATTCGGCTTCCCCGGCCTGAAACCGGGCGACCGCTGGTGCCTGCTTGCCCCGCGCTGGGTCGAAGCGCTGCAGCACGGCAAAGCACCGCGCGTGGTCCTGCTGAGCACGCATGAAGGCGCGCTGCGCTACACCGATCTCAAAACGCTGAAAGCCTACGGGCTCGACCTCGCCTAGCACTGGCCGGACAGCCGCGCTATTGTTTCGCCGCATGAGCTTCGTCGTCACATCGCGGGAGGTCGACGCGCCGGTTGTCGCCGGCATCAGCCGTACGCAGTTCACGGCTGCGGGGCGGACATTGATGCAGCCCGATGGATGCTGGGACTTCGTAGTGTTCACCAAGCATAACGGCAGCCGCTTCGTGTTGCGAACCGGGCTCACGACCCGGCCCGACGCCGTCGACTACGAGCAGGGCGACGAGATCCTAAGCATCTCGTTCCGCCCTAGCACTCACATGTCGCTGATGCCCGGCGAAATCATGCGCAATGTGGGCGTGATGCTCGAAGGCATCGGCAAGGACCGGTTCTGGCTCGGCACCGATGTGCTCGAAGTCCCGACCTTCGAGAATGCCGACATCTTCGCCAACCGCCTGATCCGCTCTGGGATCATCGAGGAAAATCCGCTCGTCGCCTCGGTCGTCGACGGCCATCCGATGGCGATGTCCGAACGCACCCTGCAGCGGCATTTCCTCAAGACCACCGGCCTCACCTACAAGCATTTCACGCTGGTGCAGCGGGCGCAGCAGGCGGTCTCGCTGCTGCGCATGGGGCGACCCGCCGTGGACGTGGCGTTCGCGCTCGGCTTTTCCGACCAGGCGCACATGATCAACTCGCTCAAGGCCATCATAGGGCAGACGCCCAAAGAGATTTCCCGTGCCGCCGAGTGAGGTTGTCGGAAACTTCCAATAAGCAAAAACCGGGCGCCGGTACGAAGGGGTGTCTTCACAACCCCCCAACCGGAGAGCCCAAATGTCCACGATCACCCCGTTCAAGATCAAGGTTTCCGCCGCGCAGTTGACCGACCTCCAGCAGCGGCTCGCCAACACAATCATGCCGAGCGAAGTCGAGAGTTCGAGCTGGAGCCAGGGCCCGACCAACGCCTACGTGCGATCGGCGCTCGACCGCCTGCAGAACGGCTACGACTGGCGGGCCCACGAAGCCGCCATCAATCGTCTGCCGCAGTTTACGACCGAGATCGACGGCCAGAACATCCACTTTATCCACGTCAAATCGGCCGAGAAGAATGCCACGCCGCTGATGTTGATCCATGGCTGGCCGGGCTCGATCGTCGAGTTCCTCGGCGTCATCGGACCGCTCACCGATCCGGTCGCTCACGGTGGCAAGGCGGAAGACGCGTTCGATGTCGTCGTCCCCTCGCTCCCGGGCTTCGGCTTTTCCGGCCCGACCCGCGAGGCCGGCTGGAACAATGAGCGGATCGGCAGGGCCTTCATCGAGCTGATGGGCCGTCTAGGCTACGACAAGTTCGGCGTGCAGGGAGGCAACGCCGGCGCCATCATCGCGCCCGAGATGGGACGAGCGGCTCCCGACAAGCTGATCGGCGTGCAGATCAACGCCGCGACGATGGGCTTCATCCCCTTCGGTCCGATCTCGCCCGAGGAGATCGCGACGTTCACCGACCGCGAAAAGGTCCGGCTGCAGCGGATGCAGCGCTTCATGGCCGAGCACTTCGCGTTCAACGTGGTGCAGTCGACGCGGCCGCAGACTCTGGCCTACGGCATCTCGGACTCGCCCGCGGGGCTGCTGGCCTGGATCAGCGAGCTCTTCACCAGCTTCGGCGACCGGCCCGACGCCGTGGCGCTCGACGACTTCCTCACCAACTTCATGGTCTATTGGTTCACTGGCACGGCCGCCTCCTCGATCCGGCTCTATTATGAGAACGCCCATGATCCCAAAGTGTGGGCGCCCAAGGCCAATTCGGGCGTGCCCACCGGCGTGTCGGTCTTCGGCTTCGACGAAGTGCCGATCCGCCGCATCGGCGAGCAGTCCAACACCATCGTGCGCTGGACCGAGCTCGATGTGGGCGGGCACTACGCGGTACTCGAAGTCCCCGAAGTGTGGACCGGCGAAGTACGGGCCTTCTTCGCCAGCATCCGCTGAACGAACGACAGGCGAGCGCCTCGCGGCGCTCGCCTCCACCAGCAGAGTTTAGGGCAACTTGCGCTAAGCCGCCTCGACCACGCGCACGACTGGCCGCAGCGGGCGCTGCTCCCAGCCGATGATGCCATATGGGTCGGCGCGGGACTCGTCGAAATCGCCGCTCAGCAGTTGGTCGAGCCGCACGTCGAGCCGCTCGGCCAGTGTCCCCTCGAACCGGCCCTTGCGGAAACCGCTGATGATCGCGACGATTTCGGATTTGCGCTTGTCGTAGGCGGACTTCACCTCGCCTTCGAAGCGCTTCACCCTGATCGCCGGCCACTTGTCCATCATCGTCGACTCCTCCGTCATGGAGGACGGTATTCCCCCGATGTTTGAAGGGGTTGAGCCGATGGTTAGAATTTGGAGAGAAGTTCAGGCTGGCGCCGCCGCGGACCCGGCCGCCAGCATGTAGCCGACGCTGCGCACGGTCTGGATCAGCGAGTCCTCGCCCGGCCGGTCGATCTTGGCCCGCAGGTAGCGGATGTAGACATCGACGATCTTGGTGCCGGGGTCGTAGCCGATCTGCCAGACGCTGTTGAGCAGCCGCTCGCGGCTGATCACCCGGCCGGCATTCTCGATCAGATAACGCAGCAGTTCGAATTCGCGCGCCGTCAGCGTAATCGGCTGGCCGTCACGGCTCACCTTCCGCGTCGCCGGATCGAGCGTCAGCGGCCCGACGCTTAGCAGCGCCTCATGGTCGATCGAGCCTTTGCGCCGGCCGAGCGCGAAGATGCGCGCCAGCAGTTCGTCGAAGGCGAACGGCTTGGTGAGGTAGTCGTCGGCGCCTTCCTTGAGGCCGACGATCTTGTCCTGCAGCGACGCTTTCGCCGTCAGCATCAGGATCAGCACCGGCCGCCGCTCGGCGCGCAGCATGCGGCAGATTTCGAGCCCGTCCAGATAGGGCAATGTGCGGTCGAGAATGATGAGGTCGAACCCGTCCTGCCGCGCGCGTTCGAGCCCGTCACGGCCGTCGAGCTCGACGGCGACCTGATGCCCCTCGGCCACGAGACCCCGTTCGAGGAACGAAGCAATCCGGCGGTCGTCCTCGATCACCAGAATGTTCATCAGGCGCCGACCCGCAGCGGCAGCGCGATCTCGAACAGCGCCCCGCCTTCGGCGCGATTGCGCAGCGCGATCTCGCCGCCATGCCGCTCGACGATCGCCTTGGCAATCGCCAGCCCGATGCCGAACCCCGGATTGAGCAGGTCGCGCTCCGCCTGCCCACGGAAGAACCGCTGGAACAGATAGGGCTCGTCCTCCTTGGCGATCCCCGGCCCACTGTCGGCGATCCTGAGCAGCGCGCGGCCGGCCTCGACGCCGGTGGATAGTCCGATGGTGGCGCCCGGCGGCGAGTGCTTCACCGCATTGTCGATGCCGATCATCACCGCCTGCTTCAAATGCCGGAAATCCCCCTCGACCTCGGCGCCATTGTCGCCGATCTCCGTCGAAATCGTCACCTCGCGCGCCTCGGCCAGCATCTTGCCCTCATCGACCGCAACCGCAGCGACATCCTCGAGCCGCACGCTCTGCATCACCAGCGGCTGTGCCTCGGACTCCTGCCTTGCGGCGTCGATGAGATCGTCGAACAGCAGCGCCAGTTCGACCGCCTGCGCCCGGACCCGCTGCATCGCGACCCGCAGCGCTTCGGGGTCGCCGGCGGCACTGCGCAGCGCCACGTCGGCCTCGCCCCGCAGCACCGTCAGCGGCGTCCGCAACTGGTGGCCGATGTCGGCGAGCAGTTGCCCGCGCGATCCCTCCAAGGCCTGCAGCTTCCTGTCCAGCGCGGCGATCTCCGCGCGCGCCTCCGCCGCGGCGCTGGCCGTAGATCTGCCCACCCGACGCGCAAGCAGCCAGGCCAGCAGGGCCACGACAATCAGCAGCGCTGCGCCGGCTATTGCTGCCGCACTCAGCAGCGTCGTCCGCGACCTCGCCAGTGCGTCGACCTGCTCGGAGACCTCCGCCCCCTCCTCGCGGATGCCCGCATCGATCAGCGGCTGCATCTCGTTGGTCAGCCGGAAATCGACCTCGCGGCTCAGCACCCGCGCCGCCTCCCCGCCGTCGCCCGACGCGCTCAGCGCAAAGGCCCGTTTCGCCGACGCATCGACGGCGTGGTAGAGGTCCGTCATCCGCCGCACCTGCTCGAGTTCGGGCAGTTCCCTCTGCAGCTCGGCGGACCCCGTAAAGAGGTTGAGCTCCTCGCGCGTCACCCGCGCCAGATTGGCCAGCACCCGTTCGATGTCGTTGCGCGCCGTCTGCAGTTCGCCGCCGCGGTCGTAGCCGAACAACAGCTGGTCGACGACCTGCCGCCCATAACGCCCGGCGGCGCCATCGAGATTGTGCAGCGCCTCGAGCTGCGAGTTCGCCCCGTCCGCCCGCCGCAGCGCAAAATCGGTGGTCTGGACCGCCGCCGCCAGCAGCGCCATGAACCCGGCAACGCCAAGCGCAGCGGCGAGGACGATCAGCACAATGTGGGCACGAATACTCATCGGCCCGACTGTACAGGCAGCGGCCGCAGCTTCGCCAGACCGCCTCCGCTTATGTCGGTGACATCCAGCGCTCGATCCGCCACGGGAATCCCCGGAAAATCCCACGCCTCGTCTATGTTGGCGGGGCGGCTTGGGCTATGAGCGCATATCGAGCCCCTCCCTCGACTCTTGCGGATCCCATGGCCTTCGACAACACGCCCGACATCACGCCCAAGCTCGTTTCCGACCACGGGCTGAAATCCGACGAATACAAGAAGATCCTCGAGCTGATCGGCCGCCAGCCGACGCTGACCGAACTCGGCATCTTCTCGGCGATGTGGAACGAGCACTGCTCCTATAAGTCCAGCAAGAAGTGGCTGCGCACCCTGCCGACCACCGGTCCGCGCGTCATCCAGGGGCCGGGCGAGAACGCCGGCGTCGTCGATATCGGCGACGGCCAGGCGATCGTGTTCAAGATGGAATCGCACAACCACCCGAGCTTCATCGAGCCCTACAATGGCGCGGCCACCGGCGTGGGCGGCATCCTGCGCGATGTCTTCACCATGGGCGCGCGCCCCATCGCCAACCTCAACGCGCTCCGCTTCGGCAGCCCCGACGCCCCGCGGATGAAGCAGATCATCGATGGCGTGGTGCGCGGCATCGGCGGCTACGGCAATTGCGTGGGCGTCCCCACCGTGGGCGGCGAGGTCAACTTCC
>JBKJTB010000349.1:0-4435 GCA_046594305.1 Devosia sp. | reverse complement strand
GGCGATCGCTTCCTTCTTGGTCTGCTTTTTACGCGAGACCAGGTCGTCGTAGAGCACAGCCTTGGCAACGAAGTCGCCATACTGCACAGCACGAGCCAGGCCCTGGAACAACGCCGTATCCTTCGTGACGAGAGCATAGCGAGCCGAGGTGCGCAGCGGCTCCTGTAGCTCACCGATCTTGCGGTCCACCCAATCCGACCAGGTGCCATTGGCAATGGCGAGATCTTCCGCCGTCACCTGGCCCTGGGAGATCGCTGAAAACTCGCCAGCCTCGATCAGCGGCCAGATCGACATACGACGGTAGTCATCGCGGATCGACTGGATCTGATTGGTGAGCTTCAAGGCGAGTCCAGTATCGTTCTTGGCCTCAGCTGCACGCAGCTCCGCTTCAAGATCGACTTCCCGGGCCCGGCTCTTCACATACGTGTTGATCTGCGCCGTCTTGGCTCCAAAACCATGGATGATCGACTTCAGTGGCACTCCCCGGTTGAGCAGCTGGAACATGTTGGACACAATATTCGCGACCGGCACGATAACCGACTTCACCACGCCCTAAGGACACCCTAAACCTGACAGGCGGCGGCTGCTGGAGGTCCCGGGTCACGGCCAGGCCGTTCGGTCCTGAAGTCCAGCGCCTGGATCTTCAAGATGCGGTGATAATGCGGTTCGAACTGGCCGGCGAGAGGCCGGCAGGCTCGGACTGGGACGAGCTCCAAGACCATCGTCATCACCGCAAGATAGTCTGGGATATCGGGCGGTTCCCAGAGTTGGCAAAGTTGAAGCAGAGTCGACTGCTGTTCTACTTCTGATCCAACTTTCTAAAAGCTAAATCCTACTTTTCCTGGGAATCGGCGAAGGCGACCCTAAAACCCAATGATCAGTAGCCGCATCATATCTCTCCTTCCTGGTCTCAGCCCACTTGCGAGGATCTAGCAGGCTTCTCTATTCGGCGGGTTGAGGTCAAGCGTGTTCGAGCTCTTCCACATTTGCTGGCGTTGAGGTCGTCCGCGGGTCTCGCTTCTCTTCGGGATCGGCACTTTGGCCCTCCCATGATGGGATCAGAAGAATGAGTGGAACAATCTGTTGGGCGTCCTAATCGCGATGATGCAATCGGCACAAGCCTGCTATCGAACTCACCTCATCCATCGTCCCGCGAAGGACGTCTTCCGCCAGCGGGCGGAACTGGTTGTCTCTCCCTGTTGGTCTTGCGCGATGCGTGCCGTCAGGCGGCGATAGGGGTATCCTGCCTGGTCCAGCGGAACTCGCTGCCGTCGCGCCACATCCGGTGCATGATCACCGATAGTCGTCGCGCCAGAGCGACGATGGCCTTGTGCAGGTCGCGGCGTATGGCGACGTTCATCGCCCAGGCTTTCAACCACGACCATTTTTGCACCCGTGTCAGCAGGGACTGGGCGGCTTCGTAGAGCAGTGTTCGCATCATCGCGTCGCCACACAGCGAGACACGCCCCACACGATGGCTTTCGCCCGATTGATTGAGACGGGGTGTCAAGCCGAGGGAGGGCCCGACCGCCTTGGAGTTCTTGAAGCGGGCCGGAGCATCGATGGTGCTGGTGAAGGCCAGGGAGGTGACGGGCCCAACGCCGGGAATCG
This sequence comes from Devosia sp., assembly GCA_046594305.1. Classification (GTDB taxonomy): domain Bacteria; phylum Pseudomonadota; class Alphaproteobacteria; order Rhizobiales; family Devosiaceae; genus Devosia_A. Next base: position 2,824 of record JBKJTB010000349.1, on the reverse strand, counting down.
TCATCAGACGCCGGCACACCTCGTCATCGCGGACCACCGCCAGCAACTGGCGATGCAGGGCCGTGAAGCTATCGCGCAACTGTCGCCGGGCGGCCAGCAGCAGCTCGATGATGCTGGCGAGGTCCGGCAAACCATCAACGAGTTCCCGGATGCGAAGCTCGAAGCCGACCGTGCCGACAACACCGACCTTGAGCCCGAAATTGCGAAGCAGCCCGCGCATGTCATTCTCAAGAGCGATGGCCTTTTCCTGCACCAGCTTGCGGGCAGTCAGCAACATCCGCCGCTTCTGGTTGGCAAGCGTCTTGACGTGCACCGGCCGGAATAGGTTGACCCGCATCATCTGCGCGATGCCCCGCGCATCATTGCGGTCGGTCTTGTTCACCTGGGCCTTGAGAAACGCCTTGGCGTGGCGGGTCTCGATGCAGATCACCGGCAATCCGGCTTCAGCCATTGCGCTGAACAACCATTGTGACAACGGCCCCGCCTCGAGCCCGATCCGCTCCAGCGGCACAGCCCGACCCTTCAGAACCTCCACCAGGTCCTCCGGATGGCTCGGGACCTTCAGCTCCCGGCACACCTTGCCCGTTTGATCCACGATGCACACCGACGTCTCTTTCACCGAGACGTCCAATCCGGCATAGTACTTCATGCTGCGCTTCCCTTCTGATGCTTGTGGCTGCCGCAAAACAGACCACTGTTTATCATCAGCTCGAAGCGCAGCCCCCCCGCCTGTTCCGGGACGGTGCGACCCAGCAGCCGACTATCCCATCTGTTGGAAATTACGCCGACCATGTCGCCGGAAAACGACCAGGTGAAATTCTTGACGCCGACCCAATCGACCGACTTGGCGTTGCGGAACGCGTACAAAATGGTGACGACGAGGGGATAGATGAGAATGACGCCCACGATCAGCAGCGGCATTGCGAGCCAGAGCCAGAGCCAGGGCCGCCAGCGGCCCGCCCGGGCCGAGCTGAGGCCGGTGAGAAGTTTCTCACCGACCCCAAGGAGTGCGTAGACCCCCAACGGAATGAGCACGGCGCCGATCACAATCAGGGCGGGAATGCTCGACCAAATGCTCTTCACGCGTGGTCTCTAGTCTCGTTGGGAGAAGGCTCAGCTGCCCTTGGAGGCATCTTCGATGGAGGACAGCACCGAGTCCAGCGTCGACGGATCGGCAAGGTACGTCATGACGCCCTTGTTGAACGCGGCGACGACTGCTGCGCTCGACATGATGTCGGGCGGCGCGACGAGCGCAGTTTCGTCATTGAAGTAGGCTGCCGCGGTCTTACGGAGCAGCGCGCTCTTGTAGGTGGTCGACGGCACCGCCTTGTTGGCGACGGTCCAATGGTCGGCCGACGCGAGCAGGGTCTGAGCCGGCGTCGACGCCAGGAACTTGATGAAGGCTTCAGTCGTCGGGGTGTCCTTGAGAACGACCGTCGCGCCGGCATTGTAGATTTCGGTGTTGGCGAATTCCGGCTTGTCGCCCGGGATCTTGAGGAAGTCCATGTTCTTCTCAGGAACAACGCCTTCGCCGATCAGGCCGGGAACCCAGCTGCCCCCGTCCGGGCTACTGATGCATCGCACCTCTGCAGCCGCACGCGCCGCCTCGCTGAAGCTCACCGCTCAGTATCCGGACGCTCTCGTTCCCGCTTAGGTAATCAGGCGCCCCGGCATCGAAGCCCGCTACATCCCTGCCGTCGAGTTGCGCCCCGGTGCGGTGCGGCCTGCAGGCATTGAAGGGGTGATGGTGTTTGAGGCCGAAGTTGAGGAGGTGCAGTCACCCGCGCCGGAGCCGCTGCCCGCGCCGCCGCCGACTTCGGGATGATTTAGCATACCCGGCGACGTGAATTGCCAGTTTCGTCGCACTCTGCGATGGTTAAGTATTCTTACTGTAGCGCGGCAGGGGTGCCGCCGCGCGGCCAGGTCCTTTAGCTATGAAGGGGGAACGGTTGCGATGAACCTCGCCGGGAACGAATCTGCCCAGCAGCTGGCCGGCAATGCCGCCGCCAATTTTCTCACGGGTCAGGGCGGCAACGACGTCCTCCGCCGACTTCGCGATGATTTAGCATACCCGGTGACGTGAATTGCGAGCTTCGCCGCACTCTGCGATGGTTAAGCTCTTACGATTGCGCGGCAGGGGCGCCGCCGCGCGGCCAGGTACTTTAGCTTGCCGCATCATACTCGCGGCCCTGACCGTCTCGACTTCGGTGCTGTCAGTCTCGGCCGGGGCAAATCCGTCGCGTCGCACCGACCCCGCGCAGAGCGCGGCGACCTCGGGGGAGCATGCCATGCTGAACGTGCCGATCACGCTGCCCAAGAATGTCGAGGATGCCGACGGCTTCGACGACTGGGACATCATCCAGAACGACGGACAGATCACTGACGGGCAGGACGACGCCGGTTTCGAGTGGCTTGCGTTCAACCCGGCCGCCGGCGCGCTGCCCAGCGAGAACGGACGCGGGATCAACATCGATGCTACATCCGTCCCAGATGCGGCCGGGGTGACGGCCACAATCAGCATCACCGGGGTGCGCCTGACCCAGGGCAATGCGGTGGACTGCCCGCAGGTACGCGATGATGCGGGCGTAGTGCATGTGGTGTCCTACCTGTCCCCTGCCGTGGCGATCGGCGCACGGGTCAGCCTGAGCGGATTTTACGGCATCACCACCACCTGCCTCGGCACGGTGCTGGTGGTCCAGACCGAAAGCCTTTCCGAGAACTAAACCCGCGCGCCGATCCCGGCGGCAAGATCATTGAACAAAACAGATAAGGGAACATCCATGCCACTTCCCACCGACCCGCTGTTGTCCAGCCAATGGCATCT
>JBKJTB010000134.1:0-27441 GCA_046594305.1 Devosia sp. | reverse complement strand
GTCGACTACAATCAGGGTGTAACAATTGGGCGAACCTATCGTTTCAGTCATTGTCGCCGTCCGCAATGGCGAAAGGTACCTGACGGAAGCACTCGACAGCGTCGCCTTGCAACAGGTCGAGGATCTGGAGATCATCGTTGTCGACGATGGCTCGACTGACGATTCCGCCGGACTGGCCGCCCGCCACGCAACACGGCCTCGCGTGGTCAGCCGGCCGCCGCTCGGGCAGCCCGCCGCGATCAACGAGGGTATCCGCCAGAGCAGGGGACGCTATATCGCGCTTCTTGACTGCGACGACGTATGGCCGCCCGGGCGCCTCAACAATATGCTCGCAGCTTTCGAACTGAAGGGCGAAAATGCTGACCTGGTCTTCGGGGTCCTGGTCAACACGAACAGTGTTCTGCAGCCGTTCGGTGCCGCCGGCCCGGCACGAATGCCCACCACCGGGCTGCTGCGCCGGACGGCTGTTGTGGCAGTCGGAGAGTTTCGCACCGACGTCGCGCACGGCTCGAACGTGGATTGGATCAGCCGAGCCAAATCGATGGGCCTGAGGTTCGAGATGATCGACACGCCAGTGCTGCTCCGACGGGTACACGGAGACAATATCGGCGTCAGGCAGCGGGACACGGCGCGCGTCGACATGCTCAAAGTGATCCGGGACCATCATGCGCGGCAGAAAAACTGATGGAGCTGGTCGCCTCGCCTCGCGAAACACTGCTCCTCAACGCCGCTCTAAATCCCCGGGCCGATCTCGCCGCGGCGAGCTGGCGGGAGTGGGCAGGGCAGATCGAACTCGAGGTCGCTCCTGTTCCGGAATTGCGGATGCTGACCGCGGTCTACGAGCATCTCAGTGCGATCGCGCCGGCACTGTCGTTGCCGCAGAAACTTCGCGGCAAGGCACGGTCGACATTTACACGCAACCAACTGATCGCCGGGACGAGCATCGAGGCGATCGAGCATCTCGCGGTCAGCATGCCGGTGATCATCGCCAAAGGGCTGGCGGTATGCGCGCGCTTCGGCGCGTGGTCGTCGCGGCAGATGGGGGATGCCGACATCTACGTCCCGTATGGCAAACTTGAACAGGCGGTCGACATCCTGGTCGCCGAAGGATGGGTGCCGAAATATGGAATGACGGTCGAATCGCTGAAACACCGGTCCTCCCTGCGTCGCGATAGTTGGAACTTCACCAAAGGGCGCGGCGAGATCGATCTCCACTGGCGCATTGACGATGGCGACACCGCTGAGCGGCTCGAACGGCAGATGTGGGAAACATCGGAGCCAATGACCATCATGGGGAAGCAGTTCCTGGCGCCGAGTCCGGAGTTCGCCGTGATCCTTTCCTTGCACCATGGCTTCGTCTTGGGGACACGGGGTGACGCGTTTCAGTCCATCATCGATTGCTCGAAGTGGCTACCGGTGTGCGACCCCGCAAAACTGGCGGCGCTCCTTACAGCAACCGGCCGCTGGAAGATTTTCTCGCAGGTGCGTCGGATCCTCCGCGATCTCGGCCTGCCCCAAAGCCTGAGGGCGCCCAAGGCAGGTGCCCGAGGCCGGACGCGACCGAGGACTGGTCCTCCCATGAGGCCGGAGCGCCGCCTGCTCCGACATCCGTTTCTCTATCGCGCATGGGAATTTCTGGGCCGAAACAGCAAGCTGGAGAGGCTTCTAATCCGGTTTGGTGGCCCGCTGTCGAAACCTCTCGGCCCAGCGGCGCGAACGCGCGACATCTACGACCTGCGCAGTTGCGACGTGATCGACGAACTTGGCGGCCCGGGGTGGGGCTGGCCCGAACCGGAACACACCGCTTTCTGGTCCGATCGAGCCGATTGCCGGCTCCTGGTTCCGCTTCCGGATGCCGAAGGTCGATTGTTCTCTTTGATGCTCTCGGAGCAGCGCTTATGGAGCAGGACTCGCAAGATCGCGGTGTTTGCGAATGGCGTGCGCGTTGCAACCTTCTGGATTTCAGACGGACTTGGCGATCGCGATTTTCCTTTTATGATCCCTCGACATCTGCTGTTTGGACCCTGGGTCGAGCTGTCGTTCCGGCCGATCGATTATGCGGGCAAGGCCGACGAGGACTACGCACGGTGGCGCACGCTCCCAGTAAGATTTCTGCGGATCTACGATGCAGCGAGTATGGCCAATGCCGTCGCGCAGCCGCGCATCCCGTCACTCAACCTCAGCATATTGAGGAGGGAGCAACCGGAAGCCGACAAGTTCGCCCGCATCTCTGAGCTCATCGCCGCCTCTCCTCTGAAAGGCGACTCGCGCCTGCCTGCGGACTTCGACCCGGTGATCTATGTCCTGGCGTACCGCGACCTCTTCGACGCAGAAGTTGACCCCTACTATCACTTTATTGTCCAAGGCCGCAGCGAGGGGCGCGACTGGCGGTAGCGAGGACAGGTGGTCCTCACGGGCGTCCGCAGGTCCCGCGAAATGCCTTCGTGTTGGCATGGTCGGCAACCGTGACCCCTGAATGTGGATGCGAAATGCAGTCTCACGATTGGGGATTTCCAGACCTTGCGATGGCTTCCCGCGTGTCGGCGATTGTCAGCGTTCCGACTCTGACGACCAGGGAAAATTTATGAACTGATCCCGAGTGTCATAGCAAATATTGCCATACATCCTCAGATACACGTCCCGGCGCTTGGGATCGTGAAATGCACGAGCTGGATCTGCGAGGTCGGCTTCATATTGCACGATGTTGTCGGCTGTTAGCGCGATGGGAAGAATGTCCATGGCTTGCGGAACGCTTTTGCCCTCCAGCCAGTCGGCTGCGTATTGACCCATGGCATAGCCGAAGACCGGCGATGACAGCGAGATGCTGGCCTTGAACGGACTGTCGCTCAACTTGATTTCTGCCACCGCCTCGGCCTCGCCATCGATGCCGCCGAGAAATTGATCGGGCCGGTCCTTGCCCGCCGCCCGCAAGGCTTCGAGCGCTCCCAGCACCACGGCGTCGCCCCCTAGAACGACGTCCACGTCGGAGACGGCCGAGAGGATGAGTTTCATCGTGGCAGCCCCACCCTGCTTGTTTACCGGGTTGGGGGCGATGTCAGCGACGATAGTGACGCCGGGCAATTCACCGAGACTGTCTCGCATCGCGGCGAACCGCGGCGCGAGATATTGCATCGAATCCTGAGTGAGCAATACGACGGTGGCCTTCCCGCCGAGCTTGCTGTTGATGTGCTCTATCGCCGCGTCGGCCAACGCCTGACCGGTTGCGTACTGCGGTGCGTTGAGGAGAAGGGTCGCTGGCGGAGGCACGATTGTGCCAACAAAAGCGCCTGACCAGATCACCTGCTTGAGGCCAGGGGCCACGGCAGCCGGATCGGATGAGGTGGCAATCAGCGCACCACCTCGCGCAGTGCGAAATGCCTCGATCTCTGCCACAGCCTTCGCGACATCGTTTTCGACCAGAACGCGCCTGTAGCCGAGCCCGCGGTCTTTGGCGGCCATAGTCAAGCCGTGGTCGACCCCCTGCAGGAAGTCGCGTTCGTTCTCTTGAACGTATTCTATGGCGGGCTCGAGCCCGGGCGGCGGCTTGCAGCCGGTCGCCACTGGATTGAATGGCGGGAAGACCTTCGGCTCGGTTATGCCGGGTGGGCCGTCTTGGGCGGCAGCTGAAACGGCACCGAAAAGCAGGAGGGTCGCTGACAGAAGAAGGATCTGTGTATCTCGCCCACTTCGTCGCTCTGCAATAGACATGTGCAGGCCTCCCTGTTCCTGGGACATCTGAGCACTTTGGCCTCGGCCTGTCACGAATGAACGGGCTCGAGGAGGGAGGCGCGGCCAAGCCGTCGCTTTGCCGCCTTTCGAACGACCCGATCGTGCCATCGTCGCCTCGTTGCTCATCATAGCAAAGAGCATGGCGCGGTCCGGGTTTATCGGGCATGAAATGCGCCGATGGCCATCTCGGGACGTTACATCATTGGATCGACGCTCGCGTTCCTGCTCGTCGGGCTGGTTGCGCTACTTTCAATTGTGGGTATGACGCTGTGGCTGAATGAGCGTGCGCAGGTCAGCTTTGACCGTGCCATTGGGGCCCGAGACACCCGCGGCGCAGCGGTAGAGCTACGGACGGCCGTCCAAACCGCGGAATCGGCGCAACGCGGGTTCATGGTGTCCGGCAACGAGATCTATCTCGCTCCGTACGACGCGGCAAAGTCGCAGGCCCAGCGGAAACTGGTTGCGGTCAGGCAGATGCTTGCGGCCGTCAGCCAATTCGATGTCGCAGTGGAACGACTGACGCAAGTCACTACCGACAAGTTTGCGGAGATGGATCAAACCATCGCTCTGAAGCGCGATCGGCGTGACGACGAGGCTCTTACGATTTTCCGTGCGAATACGGGCAAGACCCTGATGGACGAGGCCAATTTGTTCCTTTCGGCGATCATCCGCGACGCCGATGACCGGCTGACCGAGGGCGTCGAAGAACAGCGTGCCAATGCCAACTGGGTGCGGATCGTTTCGGCGATCGGGGCGCTGGTGATCATCGCAGTGATAAGCGGCGCAGCAATCGGCATTTCTCGCTACACACGCGAATTGAGGGTGGCACGCGATGAGGTCAGTGGCCTGAATGCAAATTTGGAGCGTCGTGTTTCCGAGCGTACTGCCGATCTCGAGCAGGCACGGGACAAGGCACAGGTCCTCTTATCGGAGGTGAACCATCGGGTAGCCAATAGCCTCGCGCTGGTGTCGTCGCTGGTGAGCCTTCAGGCAAAAGCGATCGGCGACGAAGCGGCCAAACAGGCATTGGCAGAGACGCAAGAAAGAATCTACGCGATCTCTCTCGTGCACAAGCGGCTCTATGGATCGAACGACGTGCGCGTCGTCATGCTCGACGAATATCTCGCGGCACTGCTCGACCATCTCAAGACGTCGATGCGAACTGATGGACAGGGTCCGGCCCTGGTTTACGAGCTTGAGCCGGTGTCGCTGCCGACTGATGCCGGGATCAATCTGGGAGTTGTCGTCACCGAGTGGGTGACCAATGCCTTTAAGTACGCCTATCCAAATGGCACAGGGGAAATTCGCGTGGCTCTCAGGGAGCTTCCCGATGCTCAGATCGAACTCGTGGTCGAGGATGACGGTGTGGGGCGTGCGGCGGGCGCGCCGGCCAAGGGTACAGGGTTGGGGACCAGGATCGTAACGGCGATGGCCGCGAGTATGAAAGCTACAATTGATTATCAGCAGAGGCAGCCTGGGATGGCAGCAAGATTGGTGTTTTCGGCGCGGCAGACATAGCCAGCCGCCTTCGGTCGCAGTCAGGCCGCGCTCAGAGCTTCGGTCGGGGCAAGACGGGCGGCGCGGATTGCGGGGTAGAGACCGGCGATGCCGCCGATGAGCAGCGTTGCCACCATGCCTCCAGCCGCGACCCACAGCGGGACGTCGACCGGCCAGCCCTGCAGCCGGGCATAGGCGAACGTCACCAGCCAGCCGATGAGGATGCCGCTGCTGCCGCCAAGCAACGCCAGCAGCAGCGCCTCACCGAAGAACTGGATGCGGATGTGGCCCCGGGTCGCTCCTTGCGAACGGCGGAGGCCAATCTCGGCGCGCCGCTCGAGCACCGAGATCACCATCGTGTTGGCCACACCAATACCGCCCACGAGGAGTGCGACCGCGCCGAGGCCAAGCAGAAGCCCGGTGAAGGCCAGATCCGCCGCCGCTTCCGCTGCGAGCGCGTCGGATGGCCGCGACACGTCGACCTCGTTGGGCTGCTCGGGATTGGCGGTGTGCGCCAGAACGCTGCGAACCGCGTCGACCTCACGGGGGCCGACGCGCACATAGAGCGTCGTGATATCGCTCTCGAAGTCGAGGTATCGCTCCCCCGCCGGCCAGCCGATGAACGCAGCAAGGTCGAGCGTCGGGACGAGCGAGATCGGCTCGAGGATTCCGACGATGGTGAACCAGCGGCCCCCGAGCCAGATCGGCTGGCCGATAAGGTTCGGACCGATACCGAGCCGCGTCGCGGCACGGGCCCCGAGGGCGACTGTCGGATACGTCGCAGTCGCTTCGTTCAGCCACGATCCAGCGGCGACCTTTGCGCCAACCGTGTCGAGCAGATTGAGGCGGGCCGCGAGCACGGTCATGCCGCCGGACTGGGCCCGAGGGATGCGGTCGTTGCGATAGATCTTTGCATCGGCGAGCAGCCCAATCGCGGCTACCGCCCGCACCGCTTCGATGCGCCCGATCATGGCAATCGACTCGGGGGGCATGATCGCGGCCTCGCCGAACATTGAGGTGCCTGGGCCGGCGCTCAGCAGGTTGGTGCCGAGCTCGGAAAGAAGCTGGTTGAGCTGGGCCCGGCTCGAGGTCGAGATGCCGACCACCGCGATCATCGCTGCAATGCCGATGGCGATCCCGAGCGCCGACAGTACAACCCGCAGCGGCCGGGCCTGCAGCCCATAGGCGGCGAGCCGCACGACGTCGACGGCCAGCAGCTTTGCCGGCTCGAGCGCGGTCATCGCGCACCTCGCGTTCGGTCGTCGACCAATTGGCCGTCACGCATCGAGGCCTGCCGGTCGAAGCGCGCCGCAAGATCGCGGTCATGGGTGATCACGACGATTGCTGTGCCTTCTCGATGCAGCCCGAGCAGCAATTGCACGACGCCCTCACCGGCGGCACTGTCGAGCGCCCCCGTCGGCTCGTCGGCAAGCAGCAGGACCGGGCGGCGCGCCAGCGCCCGCGCGATCGCTGTGCGCTGCTTCTCGCCGCCCGACATCTGGTGCGGACGATGGTCAAGGCGATGACCGAGGCCGACCTGCTGCAGGGCGACCTCCGCCCGTTCGCGCCGGTCACGGAGCCCAACGCCGGTGTAGAGGAGCCCATCGGCGACGTTGTCGAGCGCGCAAACGCCGGGCGACAGATGGAAGTGCTGGAACACAAAGCCGATGCGGCGGGCGCGCAGTGCCGACAGATCGCTGTCCCTGAGGTTTGCGACGTCGAGCCCGTCGATCTCGACGTCGCCGGCACTGGCACGATCGAGCGTGCCGATGATGTTGAGCATCGTCGACTTACCGGAGCCCGAGGGACCGACAATGGCGACAAGCTCGCCGCGGCCGATCTCGAGGCTGACGTCGTGCAAGGCGAAGACACCGCCGGCGTAGGCCCGCGTGACACCCCGAAGCGACACGATCGATGACGTCATCCGGGCACACCGACCCGCATGCCTTCGGCGATGCCCTCGCCGGTGATTTCGACCCGACCGGCCGCGAAGAGTCCCGTATCGACCGGAACCACGACGCGGGCGCCGCCGGCCACCAGCTCGACGGCAAAACCGCCTTCGGGCCGCGCGAGCAGTGCCGCGATGGGCACCGAGAGCACGCCATTGCGGCTGTCGCTCACAAACTCGACGTCGACGGACGCGACCTCGAGCCCACTCAACGCGGCCTGGTCGGCGATGGCGATTGTCACCTCGATGCTGCCGTCGGTCACGACCGATCCCACCTCGGAGATTGTGCCCTCGACGTCAGTGTCGTCGGGCAGCGTCACGGTGACTGTGCGGCCAGCCGCGGCGAGCGCCTGATCGGCAACCGCGAGCGGAACGGCGACCAGCTTTTGAGTGCTGGAATAGTCGAGGATCGAGCCGCGATCGGGCGAGGATGCTGTGAGTGTCTCGCCGATGCTCGCAGTGTGCGCGGCAATATGGGCGGGGCCTGCGGCGATCACAAATTGGTTGGGGCCGACGATGCCGGTGACCGGCAGGCCGGCAGCCTGCTGCCAGGCCCTGACCTGCTCCGCGAGCGGTCCCTCATAGCCCAGGGCCGTCAAATTCTCGGCAAGCTGCGCGATGTCGGCATCGTCGGAGGTGCGCGCGGTGAGCGCCTCGAGAGCGCTCTGCAGTTCGTCACGTTTCACCCTGGCTTCGGCGACAGCGACGCGGGCCGTCACGGCATCAAGCCCGGCGCCGGCGAGATCCCTGCGCAGAGCGCGGACCGCGGCATCGAGCCCGGCCCGGGAGGCGGCCAGCTCGGCTTCGGCCGCCGCCACGTCGATCGTGGGGGTCAGCTCTGCCGCGGAAAGCGTGCGGACGCGATCGAGCTTGGCTTCGGCGGCCATCACGGCACCGGTGAGCTGGATGAACTCGGGCATGGTGGGCGGGCTCGAAACGGCGTCCGCGAGCCGGGCCTTGGCGTCTGCCGCGCGAGCCTCGGCGTCCGCGAGCCGTCCCTGTTCCAGCCGGAGCGTCAATTCGGCCGCTTCGGCAGCGGTCTGGGCCTGTTCACGTTCGACCCAGATCGGGGAGGGGGCATCTCGATCGAACCGGAGTGTCCGGTGCTGCGGCGCCGATCCGTAGAAGAGCACCGTGGGCTGGCCGTCGAGCCTGTAAAGTGGCGCGCCGCGTGCGACGGTCGAGCCCACGGGCGCGAGCCAGGTGACCATCGCGGAGGCATCCGCAAGGCTCGGCCGCAGCGCGGTGAACTCGCCATAGCTCAAAGTGCCCGTCACGGTCTTGGTGTCGCGGAGGTTTCCGCGGATGATTTCGGCCGTCGCGGTCGGGACTGCGGACGGCGCAGCCGCTGGAGGCGACGGCTAGATCCACAGAAGTGCTGCGATCGCGACGGCACCGGCGGCGAGAACAATCGCTCCGCCGGTGAGGATGGTTCGGGTGCGCGTCATCCGCCGATGGTGATCCGCATGCCCTGGCCCGATTCGTCCTTGCACGCGGCCATCGCGGTTTCGAGGCGCGTGTCACCGGGCCCAATGCCGGTGTTACTCAGGTCGAACCCGCCTTTGGCGTCGGGATCGGGAAACTCCGGAACGCCGTTCTCGCGCACGCACTGCGAGAGCTTGATGAGCGCGTCCAGTGCTTCGGGCGTTACCCCATCGTCGCGCATGCCCTCGGGAGCAAGATCGCGACACGCGGCGGTGGCTGCCTTGAAGCGTGGTGCGCTTCCCTGCTCGATCAGAAATTTGAAGCCGCCGTCGGCATCTGGATCGGGAAACTCGGCATAGCCGTGGTCGCGCACGCATTGGGAATAAGCGAGGGCGGCGTCCTGGCGGTCGGCCGGCGCCTGCTGCGCCATTGCGGCGGTATTGGTTGCAAGGGCGGCGACCAGAAGGCTAGCACGCAGGATAGGGAGCCGTTTTGGGCAAATCATCGTCACATCTCCGTCTTGGGGAATGACGAGATACGAAACAGCGCATTAGGCCGCCGTTAGGCCGTCTCCTCGGGAGCCGCCGGGATGCGCACGCGAACGACGAGTCCGCCATCCTCTCGGGCCGACGCGTCCACATCGCCGCCGTGGGTGCGCGCCACGGAGCGCACGATAGAGAGACCGAGTCCCGCACCACGGACGATCGACCCACGGGCGGCGCCCGCCAGCCGTTCAGTGCCAGCCAACCGGCGAAAGGGCTCGAACAGGCCCGGTACCTCGTGGGCGGGGATGGCTGGACCGGAATTCTCTACCGTGAGTTCGACGCCTCCCGCTACGGTGCCGGTGCGAACACGGACCCAGGCGTTCTCCGGTGAATTGTACTGAATGCCGTTCTCGACGAGGTTCTGGATCAGGCGCTCGAGGAGAAAGCCGTCGCCCAGGATGATGCCAGCCCGCAGCTCGGTTTCGAGAGCAACGCCGGCCTTATCCGCGAAGGGTCGCAGCTCTGCAACGACATGAGCCGCGATCTCCCCGAGGTCGACCGGGTGGAAATCGGCAGCACGCTGCTCACTGCTCGCGAGGGTGAGAAGACCATCGGTCAGCTTCTCATGCCGCTGGTTTACGGCAAGCAGCGTCGTGCCGAGCTGCTTGGTCTTCTCGTTGGCCTCGGCGTCCAGCAGCGCGACTTCGATCAGCGTACGGGCGATCGTGAGCGGCGTGCGCAGCTCGTGCGAGGCGTTGGCGATGAAGCGGCGTTGGCCGTCGAAGGATCGATCGAGCCGCTCCAGCATCGCATCGAGCGTGTCGGCGAGATCCTTGATCTCGTCCTGCGGGCCCGCGAGGGCGATGCGCTCATGGAGGCTCCTGTCGGCAACGCGACGCGCGGTCGCAGTGATCTCGCGGAGCGGCTGTAGGGCCTGCCCCGCCACCAGCCAACCGATGATCCCTGCGATGACGGTCATGACGGCGGCGACGATGCCGGAGATGATCAGCATGGTTTGCAGCGTGTCGACCCGGGCGCGCCGGATCATGACGTCGACGATGCGGTGTCCTTGAGCGAGTTCATCCGGCGACGCTTCGAGCGGGGGCAATCCCGGTGCAGTGCGGATCATGAATTGCTGATCGATCACCTGACCAAGGAAGAGATAGATGAACGCGATCAGCGCGACGCTGGCCGCGAAGAACGCGCCGGCATAGAGCAGCGACAACCGCGTACGGATGGTCCAGGGGAAGCCGAAGATCTTCATTTGAGGCGGTACCCCACGCCCTGGACCGTATCGATCACCTGCGGCTCGCCGAGCTTGCGCCTGACGTTCATCACCGTGAAGCGGACGACGTTAGTGAACGGATCGATCTGTTCGTCCCACGCCTTCTCCAGCAGCTGCTCGGCGGAAACGACGCCGCCATCCGCCCGCATCAGTTCCTCGAGCACCGCAAACTCCTTGCGCGAAAGGTCGACCGGCTGATCGCCGCGCAGCACTGTGCGGCGGTGCGTATCGAGGCGGACGCCGGCCCGTTCGAGGACCGGCGGGATAGCCGGCCGGGCGCGCCGAGCGAGGGCCTGCACGCGCGCAACGAGTTCGGCAAAGGCAAAGGGCTTGGTCAGATAGTCGTCAGCTCCGAGCCCGAGACCGGCGACGCGCTGGGCGACCGCCGCCGCCGCCGTGAGCATCAGGATGCGGGTCTGGGACTCGGACTGGACCAGTGCCGCGCAGACCTCATCGCCCGAAATGAGCGGGATATCGCGGTCGAGCACGAGCACGTCGTAGTCGTTGACGCTGGCCCGCTCGAGCCCGGCCTCGCCATCATAGGCGACATCCACCGCCATGGCGTGGAGCCGCAGTCCCTCGGCGATCGAGTCGGCGAGTTGCCGTTCGTCCTCAACTACCAGTACGCGCACCCTGACACCCCGCACCAACCGCCAATCGGCTCAACTAGCCGAAATCGTGTTAGGGCAGCGTTAGGCCGAAAAAATGGCCGGCTGCACAGGATCGTTGGGCTGGTCCATTCACGTAGCAGAATAGCCCAGAGCTTGTCCGACCAACTCTAGCCGCGGACGCGATCCTCAATATTGCGCAGGGCGTCGACGACGCGACGAACGTCGCCCATCAGGCGCTCCTTGACGACCGACACCATCGGCATCATCGGTCCCATGTCGGCAATGCCGGAGGCGGTGATGCCGCTGTGGAGGACCTGGATGCCTCCCAGTTGCGAGCGGACGCGCTCAAATTCGAGGAAGGGTTCGGCAAGCGCAGCTGCCGTGTCCGTCTCGCCCGAACGCAGCGCCGCCAGCAGTGCCATGGCGGCGGCGGGGGCGATGCAAACGGCTCCGGAGGTATAGGTCGCGACGCCGCGTTTGCCGACGTGATCGGCGATCGGCGTCTCGCCCATGCCGCTTGCGACCAACTCGCGGCCGACGGCAGAAAGGACGGCATCGAGATAGGCATCGTCGGCGGGGTCGCCGCGTTCGACCGCGTATTTGATGAACCGCACCGCGCCTTCGGCGACAAGCTTCTCGAGGACTTCAGGGCGGACATAGTTCTCACGCTTGAGATACACGATGACGCCGAAGCCGAGCCGCGCTGCGATGCGCCGGATGCCGTCCGCTACGCCATGCGAATCCGACGGAAACGCAACGGGCAACAGCATGACATTTCTGAGGCCCGAGCGCTCGATGAGCGGCGCCTGATCGAGCATCTTGCCGTAGTCGGGCCCGATCGAGGTGATCACTCGCGCCGCGCCGCTGATCGTCTGCATCATCGCCAGCGCATCGGCGTAAGTAGCAAGATCGAAGTGGTAGAGATTGGCGTTGCCGCCATAGAGCAGGATATCGACGCCGCCAGCCACAATGTGCCGCACCAGAGTCGCGTTCTGGTCGAGATTGATATCGAGATCCGCCGTCAGGGCGATCGGTGGAACCGCCACGACCGACCGGGTGAAGTCGGCCGGGCTCAGCATGGCGTCGGTCATTGATCAGTCCTTGAGCTGGAGGTGGGTCGCGCGCAGCTGCGCCGACCGAAGAATCTGCGAATTGACGAGCCGCTCTGGGCAAGTGTCGGCCACATAGAGGTCGATATTGCGAAGCGTTCCTTCGACCTGCATGTGGGAAATCTCGATGCCTGCGCCGCCCACGTGCGGGGTGGTGATCACATTGGGCATGTGGCGGAGCTTGTGGTCCGCCGCCAGCGGCTCGTCCTCGAACACATCGAGCCCGGCAGCGCGGATGGTGCGCGCTTCGAGAGCCTCGATGAGGGCGGCCTGATCGACGACCTGACCGCGGGACGTGTTGATCAGCACGGTTGTCGGCTTCATCATCCCCAGAGCCCGGCGATTGATCATGCGCTCGGTGTCCTCCACCAGCGGCACGTGCAACGTGATCACATCGGCGGTCGTAAAGATTGTGTCGAGTTCGGCCCATTGCGCGCCGTCGGGCAGGGTGACCGAGTGGTCGCGCTGGTAGCAGAGGACTTTGGCGTTGAGGCCGAGCATGGCGCGCACGACGCGGCTGCCGATGGCGCCGATGCCGATGACGCCCACGGTACGGCCGCTGAGCATGAAAGGCGGGTCGCCCGGCAGGTCGCGGAGCCATTTGCCATCGCGCATGCTCTCGATGAAATCGAGCGAGCGGCGCAGCGTCAGCAGGGTGAGCAGCACCGCGTGCTCGACGACGCTGGGTGCGTTGAAGCCGCTGTTGACCGCCACCAGAATGCCGAGGTCTGACATCAGGTCCATGTCGAACCAGTCGGCGCCCGAGCCGGAGCGGTGGATAAATTTGAGATTGGGCGACGCGGTGACCATATCGGGTGTGAACGCGAAGGGCAGCACACGCCGGAACCCGACCACATCGGCCTCGCGCATCATTGCTGCGAGCTGGGCGGGATCCTTGATGGAGCTTGGAAAGTAGCGCACTTCGTGTTCGGCAAAGCGAGTGCCAACACCGTCACGGTACGCATCGTCGAGCAGAATGATCACGGTAAACCTCAAAAAGTCAGGGGCGGAGCCGCAGCCCCGCCCCCGGGGAGGAGGGTTACTGCGACAGGGTCATCGCGTTGAAATACACGAAACCGTCGTCGCGTGGGGTCCAGTCGGTGCGCGCCGACAGGCCGTGGATGTAGTCGATGCCGAACACCGGCACGACCCAGTATTTGTCGTAGGCGTCGGCCCACAGCTTGCGGTAGGCGGCGATGCGCGCGTCGCCCGAGAGCACCGCTGCCTTGTCCATTTCCGCCTGGAATGCGGCGTCGTCGGAATGCGAGAGCTGGCCGGTGCCGTAGTAGAAATTCATCACGCGGCTGGTGTCGAACTGGATGTTGCTGGCCGAGATGATGATCAGGTCCGTGCGCTCCTGGCCGTCCTTGTTGGCAAACAGCAGGTCGCGCCAGGGGGCGGCTTCCATCGGCACCAGGGTGATCTTGAGGCCGGCTTCCTGCAGCATGCCCTGCATCGCCTCTGCCAGTTCGCTGACATTGGGGATGAGGTCGGTGCGCACGATCAGCTTCAGTTCCTTGCCCGTCGCGCCGGCGGCGGAGATCAGCGCCTTGGCGTCTTCCGGGTTGTAAGGATAGGGCGCGAGGTCGGGGTTCTGGCCAAGCGCCGACGGCCGCACGATCTGGCCGTTCAGCGCCGTGGAAACGCCGGGATAGAGGGCTTCCCTGATGGTGCCGGTATCGAGGGCCTCGGCGATCGCCTTGCGCACGTTGACGTCCGATAGAACCGGGTTCTGCACGTTGAGGCGGACGAACACGGCTTCGGTGGTGTGCTCGGTGACCGATTTCGGCAGCGGAGCAGCCTGTTCCTGCGAGATATTGACCGCGAGATCCGCCTCACCGGCCTGCACCATGGCAGCGCGCACGGCGGCTTCGCCGCGGGCCACGATGGTGACGGTGTCGATCGTCGGCTTCTGCTCGCCCCAATAATCCGGATTGGCCTTGAGCGTGATGTGGTCGCCCTTGGTCCAGTCGGCAAAGGTGTATGGGCCTGTGCCGACGGCGCTGGTCGCCGCCGCTTCATCGCTGGTCGTCGCCAGCCAGTTGGGTGCAATGATGTAGAGCTTCAGCAGGCGGCTCGGGATGGTCGGGTCGACCGTCGCCGTCTTGATGTCGACGGTCATGTCGTCGACTTTTGTGGCGCTGGCGATGGTGCTGTAGTCGCCGCGGCAGCGGCTCGCCACATCGGGATTGAAGTAATATTTGATGGTTTCAACCACGGCGTCGGCGTTCAGCGGCTCGCCGTTGGAGAAGCTGATGCCGGGGCGCAGCTTGAAGCGCCAGGTGAGCTCGTCGGTCTGCTCGAAACTCTCGGCGAGCCAGCCGACCACGGAGCCATCGGCGTTGCGGCGCGTCAGGCGCTCATAGATGTTGTCGGTGATGAAGTTCGTCTCGTAGCGGCAGGCGTCGCGCGGCAGCATCGTCGCCGGCTCGGCGCCGATGGCGACCGTCAGCGTGCCGCTCGCCTGTGCAAAAGCACTGCCGCTCGCGAGCGCCATCACGGCTCCCGCCAAGAGCCCGGCAACAGACGCCGTCAAGCGCGCCCGTCCCAGTCGTTCCCCGTACGTCATAGCAACCTCCTCCTGTCGCGCCGTTAGCGGCGCTGATTGTGGATACGAGGACCCTGCTCTCATTCCGGCCGCTGTAGCTGTCAACTGGATGACAAGCCGTCAATGTCTCGTGATGCGCGCCGCCATGCGCTTGCGATAGACGGGATCGTTGACGCTGCGAGCCCAGCCGGCAAGCAGGTTTGTCGCGAGCGTCGTCAGCGCAATGGCGAGGCCCGGGAAAGTCACCAGCCACCATGCGGTGCCCAGATACGCCCGGCCCTGCGCCAGCATCAGGCCCCACGAGGCGTTGGGCGGTTGAATGCCCATGCCAAGGAAGCTGAGCCCCGCCTCCGACAGCATGACGCGCCCGAATTCCAGCGACACAAGGATCAGCAGGGTTGAGGTGAGGTTGGGCAGGATATGCCGGACAACAATCCGCAGATGGGTGGCCCCGAGCGATTGCGCGGCTTCGACGAACAGCATCTGGCGGAGCGACAGCGTGGTCGCGCGGGTAACGCGGGCAATCGCCATCCAGCGCGTCAAAGCCAGCACCAGTATGAGGTTGGTGACGCTCGGGCCTGCCGCATAGATGATGATGAGCGCCAGCAGCATCTGCGGGAAGCCCATCTGGATATCCACGAGACGCATGATGAGGTCGTCGACGCGCCCGCCGCGATAGCCGGCAACGAGGCCGAGCGTGACGCCGATGAGGCTCGAAATGATGATGGTGATGACGCCCACGCCCAGCGATATGCGCGCCCCGAAGATCAGGCGCGACAGCAGGTCGCGGCCCAGCTGATCGGTCCCCAGCAGGTGCAGGCCAAGCTTGCTGAGGATCATCGGCGGCTTGTTGCGTCCGAGCAGGTTCTGCTTGATCGGGTCGATCAGCCAGCCCAACTGCACCAGCTGATCGGCAAAGACCGCCGCCAGCGTCACAAGGATCAGAAACGCCACGGCGATCAGCGCTACGGGATCGTGCCGCAACAGATCCCAGCTTGAGAGTTTGCGCCGTGGCTTGGCCGGGCCGGCATCGGTGGTGATGGGGTTGACGAGGCTCATCGGGGCATCCTCATGAATATCGGATGCGCGGGTCGAGCCACGCATAGATGAGATCGACGATCAGATTGACGACAATGACGGTGATGGCGACGAAAATGACGCTGGCCTGGATAACGGCGAAGTCGCGCCGCTCGATGGCGTCGATGGTCAGCTTGCCGATGCCGGGCCAGCCGAAGATCACCTCGATCACCACTGAGCCGTTGAGCAGGCCGATGATTTCATCGCCGATGATCGTGACGATCGGCAGCAGCGCGTTGCGCAGGCCGTGCCGGATGAGAACGACGCGCTCGTAGAGCCCTTTGCTTCGCGCCGTGACCAGATATTGCGCGTTCAGCACATCGAGCATGCTGGTCTTTACCACCTGCGCCAGCCGTCCGATGCTCTGCGCCGAGATCGCCAGCATGGGTAGGATTAGGTATTCGATGCCGCCATAGCCCGAGGTCTTGAACCATCCGAGCTGGACGGAAAGCACGGTGATCATCAACAGCGCCAGCCAGAAGGTTGGCACCGATAGCCCGAAGATCGAAACCACGGTCGCAACGCGATCAAAGATCGAGCCTGGCCTGAGTGCCGCGCCGATGCCGACCGGCAGGGCAATGGCCAGCGAGAAGATCAGCGTCGAAAACGCCAGCGTCGCCGTGGCCGGGAATCGCCCGATGACCAGATCCATCGCCGGCACGTTCTGCCACAGCGACATCCCAAAATCGCCGCGCAGGAGGTCGAGCAGGTAACGGCCGAACTGCACGATCAGGGGATCGTTGAGACCCAGCGCCTGGCGCATTTCGACATATTGCAGTTCGGTCGCGTCGATCGGCAGCATCAGGCGTGCCACGTCGCCGATCTGCCGCGTTACGAAGAACACCACGATCGTCAGGCCAGCCAGAACGAAGACGGACTGAATCAACCGTCGCAGCACATACTGCGCCAATGCTCTCTCCCCTGTGCCGGTTTGGTCCCGGATCTTGTCGTCGCGGCCATCCTAACGCCAGAACCATGGAGCGCTGTCACATGGCCGACAACGCGAGCCCTGTCAGTCGCTGTGCGCGCTTTCGACTTGCTCGTCGAGTTTTGCGCGCGCGCTGACCCGGATCGAGCGCAAGCCGAGTTCGACGATGCCGGCGTCGCGCATTTCGCCCAGAATCGTGGTGACGGTCTGGCGGCTGAGATCGCAGACGCGGCTGATCTCTTCGTGCGTAATGCGCAATTGCGGCTGCTCGGCCGCGGCGAGGTCCGCCGTGCTGTTCGCCAGTTGCAGCAGCACATAGCCGACGCGCGAATACGCCGTCGTGCCGCGCAGGTCGGCGCGCATCTCGCTCGTGCGCGTGACGCGGTACATCATGCTCCCCAGCATCGCGAGCATGATGTCGGGACGTTCGGCGAGCATGTCGAGGAAGGCGTCGGTGGAGAGTTCCCAGATCTCGGCATCCTGCAGCACACTCGCCTGCCGCGTCCGCGGTTCGCCCAGCATAGCCTCGGAGTAGCCAAAGGGTTCGCCCGGGCCGCGAATGGAGAGCGTCACCTCGCGGCCCGACGCATTGAGGCCCGACGTCTCGATGACCCCGCTCTTGACCGCATAGACCGCTTTGCCGGGCATGCCCTGATGAAAGATGACGTCCTTGCGCGCAAAGCTGCGCAGCATTCCATGCTCGGCGATTGCCGCGGTGATATCGGCGCGCCAAGCCCGGACGGACTTGCTCTTGAACTGCGCGATGAGTGGGGCGGTCATGCTGATTCAGCTTTTTTGGCGTTCGGCTCGAGCAGTTGTCGTCCAGGCGACGGATGAACCACGCGACCTCGGTCATTATCGAAGCGGGCCGGGAAGCCGTCAAGCCGACAAGGCGGCGCAGGTCCCCGCGCGGCATAGGTCATTGGACTCGTGCGAGGCGGACCATGAGGGAGACATCGCTTGAAGACCTGCTGACCGGCGCGTTGTCCGGCACGACCGTGGGCGGCGAGGACACGCACAACCACCCCGATCCCGAGCGCCGCGGGCAGGGCGCCATGTTCATCGCGCTCGACCCTGAGTTCTTCGCGTCTGCCGCCGTGTTCGAAGAGCTGGTCGAAAAGCAGATCGGCTTCATCCATGGCGCGGCGCCTCTTCCTGGCCGCACCAACCCGATCTATCCGGGCGAGCGGGGCTGGTCGGAACTCGATCGGCGGACCTCGGAGGGCATCCCGGTGCCCGACGAAGACTGGACCGTCGTCCTCAAGGCATTGCGCGCGTCGTCGCTGTCCGAGGACCGGCTGCTTACGGGGATCGCCTGATGCCGCGTCCTCTGCGCTGCGCCCTGATCGGCATCGGCACGCGGGCGCGCAAGCTCTATCTGCCGATCCTTGGACCGCTGGCACCCTGGATCGAGATCGTCGCGATCTGCACGCCCGGTGAAGCAAACGCCACCGAGACCGGCACGCTCCTGGGTGTGCCGTCCTTTACCAGCCTCGCCGATCTGCTCGACGCCGATCTGATCGAGGCGGCGATCGTCCTCTCGACCATCGAGTCGCACCACGCCATCTCTGTGACCCTGTCGCGTCACGGCATCCACCATCTCGTCGAGACCACGATGGCGAGCACGCTCACGCAGGCGCGCCAAATGGTGGCCGAGGCGGCAACCAACAACGTCACTCTGCTCGTGGCCGAAAACTATTTCCGCTTTCCGTTCGACCGTCTCGCCAAAGCCGTCAGCCAGTCCGGCATCATCGGCGATGTGCACCGCATCTCGTGCTACCATGACCAGATGGGTTTTCACGGCCATGCGCGTTGGCTGCGCTTCTACGATGCCCATCCTGTTGCGGTGCAGGCGATTGCGCACCGGATGCCGACCGCGCGGCACGTCGAGTCGGCCAACCGCATCCACGAAAGCGAGACCTTTCGCAGCTGCCATTTGTACTTTCCGGGGGATCGCGTTGCCATCGACATGGCCGGCAATGCCAAGGGCCTCCTCGGCCGCACGCCACGACCTGGCTTCACCGAGATCGACGGGACGCGCGGCGCGATCGTGCGCACCGCCGGAGCGGACCTCGACGGGACGGCCGAAATGCGCGTTGCGTCCGATCTGGCGCTGGTCCGAGACGGCAAAGCCGATCACATTGCAGCGTTCCGCGATGTAGTCGAAGATGGGACGTGGATCTCGTCGAGCGTCGAAGCTCCAGGCGGTCGCATCGAAGTGGCCAATCCACTGCGTCCGGGCAATGTGAGCGGCAAGAAAATCCGCGAGTGGGATGCAGCTGTGGTGATGGAAATCGTTGTCGAGTTCGCCAACGAAGTGCGGGGAACCGGGCGCTCCGAGTTCACTGCGCTCGATGCCCTCAAGGCCACCGAAATCGAGATGGCGTGCCGGGAGTCGGCATTGCATGCTGGCCGGCTGATCGACCTGCCGGCCGATGGGTCGAGCTTCGAGAGCGAGGCCATCGCCGCACACTCTGTCCGCGACCGCTTCGGTGTCGATCCGCTTGATGCCGAGGCCATGCTCGCCATCCACTTTCCGCCGGCCGCCTGACATGAGCGAGACGAGAACGCCGGTTCTGGATGTAGCGGGGCTCAGCACGAACTTTTACACTGAGGACGGAATTGTCCGCGCCGTTCGCGATGTGTCGTTCCACGTGCTGCCCGGCGAAACGCTCGGCGTCGTCGGCGAATCCGGTTGCGGCAAGAGCATCACTGGCCTTTCCGTCATGCGCCTGGTGCCGAACCCGCCGGGGCGGATCGATGCCGGCACGGTGATGTTCGAGGGGCGCGACCTGCTCAAACTGTCCGACGCCGAGATGCGGGACGTGCGCGGCCTCAAGATTTCGATGATCTTTCAGGATCCCATGACATCGCTCAATCCGGTGATGACGGTCGAGCGGCAGATCGGCGAGTCGCTGCGCCGCCATTTCGGGCTGACGCGGGCCCAGGCGCGCAGCCGGGCGATCGAGCTTTTGCGCATGGTGGGCATTCCGCATGCCGAGCAGCGCATCGACGAATTCCCGCATCAGTTCTCAGGCGGTATGCGCCAGCGCGTCATGATTGCCATCGCGCTCGCCTGCAACCCGCGGCTGGTGATCGCCGATGAGCCGACCACGGCGCTCGATGTCACCATCCAGGCGCAGATTCTCGAGTTGATGAAGAGCCTGCAAGCCGAGCACGACAGTGGCCTGATCATGATCACCCACTCAATGGGCGTCGTCGCCGGCATGGCCGACCGGGTGCAGGTGATGTATGCGGGCTCGATCGTCGAGACCGCCGGCACCGTCGAGCTCTTCGCCAATCCACGTCATCCCTACACTGTAGGCCTGATGCAATCGATCCCGCGGCTCGATGCACGTGGCAAGGAGCGGCTGCAGCCGATCGGCGGCCTGCCGCCCGATCTCATCGATGCCCCCGATGCGTGCCCCTTCGCCCCTCGCTGCGCCTATGCCCGGCCCGCGTGCCGCGAAGCCCGTCCGCCGCTCAAGGAGGTCGCGACCGGCCATCTCAGCGCCTGCTGGTTTTGGGAAGAAGTCTCGCCCAAGCGCAGCGCGGCGCTCACCTCCGCGGCTGCCGCATGACGCTCGACGCGCCGCTTCTCGATGTTCGCAATCTGGTCAAGCATTTCGGCGTGACCACGGGGATACTCGGCCGCACCGTCGGTGCCGTGCAGGCGGTCGATGGCATCTCGCTGACCATTCAGCGCGGCGAGACGGTCGGTCTGGTCGGCGAATCCGGCTGTGGCAAATCCACCGCCGGTCGCGCCATCCTCCAGCTCTATCGGCCGTCTTCGGGCGAGGTGTTCTTCGACGGGCAGGATCTGACCAAGCTCGGCGATGAAGCGATGCGGCGCATGCGGCGGCGCATGCAGATGATTTTTCAGGATCCCTACGCGTCGCTAAACCCCAAGATGACCGTCGCCGACATCGTCGCCGAGCCGCTGGTCATCCACAATTTGTTGCCGCGCGCCGCGCGAGCCGCGCGCGTCAAGGAACTGCTCGAACTGGTTGGTCTCAACCCGGCATCGGCGACGCGCTATGCCCATGAGTTCTCGGGTGGGCAGCGGCAGCGCATCGGCATTGCCCGCGCCCTCGCGGCGGAGCCGGACCTGATTGTCTGCGATGAACCGGTGTCGGCGCTCGATGTGTCGATCCAGGCGCAGATCGTCAATCTGCTCGAAGATCTGCAGCAGCGGCTGGGCCTCACCTATCTGTTCATCGCCCACGATCTGTCCGTGGTGCGTCACATCTCGAACCGCGTCGCGGTGATGTATCTGGGCCGCATCGTCGAGATTGCCGAGAGCGACACGCTCTACGATGCGCCGCTCCATCCCTACACCCAGGCGCTGCTTTCCGCGGTTCCCATCCCTGATCCGGCAGTCGAAAAGGACCGGCGTCGCGTCATCCTCACCGGCGATGTTCCGAGCCCCGTCAACCCACCTTCGGGATGCCGCTTCCGCACGCGCTGTCCGTTTGCCATGGAGGTCTGCGCTCAGATCGACCCGCCTTTCGTCGATCAGGGCAATGGCCATAAGGTGGCCTGCCATCTCCACCCCGCTCCCGCGAACTGAGACAACAGGAAGTACAAATGGACCCTCAAACCCTCAAGGCAGTGCTCGGCTCCGGGCTGCTGTCGTTCCCGGTCACGGCATTCGACCAGCACGGCAAATTCAATCCCGATGCCTACGGCAAGCATGTCAGCTGGCTGGCCGGCTACGACGCTGCAGCGCTCTTTGCAGCCGGCGGCACGGGGGAGTTCTTCTCGCTGGCCCCCGACGAAATTCCAGCGATCGTCCGCACGGCCAAGCAGGCAGCCGGCAAAATGCCGATCGTGTCCGGCTGCGGCTATGGCACCGAGATCGCCATCTCCATTGCCCGCTCCGCCGAAAAGGCCGGTGCCGACGGCATTCTGCTGCTGCCGCACTACCTCATCGAGGCGCCGCAGGCCGGGCTCTTCAATCACGTGAAGGCCGTGTGCGATTCAGTCGGGATTGGAGTGATGGTCTATAATCGCGACAACTCCATCATCCAGGCCGACACACTGAAACGGCTCTGCGACGCCTGTCCCAATCTCGTCGGGTTCAAGGATGGCTCGGGGGAACTTGGGCTGGTTCGGCAGGTTACGGTCACCATGGGTGACCGGTTGACCTACCTGGGCGGCATGCCCACCGCCGAACTGTTCGCCGAAGCCTACCTGGCTGCCGGCTTCACCACCTACTCGTCCGCCGTGTTCAACTTCGTGCCCGAGCTTGCGGTGCGGTTCTACAAGGCACTGCGTGCCGGCCGGCGGGCCGAATGCGAGGAGATCCTCAAGACCTTCTTCTACCCGTTCATGGCCATCCGCAATCGCTCGAAGGGCTACGCCGTCTCGGCCATCAAGGCCGGTGTTCGGTTGAAGGGTTTTGATGCCGGGCCGGTGCGCTCGCCGCTGGTCGATCTGACCGAGCAGGAGATCGCCATGCTGTCCGAATTGATCGCTTCCGTGTCCAAGTGAAGATCGTCGACGTTCGAACGCACATCCTCGACCACAAGCTCGAGACGCCGTTCGCCAGCGCCAGCATGCGGTTCGGACGCCGGACGCACATTCTGGTCGAGATCATCTGTGACGACGGCACGATCGGCTGGGGCGAGTGCCTCGGTCCCGCCCTGCCCAATGCAGCCGTCGTCGAAGCGTACAAGACTTGGCTGATCGGCGCCGATCCGCTCGAGACCGAGAAGCTATGGCTCGTCCTTTACAATGCGCTGCGTGACCAGGGGCAACGCGGGCTGACGGTCACGGCGCTGTCGGGGATCGACATTGCGCTCTGGGACATCAAGGGCAAGCATTTCGGTGTCCCGATCTCGACGCTTCTTGGCGGACGCTTCCGCGATAGCGTGCGCGCCTATGCCACCGGCTCGTTCAAACGCGACGGCGTCGATCGGCTCACCGACAATGTCGCCGAGATGGCGCGCCATCGTGCGGCAGGATTTCACGCCGCCAAGATCAAGATCGGCTTCGATGTCGAGGCCGACCTTGCGATTGTCCGCGCCGTGCGCCGGGAAGTCGGACCTGAGATGCGGCTGATGGTCGATGCCAATCACGGCTATGACGTGCTGGAGGCGATCTCGTTTGGGCGTCGCGCCGCCGACCTCGATCTCGACTGGTTCGAGGAGCCGGTGATCTCCGAGCAGTTGTCGGCCTATCGGGCGGTGCGCGCCGGCCAGCCCATTCCGGTAGCGGGCGGCGAGACATGGCACACCCGCTGGGGCATGCGCGAGCCGCTCGAGACGCGCGCCGTCGACATCATCCAGCCCGATCTTGCCGGCACCGGCGGCTTCACCGAGGCGCGCCGCATCGCCGACCTCGCGGCGCTGCACAATGTGCGGCTCATCCCGCATGTGTGGGGCACCGCGGTGCACATCGCCGCGGCGTTGCAGTTCATGGCGGCGCTGCCGCCCAACCCGCCCCGCGACAATCCGATCGAGCCGATCCTCGAATTCGACCGCACCGACAATCCGTTCCGTCAGGCGGTCGTCACAACGCCGCTCGACCATATCGACGGCATGGTCGCCATCCCTCATGGTCCAGGTCTCGGGATCGAGATCGATCGCGATGCGCTTGAGCGCTTCCGGTTGCGGCCATGACCTTCCGCACGCTGAGCGGCGAGGCACCGCGGACGGTCCTGCCGGCCGGCAGTGTCGACACCCAGATGCACATGTACATGGCCGGCTTTGCGTCGGCGCCGGGCAGTATCGCCTTGCCGCAGGATCCGCCCGGTACTGCGCAGTATCGGCAGGTGATGGACTGGCTTGGGCTCGATCGGGTGATCATTACCCAGGGCAACGCGCATGGCCGGGACAATGCCAATCTGCTCGCGGGCCTGAGCGAGATGGGCGACTGCGCGCGCGGCGTCGCGGTGATTACCGCAGCAACAGACGACCATGAGATGACCCGGCTCAGCGAGGCCGGCGTGGTTGGGGCGCGCATCATGGACCTGCCGGGCGGCGCGGTAGGGCTCGACCAGCTGGAGCCCGTTGATGCACGGTCCGCGGCGTTCGACTGGTACATGGCCGTCCAGTTCGACGGCTCGCACATCCTCACGCACGAGCCGCGTCTTTCCGCGCTGCGGAGCCGCTGGGTGCTCGACCATCACGGCAAATTTCTCACTGGTGCCCAGCCCGATGGACCCGAAGTCGATGCGGTGAAGCGGCTCATCGATGGCGGCAAATGCTGGTTCAAATTTGCCGGCTGCTACGAATCATCGTTGGTCGGCGGGCCGGGTTATGGGGATGTCGCTGCCGTGGCCCGCGTCATCGCGCTCTATGCCCCGGAGCGCATCGTCTGGGGCACCAACTGGCCCCATAACAGCACCGGTCTGCACAACTATCCAAACGATGCGCAGCTGCTGGACCTTACGCTCGGCTGGCTCGCCGACGACGCTGCAAGGCAAAAGGTGCTCGTCGACAATCCACTGGAGCTCAGTCGCTGGTAGCGGGCGGCCGTTGCAGTTCGGCAGTAATGAGCGCCCAATCCTGCCCCTGAGCCCGGTTGCTGGCCCGAAATAGACAGTCGACCGCAGCCACTCGAGCATGGGCGCGAAAGGGCGGACGACGGGTCAATCGGGGTGGATACCGCATCTAGCCAAGCCTGTGACTTGCCGCACCTTCTTGTTGGTGCGCCCTTATGGAGTTGATAGTCTGCCCGCGAAGCAGTTCGTGACCTTCCCAACCCTCAAGGAGACTCCTTTGGCTAAAACGCCCGTTAAGAAGACCGCCGCCAAGCCACCCGTCGCCAAAACTCAGCCCGTGAAGGAAGCGCTCACCAAATCGGCGCTCGTCAACCTGATCGCGGAAAAGAATGGCGTAACGCGCGACGTCGCAAAGGGTGTGCTCGCGACCATCGAGAGCGCGATGATGGGCTCGATCCATCCCCGCGGCGTTGGCGAGTTCACGTTGCCCGGCGTCCTCAAGATATCGCTGCTCAAAGTGGCCGCCCGCAAGGCTGGCACGCTGGTCCGCAACCCGTCGACTGGCGAAATGATGCCCGGCGCGGCCAAGCCGGCGAGCATGCGGGTCAAGATCCGCGCGCTGTCCAAGCTGAAGGCCGCGACGGTCTCGTAAGGCCGTCATCGTACGCCTGCACCAAGTCCGGTCACGCCGCATCGACTGGCGGGCCGGTACCATGGCAGCGCGCCGAACCGCAGCTATTGCCGTCGCGAGTTCGCGATGGCCCGAGGGCGTCGCCGGACCGGTGACGCCTACTTGTGCACAAGGCAGGCCGGTGCGCGGTACCTTGCCCTCACGACCTTGCAGTGCGGGGATTGAGTGGCGCCGCTCCGATCTCCGAGCGTGGCAGCACCTGCGGACGCGCCCACTGCTTGCGGGCGCTGTCGCTGAGCACCAACCCATGGCCCGGCCGGTCGGGTGCAATGGCCCAGCCATCCCGGATGTCGACGGGTTGGTCGACCAGATGATCGTAGTTCTGGAATGAGTATTCCAGCCAGGCCACCTCGGGCAGCGCGCAGGCCATGTGGACACCGACCTCGAGGAAAGTGTTGCCGAGGCTGAGGGGGATGCCGCGGTCGGCGGCCAGCCAGCCGATGCGCATCACGTCCGTCACCTGGCCGTGGACGTTCAGGATGTCGGTGGCATCCGCTTCCATGAGTAGGCGCTTGTTGTGCGCATCGAGATACTCGCCGGAATTGATCATCGTCCAGCTCGCGGCGTCCTTCAGCATCCTGAGGCCCGCGTGGTCGTCGCGCAGAATTGGATCCTCGACCCACAGCAGATCGTAGCCTTCCCGGCGGATCACTTCGAGCTTGGCCAGCGCCTCCTTGGCGCCCCAGGCTTCATTTGCGTCGATCATGACGAGCGCGTCTTTGCGGACGGTCTGCTTCAGGAGCTTCAGCCGGTTGAGGTCCCAGTCGAAGTCCGGGTTGCCCACTTTGATCTTGAAGGCGCGATAGCCGATCGCGTCGGCATGCGCGAAGAACGCGACGTATTCGTCGTCGCTGAGGTGGTAGTCGAGACCGCTGGCATAGGCTTCGACCCGATCGCGCCGGCTGCCGAGCAATTGATGGAGCGGCAGGCCAACCTCTTTGGCCGCCAGGTCCCACAGCGCCAGTTGCAGGGCCTCGTGGAACGGCACGGAGAAGGCCCGCTGGTTGCCGCCGCGCGGCCGCGATACGCGGTGGACGAGGGCGGCCGGCGGCTGGCCCTCGATCCCCGCCCAAGCCTCGGCGCGAAAGATCCGTTCGATCTCGGCCTGATCAGGCAGGGGATGGAACAGGCTGAGGATGAAGCCCAGCCCGACCTCGCCGGTGTCCGCGATCAGCTCCAGCGTCGCCACATGCATGTCCTCGATACGGACCTGGCTGTCGCCGATGACCCGGTCACGGGCATATTGGAACCTGGTGATGCGGAAATCGGCGACGCGCATTCTGGCATTCCTCTGATAGACTAAGTTATTCGAGTGATATATCAGACGAGCGATAGCGGATGGGACCGGGACACACAAGTGGCGGAAAAAGCGATCGCGCTGGTTGAACTGGAGCCTGGGGAGCGGCTGAGCGATCTCGCCTATACGCGGGTGCTCGAAGCCCTGTTCGACCGACGGTTGCCCGCCGGTGCTTTCGTCTCGCAAAACGACCTCGTGCAGTTGATCGGCGTTCCGGTGGGCCCCCTGCGCGACGCGTTGCGGGTGCTCGAGGCCGAGGGGATTCTCACCATCCATCCGCGCTCGGGGATCCAGATCACCAAGCCCGGCGCCGAGTTGACCAAGTCCACCTATCAGCTGCGCATGATCATCGAGCGGGCCGCCGTTCGCGTGTTCAGCGAGACCGCTACAGACGAAGAGATCGCGACCATCCGCCGGCGCCATTTCGAGATGGCGCTGAAGCTCGAGACATCCGGCATCAACGAAGCCGTGCTCGGCGAGCTCGAGGAACTCGAGACACTGCTGCACGGCTCGATCATCGCGGCGCTGCGCAATCCGCTGGCGGAGAATGCCTACATGCGGATGCGCACCTACCTGCGGTTGGTGCGGCTCGACCGGCGCATGACCGTGCCGCTGGCGCAGCGGACGATGCGCGAGCATCTCGAAATTATTGCCGGGGTCGAGGAACGCAGTCCCGATGCCGCCGAGGCGGCGCTGGTCGCCCATTTCACGACCGCGCTGCAGCGTCATCTGGGTATGTTCATCTAGCTAAAGCCGAAGAGCGGTGAAGATTGGCGTAAGGGGAGTGGGCAAGAAATGAAGATCACGGGGTTCACGGGGTGGCTGGTCGAACACGATCCCGGCCCGAAATTCATCTGGCGCGATGGCCTGCACGGCTCGCACGGCGACATCCCGCGCGGCAGCAAACCGCGCAAGGCGGTGATCCGCATGGAGACCGACAGCGGCCTCTATGGCGCCATGGAAATCGGCCGTGGCGACGGGGTTATCGACCTTGTCCGCCGCCGCTATCACGAGTTCATCGGCGAGAACCCGCTGCTCACCGAGCGCATGTGGCGGATGATTTGGGAGATCGACCGGGTCGAGGAAATCCACATGCGCTCGCTCGGCCTGCTGGACATCCTGTGCTGGGACGTAAAATCCCAGCACGCGAAGATGCCGATCCACCAGTTGCTGGGTGGCGACGACCGCGTCGTGCCGGCCTATGCCTCGACCGTCACCTGGCCGACGATGGAGGAGTATGAGCGCTACATCAAGATGAGCCGCGATCTCGGCTTCAAGGCGTTCAAGCTGCACGCCTGGGGCGACGTCAAACGCGGCATCGTCGCCGACCCATTTGCGCAGATTGGTCGACAGCGCGATGTCGC
>JBKJTB010000057.1:0-3245 GCA_046594305.1 Devosia sp. | reverse complement strand
GCAGACCGCGACGGCGAAATTCGATGAGTCCGTCGACGTCGCCGTAAACCTTGGCATCGATGCCAAGAAGTCCGACCAGGTAGTGCGCGGCAGCGTCGTGCTTCCCCGCGGCACCGGCAAGACGGTCCGCGTGGCCGTGTTCGCCCGCGATGCCAAGGCCGATGAAGCCCGCAAGGCGGGTGCCGATATCGTCGGCGCCGAAGACCTCGTCGCCGAGATCCAGGCCGGCACGATCAACTTCGACCGCGTGATCGCTACCCCGGACATGATGCCGCTGGTCGGTCGCCTGGGTAAGATCCTGGGCCCGCGCAATCTGATGCCGAACCCCAAGGTCGGCACGGTTACCCCGGACGTTGCCGGTGCGGTCAAGGCCGCCAAGGGCGGCGCTGTGGAATTCCGCGTCGAGAAGGCCGGCATCATCCAGGCCGGCATCGGCAAGGCTTCGTTCACCGAGGCCGCGCTGCTGCAGAACCTGAAGGCGTTCACCGACGCCGTGCAGAAGGCCAAGCCGGCCGGTGCCAAGGGTACCTACGTCAAGCGCGTCGCCGTCAGCTCGACGATGGGCCCCGGCGTCCACGTCGATCCGTCGACGATCAACGCCTAACAGCGGCGCGCGTAGCGCGCGATTCAAACAAAGGCGGGGCGCGTAGCGCGCGATTCAAACAAAGGCGGCGCGCTTGCGCGACGCCAGCACGAATTGGGGACGGGCTCGCCCGTCTCCGGTCCTGCGCAAGCAGGTAAGTCCTGTCCGAGACTGCAAGGCGCGCCGCGAGGCGCTTAAATCGAGAGAGCCTGCAATAGACGGGGTGAGTGCCGGATTTCATGGGTCTAGCGACCCTCCGGTTCGAGCCAGGCCAGTTGCCGCCGAATGGGCATTTCGCCCTCAAGCGCCAGCTCGGTTGACAGGCATCAACCGCTGACCTCGCGAGAGGGCAGCAATTGGCAGAGGTCCGGTCAAAAGCCGGATCCAATGTGGAGACTAAGAGTGGAAAGAGCGGAAAAGCGTGAAGTCGTCACGTCGCTCCAGGCAGCCCTGTCGGGCGCTGGATCGATCGTTGTCGCGCAGAACGCCGGCCTCACCGTTACCGACCTGGAGAATCTGCGCAAGCAGATGAAGCAGGCCGGAGGCACGGTGAAGGTCGCCAAGAACCGCCTGGCCAAGCTTGCTCTGAAGGAAACCGACAATGCGGACATGTCTGCCCTGTTCAACGGGCCGACTGTCCTCGCCTTCGCCAAGGATCCCATGACCGCGCCGAAAGTCGCGGCCGCATTCGCCGACAAGAACCAGAAGTTTGTGGTTCTCGGTGGCGCGATGGGGAAGACCGGGCTCGACGCGAACAGCGTCAAGGCGCTGGCGACCATGCCGTCGCTGGATCAATTGCGCGCCACGCTGGCCGGGATGCTCAAGCAGCCCGCCACGCGGATCGCATCGATCCTGCAGGCACCAGGCGGGCAGATTGCCCGCGTGCTGGCCGCGCATGCCGACAAGAGCAACGCCGCTTAAGGCGACCAACGGCTCCTTTCGGGGAGCCACCACGGTTCGAACTGAAAACGAAACACAATAGGAAGTGACATCAAATGGCTGATCTCGCCAAAATCGTAGACGACCTTTCGGCCCTCACGGTCATCGAAGCTTCGGAACTGTCGAAGCTGCTCGAAGAGAAGTGGGGCGTCTCCGCCGCCGCGCCGGCCGCTGCCGCGGCTCCCGCCGCTGCCACTGCTGCTCCGGCCGAAGAGAAGACCGAGTTCGACGTTGTCCTCACCAATTTCGGTGAGAACAAGATCAACGTCATCAAGGAAGTCCGTGCCATCACCGGTCTGGGCCTGGGCGAAGCGAAGGCTCTCGTCGAAGGTGCGCCCAAGACCGTCAAGGAGGGTGCCAACAAGGCCGACGCCGAAGCCATCAAGGCGAAGCTGGAAGCCGCCGGCGCCAAGGTCGAACTCAAGTGATCTGAGGGGCGTCAGCCCCCCAAGGTCATCCCGGGCGAGCTTCTTGCGGACCAGGGATCCAGCCCACCCACCGGGCTGGATGACAATAAACTGAAGCAGCGCCCACGGGCGCTGCCCAACTTTCGCCGCGAAGTTGAATAGAAGCGGCATACGTTCTCGCCACCCTCGGGCGCATTGGGGGCCTCGGCGACAGTTTTTAAGTTGCGGAACGACCACCTAACCACATTCGAGAGGGCAGATTTCCTGAGGGCCGACGGCTGATAGTCGGAGCTTTGGACATTTGCTTTCGAGACATCGACAGAAAGATAGGAGCGGGTATGGCTACCACGTTCAATGGCCGCCGGAAGGTACGCAAGTCCTTCGGCAGCATTCGCGAAGTCATCGAAATGCCGAACCTGATCGAGGTCCAGAAGGCCTCCTATGATCAGTTCCTCCTCGTCAAGGAGCCCAAGGGCGGCCGTGGCGACGAAGGCCTTCAGGCGGTCTTCAGATCGGTGTTTCCGATCACCGACTTTTCGAACACCGCCTCTCTCGAATTCGTCAAGTACGAGTTCGAGCAGCCCAAGTACGACGTCGACGAGTGCCGGCAGCGCGATATGACCTTCGCTGCGCCCCTCAAGGTGACGCTGCGGCTGATCGTGTTCGAAGTGGACGAAGAAACCGGCGCCAAGTCCGTCAAGGACATCAAGGAGCAGGACGTCTACATGGGCGACATGCCGTTCATGACCATGAATGGCACCTTTATCGTCAATGGCACCGAGCGCGTCATCGTCTCCCAGATGCACCGTTCGCCGGGCGTGTTCTTCGACCACGACAAGGGCAAGACCCACTCGTCGGGCAAGCTGCTGTTTGCCGGCCGTATCATTCCGTACCGCGGCTCGTGGCTTGATATCGAGTTCGACGCCAAGGACATCGTGTTTGCGCGCATCGATCGCCGCCGCAAGATTCCGGTGACGTCGCTGCTCAAGGCGCTTGGGATGGATGCCGAGGAGATCCTCGACACCTACTACAAGACGCTCAACTACGAGCGGAACAAGAAGGGTGACGGCTGGAAGAAGCCCTTCGACGCCGAGTCGATGAAGAACACCAAGCCGTCCTACGATCTGATCGATGCCAAGACCCTCAAGGTCGTGCACGAGGGCGGCAAGAAGCTCTCGGCCCGCCAGGCCAAGAAGCTCGCCACGGACGGCCTGACCCATCTGGTCGCGACGGACGAGGATCTGCACGGCACGTACATTGCCCGTGATCTGATCAACTTCAAGGACGGCGAGATCTACGCCGAAGCCGGCGACGAG
>JBKJTB010000005.1:0-7640 GCA_046594305.1 Devosia sp. | reverse complement strand
GGCGGCGGCTACTACCACTATTCCTACTCGGTCGTGCGCGGCTGCGACCGGGTAGTTCCGGTGGACATCTACGTGCCGGGCTGTCCTCCGACAGCCGAGGCTCTGCTCTACGGCCTGCTTCTCCTGCAGAAGAAGATTCGCCGCACCGGCACCATCGAGCGATAGGGCAGGGTCATGGGGGACGATACCGGCCTTTCACCGCTTGAGGCGCTCGAACAGCGTGCCAGGACGCTCCTCGGCGATCGGGTCGAGTCGTCGACCTTCGCTTACGGCGAGCTGTCGCTGACCGTTCACCGCGAGACCATCCTCGACACCGTCCGCATGCTGCACGACGATCCCGAGACGCGGTTCATCTCGTTCATCGATGTGTGCGGCGTGGACTACCCCGAACGCGAGGAGCGCTTCGAGGTCGTCTATCACCTGCTGAGCCCCTACAAGAACCATCGGATACGTCTCAAGGTCCACACCGACGACGAGACGCCGGTGCCCTCGATCACCCCAGTGTTCCCCGGCGCCGACTGGTTCGAGCGCGAAACCTACGATCTCTATGGAATCCTGTTCTCCGGCCATCCCGATCTGCGCCGGATCCTGACCGACTACGGCTTCGACGGCCATCCGCTGCGCAAGGACTTCCCGACCACCGGCTATGTCGAAGTCCGCTACGACGAAGAGCGCAAGCGCGTCGTCTATGAGCCCGTGAAGCTGGCGCAGGAATTCCGGCAGTTCGACTATCTGTCACCTTGGGAGGGTACGGACTACGTGCTCCCCGGCGACGAAAAGAAGAGTCAGTGATGGCTGAAGCCGACGTCAGAAACTTCACCATCAACTTTGGCCCGCAGCATCCGGCCGCGCACGGTGTGCTGCGCCTCGTGCTCGAACTCGACGGTGAAGTGGTCGAGCGCGTCGACCCGCATATCGGTCTCCTGCATCGGGGCACCGAGAAGCTGATCGAGACCAAGACCTACCTGCAGGCCGTGCCGTACTTCGACCGGCTCGACTACGTGGCGCCGATGAACCAGGAGCATGCGTTCTGCCTTGCGGTAGAGAAGCTGCTCGGCCTCGAAGTGCCGTTCCGCGGCCAATTGATCCGCGTGCTCTACTCCGAGATCGGCCGGCTGCTCTCCCACATCCTCAACACCACCACGCAGGCGCTTGACGTCGGCGCGCTCACGCCGCCGCTCTGGGGTTTTGACGAGCGCGAAAAGCTCATGATCTTCTACGAGCGCGCCTCTGGCAGCCGCATGCACGCGGCCTACTTCCGTCCCGGCGGCGTGCACCAGGACCTGCCGCCCGAGCTGGTCGACGACATCGGCGCCTTCTGCGATCCCTTCCTCAAGGTGCTCGATGATCTCGAAGGCCTGATGACCGGCAACCGCATCTACATGCAGCGCAACGCCGACATCGGCGTGGTGTCGCTCGAGGATGCCTGGAAATGGGGCTTCTCCGGCGTCATGATCCGCGGCTCCGGCGCCGCATGGGACCTGCGCAAGGCGCAGCCGTACGAGTGCTACGACCGGCTCGAGTTCGACATCCCCGTCGGCAAGAACGGCGATTGCTACGACCGCTACCTCGTCCGCATGGACGAAATGCGCCAGTCGATCCGCATCATGAAGCAGGTCGTCAATCTGCTGCAGTCAGCCGAAGGGCAGGGGCCGGTATCCTCGACCGACGGCAAGGTCGTCCCGCCCAAGCGGAGCGAGATGAAGCAGTCGATGGAAGCCCTGATCCATCACTTCAAGCTCTACACCGAGGGCTACAAGGTGCCCGCCGGTGAGGTGTACGCCGCCGTCGAAGCACCCAAGGGTGAATTCGGCGTCTATCTGATCGCCGACGGCACCAACAAGCCCTATCGCTGCAAGATCAGGGCGCCGGGCTTCGCGCATCTCAGCGCAATGGATTTCATGACTCGCGGCCATATGCTGGCGGACGTTTCCGCCATCCTCGGGTCGCTCGATATCGTCTTCGGTGAGGTCGATCGCTAAATGTCCGTCCGTCGTCTCGCCGCCGATACCGTCCAGCCAGCGGCCTTCGCGTTCTCCGCGGAGAACCAGACCTGGGCCGAAAAGGTCATTGCCCGCTATCCAGCCGGCCGTCAGCAGTCCGCAGTCATTCCCGTCCTGTGGCGCGCCCAGGAACAGGAAGGCTGGGTCACTCGCGCCGCGATCGAAGCCGTCGCCAAGATGCTGGGCATGGCCTACATCCGCGTCCTCGAAGTCGCGACGTTCTACACGCAGTTCCTGCTGAAGCCGGTCGGCACCGAAGCCCACATCATCGTCTGTGGCACCACGCCCTGCATGCTGCGCGGCGCCGGTGACCTGATCGATGTTTGCCAGCACAAGATCGCCCACGACCCGCTCGAAATCAGCGCCGACGGCAAGCTGAGCTGGGAAGAGGCCGAATGCCTCGGCGCCTGCGTCAACGCACCGATGATCATGATCGGCAACGACACCTACGAAGACCTGACCCGTGAGAGCTTCGAGGGCCTCGTCGAGAGCTTCCGGTCGGGCAATGGCAAATCCGTCCCGGTTGGGACCCAGATCGCGCGCAAGAATTCGGCGGCCGAGGGCGGGGCGACGACCTTGATCGAAGCACCGACCGCTGAGCGAACCTACAAGGCCTTCCCGTCGCCTCCACCGCCGGCGGCTCCCACTGCAGCGCCAGCGGCTCCGACGGCTGCGCCACAGGCACCCACAAATGCCGGCAAGGGTGCCGAGACGGCGACCGAGTCCGCTCCGGCTCTCAAAGGACCGGCGAATTCGCCGAAGGTTTCCGAAGCCAAGGCCGAGGGTGAGCGCAGGACCGCCAACGCGGCGGCTAACGCCGATGGTACGCCTAACAACGCGATGCGCGAGAATGCCACCGGCGCGGAGTCACCTGCCGGCAAAGTCGACAGCGGCAAGTCGACCAGGAAGGCCCCGAAGAAGCTGTTCGATGCTCCCGCGGCCCCCGCGGATGACCTCAAGCTCATCTTGGGTGTCGGGACTGTCCTCGAGCAGACCCTCAATGCTATTGGCATCACGACCTATCGGCAGGTCGCGGTGCTCACCCCCGAGCAGATCGACGCGGTTGAAGCCGAAGCCGGCTTCAAGGGCCGTATCACCCGGAACAACTGGCTGCAGCAGGCGGAAGTGCTGGCGCGCGGTGGGGTCGAGGAATACCGCAAGGTCTTCGGAAAGGACCCCAAGTGATGGCCGAACAACGCCAGCGCATGACGGGTCGCGAGATCATGATCGGCCTCGCCGTCCTGATCCCCGTATTCATCGTCGCATTCCTTGGGGCCGGCGCCCTGAACCTGCCCATTCCGCAATGGGGCGTGAGCGCTATCGCGGCCCTGGTCGGTATCTTCATCTGGTTCGCGATCATCGGACGCCTGGGCGGAAAGAAGTAAGCATGCTCGCTGACAAAGACCGCATCTTCACCAATCTCTACGGCCAGGCCGACTGGACACTCGCTGGGGCGCGCGCCCGTGGCGGCTGGCAGGACACCAAGACCTTCGTTGAGCGCGGCCGCGACTGGATCACTAACGAGGTCAAGGGCTCGGGCCTTCGTGGCCGGGGCGGCGCCGGTTTCCCGACCGCCCTCAAATGGACCTTCAT
Organism: Devosia sp.; assembly: GCA_046594305.1. Taxonomy (GTDB): domain Bacteria; phylum Pseudomonadota; class Alphaproteobacteria; order Rhizobiales; family Devosiaceae; genus Devosia_A. Next base: position 4,044 of record JBKJTB010000005.1, on the reverse strand, counting down.
GCCGAAAGTGTCGGACGGCCGTCCGCACTACCTCGTGGTCAATGCCGACGAGTCCGAGCCCGGCACCTGCAAGGACCGCGACATCCTCCGCCACGACCCGCACCATCTCGTCGAAGGGTGTCTTCTGGCAGGCCGCGCGATGGATGCGCACACTGCGATCATCTACGTCCGCGGCGAATTCATCCGCGAGCGCCATCACCTCGAGCACGCTGTGCAGGAGGCCTATGACGCCCGGTTGATCGGCAAGGACAATATCCACGGCTGGGACTTTGACATCATCGTTCACCACGGCGCCGGCGCCTACATCTGCGGCGAGGAAACCGCGCTGCTGGAAAGTCTCGAGGGCAAGAAGGGCCAGCCGCGCCTGAAGCCGCCGTTCCCGGCCGCCATGGGCGTCTATGGCTGTCCGACGACCGTCAACAACGTCGAGTCGATCGCCGTCGTGCCCGAGATTCTGCGCCGCGGCGGCGCCTGGTTTGCCGGCATCGGCCGAGCCAACAACACCGGCACAAAACTGATGTGCGTCTCAGGCCACGTGAACAAGCCGGCGACCTTCGAGGAGGCCATGGGCGTGTCCTTCGAAGAGATGATCGAAAAGCACTGCGGCGGCATCCGCGGTGGCTGGGACAATCTGCTGGCCGTCATCCCGGGCGGCGCTTCGGTGCCGTGCGTCCCCGGTGAGAAGATGCGTCACGCCTTGATGGATTTCGACGGCACGAAGGAAGTCGGGTCGTCGCTCGGCACCGCCGCTGTGATCGTCATGGATAAGTCCACCGACATCATCAAGGCCATCTGGCGCCTCTCGGCCTTCTACAAGCACGAAAGCTGCGGCCAGTGCACGCCCTGCCGCGAGGGCACCGGCTGGATGATGCGCGTCATGGAGCGCATGGTCGAGGGCCGCGCCCAGAAGCGCGAAATCGACATGCTATTTGAGGTCACCAAGCAGGTCGAAGGCCACACCATCTGCGCCCTCGGCGACGCGGCCGCCTGGCCGATCCAGGGCCTTATCCGCAACTTCCGCCACGTGATGGAAGAGCGGATCGACCAGTACACCTATCGTTCCGACAATGACGACGCCGTGCCGTCGATCGCGGCGGAGTAAGCAGCCATGACCAACATCAAAGTTGACGGCAAGCTGGTCGAGGTCCCCGACTACTTCACGCTGATGCAGGCAGCGGAAGCGGCGGGCGCCGAGATTCCGCGCTTCTGCTACCACGAGCGCCTGTCGGTCGCCGGCAATTGCCGCATGTGCCTCGTCGAGGTGAAGGGCGGACCGCCGAAACCGCAGGCGAGCTGCGCCATGTCGGTCAAGGATCTGCGTCCCGGCCCCAATGGCGAAGCGCCCGAGATGTTCACCAACACGCCGATGGTCAAGAAGGCCCGCGAAGGCGTGATGGAGTTCCTGCTCATCAACCATCCGCTCGATTGCCCGATCTGCGATCAGGGCGGCGAGTGCGATTTGCAGGACCAGGCGATGGCGTACGGCGTCGACACGTCGCGATACGCCGAAAACAAGCGCGCGGTCGAGGACAAGTACCTCGGGCCAATCGTCAAAACGTCGATGAACCGCTGCATCCACTGCACGCGCTGCGTCCGCTTCACCACGGAAGTCGCCGGCGTCGCGCAGATGGGCCTCATCGGTCGCGGCGAGGATGCCGAGATCACCACCTATCTCGAGCAGGCATTGACCAGCGAGCTTTCCGGCAACGTCGTCGACCTCTGCCCGGTGGGCGCGCTGACGAGCAAGCCCTATGCGTTCCAGGCCCGTCCGTGGGAACTGGTCAAGACCGAGTCCATCGACGTGATGGACGCCGTCGGCTCCAACATCCGCGTCGACAGCCGTGGCCGCGAGGTCATGCGCATCCTGCCCCGCGTCAACGATGCGGTGAACGAGGAGTGGATCTCTGACAAGACCCGTCACGTCTGGGACGGCCTCAAGTCGCAGCGCCTCGACCGCCCTTACGTCCGCAAGAACGGCAAGCTCCAGCCCGCGAGCTGGGATGAAGCGTTCTCCGCAGTTGCCAAGGCCATCAAGGCCTCGGGCATGGGCAACAAGGTCGGCGCCATCGCCGGTGACCTGGCCGCTGTCGAGGACATGTACGCCCTTAAGGCGCTGATGACCGCGCTCGGCTCAGGCATGACCGACGTGCGCCCGCCGATGTCGGGTATCGATCCGTCGATGCCGCGCTCAGCGTATCTGTTCAACCCGACCATCGCCGGCATCGAAGACGCCGACGCGATCCTGATCGTCGGCTCCAATCCGCGCAAGGAAGCGCCGGTGCTCAATGCGCGTATCCGCAAGGCCTGGCGCGCCAAGGGCATTCCGGTTGCCGTTATCGGCGATCACGCCGATCTGACCTACGCCTACGAGTACCTCGGCAGCAATATCTCCGACCTGGCGAAGGTCGCCAACGGCGAGGGTTTCGGCGAGAAGCTGAAGGCCGCTAAGAAGCCGCTGGTCATCGTTGGCGAAGGTGCCGTCTCGCATGGCGCCGCCTGGAACAAGCAGATCGGCCGCGACGTCATCGCGCTCGCCAGCAAGTGCGCCACTATGGGCGATATCACCGAGGGCTGGAACGGCTACGCGCTGCTGCACAACGCAGCGTCGCGCGTCGGCGGTATCGACATCGGCTTCGTGCCCCACAATGGCGGCGTCTGCTCCGCCGATCAGGTCAAGCTCGCCGGTAAGGACGAACTGTCGGTCCTGTTCCTGCTCGGCGCCGACGAATACGACACCAAGGCGATGGGCAATGCCTTCGTTGTTTACGTGGGAACGCACGGCGATGCGGGCGCCAACCGCGCCGACGTGATCCTGCCGGCCGCAACCTACACCGAGAAGTCGGGCACCTACGTCAACACCGAGGGCAGGGTGCAGATCGCCGAGCGCGCCGTGTTCCCGCCGGGCGACGCCAAGGAAGACTGGGCGATCTTCCGCGCGCTGAGCGCCGTACTCGGCATGCCGCTGCCGTTCAACTCGCTGCGCGCCCTGCGCACGGCGATGTACGCCGAGTACCCGCATCTGGCGCAGATCGATCAGATCGTCTCGGCTGGCATCGACGGCACCCGCGAACTCGCGGGCCGCGCGACCAAGACCGACAGCGCAAAACTCACTTCGCCGGTCGGCGATTTCTACATGACCAACCCCATCGCGCGGTCGTCGGCAATCATGGCCGAATGCTCGCAGATGCAGGCCGGTCTCAAGCAGGCGGCGGAGTAAGCAATGGAATTCGTCGCCGCAGCCCTCAACTACCTCCTCGGCATCCCGGTTCTGGGCTGGGGCACCGAAGTCGGCTTCGTCTACAAAGGGCTGCTGTTCCTCGTCGCGCTGCTGATCTTCACCGCCTACATCCTCCTCGCCGACCGCAAGATCTGGGCGGCCGTGCAGGTGCGCCGCGGTCCCAACGTCGTCGGCCCCTTCGGCTTGCTGCAGTCGTTCGCGGACCTTTTGAAGTTCGTGTTCAAGGAGCCGGTGATTCCGGCCAGTGCCGACAAGGTCGTGTTCTTCATCGCGCCGCTGGTGACGTCGGTCCTTGCGCTCTCGGCCTGGGTGGTGATCCCGATCAACGCCGGCTGGGCTCTCGCCAACATCAATGTCGGCGTCCTCTATATCTTCGCCATCAGCTCGCTGGGCGTCTACGGCATCATCATGGCCGGCTGGGCATCCAACTCGAAATACGCCTTCCTCGGCGCGCTGCGCTCGGCTGCGCAGATGGTGAGCTACGAAGTCTCGATCGGCTTCGTCATCATCACCGTGCTGCTCTGTGTCGGCTCGCTGAACCTCACCGATGTCGTGACCGCTCAATACGAGATGGGCCTCGCTCACATGCTCGGCGTGCCGTGGCTCAGCTTCCTCAACTGGTTCTGGCTGCCGCTGTTCCCGATGTTCGTCATCTTCTTCATCTCGGCCCTCGCCGAGACGAACCGGCCGCCCTTCGACCTGCCGGAAGCAGAGTCCGAACTCGTCGCCGGCTTCATGGTCGAGTACTCCTCGACCCCCTATTTGCTGTTCATGCTGGGCGAGTACAGCTCGATCCAGGTGATGTG
>JBKJTB010000406.1:0-7848 GCA_046594305.1 Devosia sp. | reverse complement strand
CCGGCGGGCCACCGGGATTGGACCCGCCGACGTCGACGTTGATCTTGCGGGCGTCGGCGTTGGTCGCGACCCAGTTGAGGAAGAACGCGGCGCAATCGGCATTCTTAGCCTTGGCGCCGATACCGTAGGTCAGCGGCGCCGACATCGCGGCATGCTTGGCTCCGCCAGCGGCCGGCGGCATCAGGAAGAAGCCGGCATTGCCAGCCATCTGCTTGTCGAGATTGCCCGACTCCCAGTCGCCGTTGAACAGGAACAGGCCGGTGCCGCCGATGAACTTGCCCATGTTGGCGCCGTAGTCGAGCGAATTGGCATCGGCCGGGAAGTAGCCCGCCTTGATCCACTTCTCGAGATGCTCAGTCGCCTGCAGATTGGCGGGTGTATCGATGGTGGCGCCCGGCTTCTGGAAGATCCAGTCGTTGATCGGCGTGGGGTCGCCATACGCGCCCATCAGGTTCTGCAGCGGGAAGGCGAGACCGGCGTTCGGCGCGTTCCATTCCTGGATCGGCTGGATGCCGGCGGCCTTGGCCTTCTCGAGCAGCGCGTCGAGCTCGGCGAGGGTCTGCGGCGGGGCCGTCATGCCGATCTGTGCGGCCAGGGCCTTGTTGTAGAACACACCGGTGAGGCTGTAGTTGAGGCCCATCGAATAGAGCGAGCCTTCGCCACGCGGGCGGCCGGAATCGTTGATGCGCAGCTGCACCAGCTGCGATGCCGGGAACTTGTCCCAGCCGAACTCGGTGAAGTAGGTGTCGAGGTTCTTGAGCAACCCGTCGACCACCAGATCGCTGATGCTGGGCAGGCGAATGAGATCGGGCGCGTTGTCACCCGCGAGGACGCGCGGGCTGTTTTCCATGAGGTTGGCGAACTGGTCTTCCTTGATGTCGAAGGTGACGTTCGGGAACTGCTTGGTGAACTCCTCCGACAGCCGCGTCGGCAGCGGGAAGCCGGTTTCGAAATAGCTGTTTAGCGCGACCGGACCGGTGCCACAGCTCGCCGCTGCATATGCGGTGGTGCTCAGCGCGGTGGCCGAAAGCGCCGCCAGGACGCCGATCGCCTTCAGGGACGTGACTCTCACGATATCCTCCTCCTGTTGTTTCGTGGACAGTCCCTCCCGGACTGTCTGCTAAAAGGATTTAGCACATGGACCCAAACCGGAGTCAAGCCACCCTTTGCCTGTCTCGGTCAGGGCTTCAGCGCCGCCCGCAGCGCGTCAATAATGTTGGTCGCACGAAAGTCGTCGGTGGCTTCCATCCAGTTGGTGATGAACCCAAACCCGACACCGTGCAGCGGATCGGCGAAGCCCACCTGGCCACCCGCGCCATCGTGCCCGAAGCTGTCGGCGGTGAGGTAGCGACGCGTCTCCGAGTCGAGTTGGAACCCCATGCCCCACTTTGAGTAAGGCGGCACCGGATCGAATACCGGCGGGCCGAAGGTTTCGAGCTGTGTCGCGATCTGCACGACGGCTGGTTCGAGCAGCCGCACGGCTTCCGTATCGCGGACGGTGGCGGACCAGATGGTGGCGAGCGCGTCGGCGGTCGCGATCCCGCCTGCGCCGGGAATCTCGGCGTGGCGAATACGGGGATCGTTGAATCCGCCGTCGTCGGCGACCAGCGAAGGGGGCATGGCGCCGCCAAGAGTCATGGCGCGATAGCCCCAGTTTGGACGCCCGCCCGTGTCGCGCGTCGCCTCCGCCGCCCACAGAGCTGCGAGATCCGGCGCAATTTGCAGATGCGCGACAGGCTCAGGATGGTCCGGAGGCAGCCCGATCCAGGCTGAGGCGGAGAGCGGCTCCGCTACGAGTTCGGCAAAGTAGGCGCCGGGGGGCTTTCCCGTGATGCGCCGGACGAGCTCTCCCGTCAGCCAACCATGCGTGAGTGCGTGATAGGCGTAGCCGCTTCCCGGGGGCCAAAGGGGGCCCTGCTCGGCAAGCAGCCGTGTAGCGGCGTTCCAGTCGAGCAGGTCCGTGAGCGCCCAGTCGCGCTGCGGAGCAGAGACACCGGCCTTGTGCGAAATCAGCTGCCGAACGGTGACACCGTCCTTGCCGGCAGCTCCGAACTCGGGCCAATAGCGCGTGACCAGTGCGTCATAGTCGAGCCGCCCCTCCTGGACGAGACGCGCCAGCAGGATCGACATCAGTCCCTTGGTGCACGAGAAGATCACCGACGCCGTGCTGGCGCCCCATAGCTGGCCGTCCCGATGGTCCGCCGTCCCGCCCCAAAGGTGGACGATTGGCTCGCCTTCAAGCCTGATGGCGAGCGCCGCACCCATCGTTGGCCGACCTTCGAACGCTGTCGCAAAGGCCTCCGCGACCGCCTCGTAACCCGAGGCGACATGCCCTTCGATAGCCGGCATCAGGCTGTCCCCCCTTGGCCTAGGGAGAGGTCGCCGGTGGTCTTGTCGACGACCAGCGGTATCGGGTCGATGATCGAACCGATGAAGTCGCCATCCACGACCCTGTTGTCGAAGGCCATGAGGTGCCAGCTCCCGGTCCGGTCGGCGACCAGCCGACCGGCGTAGAGGGTCTGTGGTGCCAGGAGCTTGGCACCACAGACGTCGAAGTGGCCGGTGGGCGTCTCAACTTTCATCCACCAGATGCCGCCCATCTCGCCTTCGAGGCGTCCGGCGAGCCGTGGGGTGTCGCATGAGAAGATCGCGTAATGTTGCGCGCCGATCTTCACCACCTGCAGGACCTCGAGATGTGCAAAGTCGTAGCCCGAAGCACTGAGCGGCGATTGCGCGTCCCAGTGCTCCATGTCCGCCGATGTCGCGTGTCCGACAACGCCCCGGTGCATGACTTCACCCTCGGCGGCGCGCGCGGTGATCAGCATGTGCCATGTCTTGCCGTCGGCGTCGGCGAACACCCATGGATCCCGCCACGCCTCCTCCGGCCAGGACGAAGAGCCCAGCGTCTCATACCAGCGCGGGTCGGCGGTGGAGACCGGGCCGGCGAATTTGGTCCAGCTGAAGAGATCCGGGGAGACCAGCATACCGATCGTCTCGATATTGGCGTTGGTGTCCGGCGAGAGAAATCGGGACCCGGTGTAATACATCCGCCAAAGACCATCGTGCCCGCGCACGACGCTGCCGGTCCAGGTCGCACTGCCATCGAACGTGCCGGGGTCACCCGCATCGAAGGCCTGACCGTGGTTGGTCCAGTTCAGCAAATCGCTCGAGGTGGCGTGGCCAATCCGGGCGTTTCGGTGGCGTAGATCCGGGTGGCCCAGGGACTTAGGGGCGTGCAGGTAGAACAGATGGAACAGGGCGCCATCGTCGGCAGTCCAAAAATCCCAGACCCAATGATCGGCCAGCGAAAAACCCAAATCTTCCTCCATTGCTAAAAGGATTTAGCAGATGTTACTTTGGTTGGAACGTTGTCAAGCTCCGGAGTGATCGGTAAGCACGCGGACAGCGGCGGAGCCATGCGGGGCTAAGGCAGAGTGAGCAAGAAGCGTGTGACTTTGGCGGATGTCGCCCGGCTGGCCGGACTGTCGTCCGCGGCTGCATCGATGATCCTCACGGGCCGGCCCGATACACGGCTCTCGGCGGAGGCGCATGAACGCGTCCACGCAGCAGCGGCCCAACTGGGCTATCGGCCCAATATCGCCGCCCGGGCGCTTCGCACCGACAAGACCCGCACCATCGCCTTCATCTCGGACTATGTCGCGACTACGCGTTTCGCGAGCGGCCTGATCCGCGGCGCGCTCGAAGCAGCCGAGAATGCCGGCCATGTCATGCTCGTGCTCGAGACGGGCGGTGAGCCGGCACGCGAAGTGCAAGCGATTGAAGCAGCGCTCGACCGGCAGGTCGACGGGATCGTTTTTGCCGCCATGCGGGCACGCGAGGTTTTTGTGCCCGACGTGCCTGCCAACATGCCCGTCGTCATGCTCAACGGGACGAGCAGCCGCTTCAAGACCAGTGTGCTGCCGGATGAGTTCGAAGGCGGCCGCTCCGCAGTGCAGCTCCTGCATGCGGCTGGAATTCGCGACGGTATCGCACTCATCGGCCACAACGAACTGGTGGAGCGTGGCCTGTTTCGATCAGAGACCGTGGCGCGACGCCTCGCCGGCATCCGCCACGAGATGGCAGCTCACGATTTGAGCTTCCTCGCAGAGGAAAGCTGCTGGGAATGGGAGCCCCATCACGGCTACGAGATCGTCGGCCGCCTGCTGCGCCAGGGGACGAAATTCAAGGCACTGCTGTGCCTCAACGACCGCCTCGCCTTCGGAGCCTACCAGGCACTTGCCGAAGCTGGACTGAGCGTGCCCACCGAGGTTTCGGTCGTCTCGTTCGACAACGACGAGATCGCGGCCTACCTGCGTCCGGGCCTTACGACAATTGCCCTGCCCCACGAACAAATGGGGCGCGAGTCCATCGGCCTGCTCCTCGGCGGTCAGGATGTGACGGAAGCGCTGGTGCCGATGCCGGTGGTTAGACGAGGCTCACTGGCATCCTGATGTCCTTGTGCGCCGTTCGGCACCTACTGGCGCCAGTAGTACTGGTGCACGGCCGGCGCCAACGCTGGCATGAGGGGGCGCTATGCCTTTGGATGGTCGGCGGGGAGGGCTCGGTAGCCGCCGACGGCGCCGGCGCCCAGGGCGAGGCCGATCACCAGGAACACGCCGACGGTGCCCGACGCTGCGGCGAGGAGACCGGCGAGCAGTGGGACAAAGAACTGCGAGAGGCGCGAGGATGTGGTGCGGAGGGAGGTGACGATCCCCACGGCACCGGGGGGTGCGAGCAAATAGGTCAGCGACAAGGTTGCGGGAACGGCAAGACCCAGGCCAATGCCTGAGAGCATGACGACGATGGCGAGTACCGGAAACGGCGCGGGAAACAGCAGGCCGACAAAGCCAAGGCCGGCGACGATCATCGATGACGAGAGCAGCCGGCGCCGGCCCAGCCGCCGCACCAGCCAGCCGAAGACCACGCGGACCGGCAACGCAATGAAGGAGCGGAGCGCCAGCAGGATGCCGATGACCGCCGGATCGATGCCGCGTTCGGTGCCCAGGATCGGCAGGAAGATCAGCAGCAGGTCACTGGCGCCGACACAGATGGCCGAGGTCAGCACGATCCAGCGCAACGGGATGCTCCTCAGCACGTCGCCCACCTGAGATCGGGCGGCGATGGCCGGATGCGGCGTTCGCTTGGTGAGGACGAACATCAGGCTGGTTACGGCCAGCAGGGCAACGGCGCCGCCGATGCAGACGAGGAGCGCATCGGGTGGATGAAAGTCCCCGCCGCTGGAGAGGGCCGAAACGATCAGCGGTCCGGTGGCATGGCCGGTGCCGGCGGCGATCATGAAGTAGCCAATTGCCGAATCCCGGCCAGCGGGGCTGGAGGCCTTGGTCAGCATGAATTGCGACGAGTTGACGAGGAGCATGTGGCCCATGCCGAGAAGCACGTTGCTCGCGATCAGCGCGGGCACCGACGGCATGACGAAGTGACCGGTGATCGCGGCGAACAGGACGAGGGTCGTGCCGCCGATGGCCGCGGCCGAATAGCCGCCGCGGTCGCTGAACCGGCCGATGACAACCGACAGGAAGATGGGCAGCAGCGCATAGCACGCACTGATCGCGCCGACCGTCGGGGCGTCGTAGTGCTCGTCGATCGCCAGATAGACAAGGCTCAGGCGCGCCAGCGAGATGATTGTCTGGGTGAGGACGACGGTGACCAGAAGAGGCAGAAGCAGCGGCCAGTGCAGTGGCTTTTCGTCGGTCACCCGGGCATCCTGTTCGATTGGGTCAGTTGCCGCCGACGCTGGTCCAGTGCATCCGGCCCTCGTCGACATGGCGCTGGATGAGGGCCTTGATGACCTTGATCACATTGGCGAGTGCGGCTTCCTTGCCGGGCGCGTAGGCCAGCGACAGGCGGCGGCGGATCGGCGGGTCGACGATACGCCGGGCATCGAGCAGACCCGCCTCGATATCGGCCGCATAGAGGCCGAAGGGCACGATGGTGCAGAGGCCATTCCGCGACATCAGTTCGCGCTTGACCGTCACCGAAGTCGCCGAGACGGTATTGAGTGTGTAGCCGAGGTCGCGCGCCAGAGTGTCGACGATGCGGCGGCTCGCCTGGTGCGTGCTGTCGAGAACGAGCGGCAACCGCGCAATCGCTTCAAAGCTGATCGTGCGTTCGCCGTCGCTGCCGAAGGTCCCGGTTTGCCCGACGGCGAACAGGTCTTCGTCGATGAACGGCACGACGCGGAAATTGTGCTCGGGGCCGGGCGCGACATAGCAGAGGGCGCAATCGAGCTTGTCGAGACGCACCATTTCGAGGAGGTCGTCGCTAAAGCCTTCCTGGACCGAGACGGCCACGGCCTCGGAGGCTTTGCTGACTTCGATGAGATCGGTCGCGATCAGGCGTGCGGGTGTGGGGCTCATGCCGATGGTGACGGGCTTGGCCTCTGCGGCGCGGAAGGGCAGCAGCGCGGGCCCGATCGCCGCAAAATCGTCGAGCAACGCGGTCGCCCGCTGGAGCAGCACCTCACCGGCTTCGGTGAGAACCACGCCACGCGGCAGCCGAACCAGCAGCTTGAGACCGAGTTCGGTCTCCAACTGCTTCAACTGGTAGCTCAATGCCGGCTGGGAGACATTGATCTGTTGCGCGGCGGCGGTGAGGCTGCCTGCCCGCACCACCGCGGCGAAATAACGGAGGTCGCGTAGGTCCATCGCTCGCACTGTAAGGGGGTTGGTCGCCGAGCATAGACGCCACTTGCCGCGCGGCGTCAATCGACGGGCGGGGCGGACCAATGAGGCGCGAACGGGCGCCGTCCGAACGGTGGGTCTGGCTCTAGGCTGCATCGAAAAGACCGCGCAACTGGGCGGCGACAAGCTCGGGGACCTCGAGTGGCGTGAAATGACGCACGCCGGCAAGGATGGCGAGCTGCGATCCCGGTAGGCGGGACTGCATGCCGCGCGCCATGTCGGGCGGAGTTGCGTAGTCTTCCGCGCCGACGATGATCCGGGCGGGGCAGCGCAGCCGTTCGAGGATGCTGCGCTCGTCGAATTTGCCAAGCATCCGGCAGGCTTCGACGTAGCAATCGACATCATTGGCGAGGAATGTCGCGACGGCCTTGACGATGTGCGGGCTGTCGCTGACGCGGAAATCGTCGCTGAACCAGCGTGTGAGCTGGAAATCGAGAAGCGACACGAGACCGCTTTGTCGCGCGCGTTCGGCCCGTGACTCCCAGGCCGCCGGAGCGTCGGGGCCGTACCAGTCGGTGGTATCGACCAGCCCCAGACCGGAAATCCGCTGCGGCGCCGCACCGGCGAGCGCGATAGCGATGCAGCCACCCATCGACGCCCCGGCGACGAAGGCCGCATCCCAGCCCACAATATCGAGCAAATCCTCGAGGTCGCGGGTCTGCTGCTCGAGCGAACCCGAATTGGGTCCTCGCGACTGGCCGTGGCCGCGAACATCGACCGCCAGCACGTCGGCGACTGCTGTCAGATGCGTGGCGACGCCATCCCAGAACCCGGCATCCATGGCGAGCGGATGAAGCAGTAGAATCCTGGCGCGCGTGCCCTCGCCGGTATTCGGCCAGAGGCGATAGCGCAGTTGGACGCCATCCCGCACCGGCGCGAACGCCCATGGGGCGTCGGTCACTCAGGCGATCCCGAGCAATTGCTGGGCGTTGCGGTGGCAGATTTTTGCCCGCGCCTCTTCGGTCAAATCGAGCGACTCCATGATCGCAATGGTGTCCCGGATATAGCCTGGCCCCTTCTCGGGATCGAATGGGCAATCGGAGGCAAAGAGAACGCGGTCCTCGCCATAGAATTCGAGTCCACAGATGGTCGAGGCACGCGAGCCGAAGACGGCCGTGTCGGCGTAGAAATCCTTGAAATAGTCGAG
>JBKJTB010000383.1:0-13025 GCA_046594305.1 Devosia sp. | reverse complement strand
GTCGACAGATCGATCCGCGTCGTGCGCGTCGACGACACCAGTAAGCTGCCGCTCGACTATATGGATGCCAGCGGCGCGCGGGTCATCGGCATGGATTTCTCGGCTGGCGCGGGCGGCGTGGCGGCGGCGCTGCAAAGCGCGCTGGGCTCAAGCTTCAGCGTCAGCTCGAGCGGTAGCTCGATCACCGTGCTCGACGATGGTGCGGGCAATGCGACCGACGTGAATGGGCTGACGGCGCGCACCACGGCGACGGCATTGCAGAACGGCCAGCCGGCGCTCAATCTGTTTGTCGATGCCGGCAATGCGGACTTCACCAACAGCCTCGACGGCAAGACGCAGAAGCTTGGTTTCGCGGGCCGGATCGCCGTCAACGCGTCGGTCCAGATCGACAATACGCTCCTCGTCAAGTCGCTGCCCACGAGCTCGCTGGGCGATCCGTCCCGCGCTGACTACATGCTGGACCAGTTGCAGACGGCGAGCTTTGCCTCGGCGCAAACCGGGCCGGCGTCTGCCGACAGTTTTCGCCTGAGCGGCACCGTCAACGACCTCATTGCGCAGACGATGAACCGGGCGGGCAGTGTCTCGGCGCTGGCCACCAGCGACGCCGACACGCAATCGCTGGCGATGGAGTCGCTCGATGAGCGGATGGAGAGTGAGTATGGCGTCAACGTCGATGAAGAGATGGCGCGCCTGATCGAACTGCAAAACGCCTATGCCGCCAATTCGCGCGTGATCGCAGCGGTGCAGGAACTGATGAACCGGTTGATGGAGCTCTGATCGTGGTGAACATCGTCAACCGCTCGATGTACCCCGTGCAGACGGGCATGAGCCTCATCTCCAAGATGCAGGACCGGTTTGCGACGCTGCAGACGCAACTCGCCACCGGCCAGAAGGCGTCCAATCTGGCGGAGATGGGGTCCGACCGTTTCATCACGCTGTCGATGCAGTCGCGCGTCAGCCGCATCGAGGGCTATCAGAACAGCATCGATATGGTGAACCTGCGCCTCGGGGTGTTCGACGAGGTGATCGGACGGCTGGACAAGCTGGAGTCGAGCGCGCGCGCCGCGATCACGCCGAGCGCCTATGGCACAGCGAATATCAACTTCGGTACGGCACCGGCCCTGGCGCGTTCGAACCTCGACGAAGTCGTCAATCTGCTGAACACGGATGTCGACGGACGCTACCTGTTTGCCGGCGGCAGCGTCGACAAGCGGCCGGTTGAGACCACGGCTGCGCTGCTCGACGGGGTGGGGGGCAAAGCCGGATTCAAGCAGGTCGCTGCCGAGCGGCTGGCGGCCGACCAGGGGACCGGCACGGGGCGGCTGAACCTCGCCACGACGACCAACGTTGTGAGCCTGACCGAAGACGGGGCGCACCCCTTCGGCCTCAAGCTCTCGACCCTCACAGCCACCGGCAGCGGCATGACGCTGACGCAGCCGACGGGGGCTGCGACGGACACGCTGAGCGTTGCCGTGACCACTCAGCCGCTCGAGGGCGATACGGTTACGCTGGGCTTCACACTCCCCGATGGGACTGAGCAGGCCATCAAGCTCAAGGCGGTCACCGGGACGCCGGCGGCGGGCGAGTACCAGATCGGCGCCGACGTCGACGCGACCGCAGCCAATCTCGCCGCGGCGCTGCAGACGCAACTTACCAAGACGACCAACACGGAACTTGCTGCCGCCTCGAACTGTGCGGCGGCAGACAATTTCTTCAACGCGCAGGGTCAGCCCGTGCTGCGCGTGCAGGGCCCGGCCTTTGCCAGTGCGACGGCGCTCGTGACCGCGGATCCGACGACGACCGTGATGTGGTACAAGGGGCAGGACGCGGCCAACGCGCGCACCAGCGTCAGCGCGAAGATCGATGATGCAGCTACCGTCAACTATGGAGCGCAGGCGAACGAGAGCGGCCCTCTTGCTCTGATGCGCAGCCTGGCAGTTCTCTCGATCCAGAGCTTCACCAACGCCGACAGCACGTCGCAGGGGCGCTTCGATGCGGTTGCCACCCGCAACTATTCGCGGCTGTCGGAATCGCACAACAATGAAGTCGGCTCGATCGAGATGATGGCCACCGAACTTGGCAACACGCGCGTGAACGTCGCCAATGTCGCCGGCCGGCAGGACAAGTACAAGGCGCAGCTCGAGGGCATGATCTCGGACATCTCGACGGTGCCCAAGGAAGACGTGGCGATGGAGATTCTGGCGCTGCAGACGCGTCTGCAGGCGAGCTACCAGGCGACCTCGCTGATCTCACAGCTGTCGCTGGTCAACTACCTCAAATAGACTCGCGGCGCGACCGTCTGACGACGCGTGGCCCGCCGCCTCAACCCCTTGTCATCCCCGCGAAAGCGGGGATCTCCGTTTGCAGAAATGGAGGTCAACGCGGATCATTGGGCCGGGCTACGCCCGGCTCGTCCCCGTGGTGCGGACTGGTCGTCCAGTCAACGGAGATTCCCGCTTTCGCGGGAATGACCTGGTGAGTGTGGCGTCAAAGGGCGCTGCTGTGGGCGCCGGTTACGGCGTTGCGCTGGCGCGCAGTCCGGCCGCGACTTCGCGGTTGATGTTGATCAGCACGTCGAGGCGCGACGGCTCCGGCCGGGCTTCCAGCTTGATCGTGTGGTTGAGCACGAACAGGCCGAGATTGGCGATGTTCTGACGGATGGCGGCGGGCAGGGGGTTCTCGTCCTTGGTCGCCGAGTTCAGAAACACGTTCCAGAGCTTGCGGTTGAACTTGAGAGCGCCGGCGAGTTCGGCGTCGGCGAGATCCCAATTCTCTCGGATGCGCTGCATGTTCAGCGCCGATTTGGAAAGGAGGTTGGCTTCCAGATCTCGGGGACTACCGGTCCGCTTGGCCACCGTTTGATAGGCCTGCGTCGCGTGCTGCTGCATTTGCTAGGATATCCTGCTCGTGTTGGATGAGTTTCTTAGCCGCCCTGAGAGCCTTGTACAGCTGACCCGTTAATATCTCGTTATTGATTTCGTCAATTATCTGGATGGTCGATGGCGCCGCCCGGGCGAGGTCGGTCACCAGCGCGAAATAGTCGCGCCTGAGCTTCTCGATGTCGTCCTCAAGGTACATGAGCTGCACGGCGAAATAGACGCGCTTGGCGGGCGAGTCGGCGGTCGCCGGGCTCAGGATGTCCTTCTCGCGCAGCACCGGCGCCTTGCCGTCGATGAACAGCCGGGTGCGCTGATCGGAATTGGTGATGACGCAATTGCCGACGATCAGGCGTTCGTGGGGTTTGAGTTCGACCTTGAGCGACATGTGAGGATGATCCGCGCGTGAGGAGGGAGTTTGAACCCTCGGGCTCACCAAACAATTGGCGAAACCGACCAAATGCCGGAACGCTGATTCACACAAGTCCCCCAACAGTCGTCATGGCCGGGCTTGACCCGGCCACCCAGCCGCGGCCCGAGCGTGCGTCCTAGCTCTGTTGGGTCCCCGGGTCTTCGCCCGGGGATGACGGTGGGTGGGGTGAAAATCCCGCCAGCCATAAAAAGAAAAGGCGGGCCGAAGCCCGCCTTTCCGCAAAATCTGTGGTCAGCCTTAGAACAGGCGGAGCACGTTCTGGTCGGCCTGCGAGGCGAGCGACAGGGCCGTCGAAGACAGCTGCTGGCGGGTCTGCAGGGCGAGCACGTTGGCGGCTTCCTCGTTGGTATCAGCCAAGGTCAGGTTCGCGGCGCCGGTCTGCAGCACGTTGATCATGTTCTTGGTGAAGTCCTGACGAGTCTCGACGACGGAGAGGTTCGAACCGAACTTGGCCGACTGGCCGCGCAGGGTGTCGATCGAGGCCTTGAGGTCATCGAGGGTCGAGTTGATCGAGGTGTTGGTGTCGAAGCCAGACGAGGCCAGCGACGCGAGACCCAGACCGGTTGCCGAGTTGGACACGCCGGTGATGTCGAGCTTGGACGAGCCGTCCTCGTTGAACAGCACCGAGAGGTTGTCGCCGTTCAGCAGGTTGACGCCGTTGAAGCCGGAATCCTTGGCCAGAGCATCGATCTGGCCGAGCAGGTCGTTGTAGGTCGTGACCAGTTCGGCACGCTTCGGGTTGGCACCCGAAGTGGTCGACGTGGCAGCGCCCGTGTCGCTGGCATTGGCGACGCCGGTGGAGCCGCCGACCGTGCCCGCAGAGGCAAAGCCGGTGATCGCGACAGACGAGGTAACGCCGGTCGTCGAGGACGTGAACTCCAGACCACCACCGGTGCCGACGGACGCGACGGTTGCGCCAGCCTGCTGGTTGATGATCGACGCAACGTTCGCGGCGCTGAGCGACGCGGCGTTGAGCGTGCCGCCCGTTGCCGTGTTGTAGGCACCAACGGAAGCTGCGTCGATGGTGATCGCCGTGGCAGAACCGCCGTCACGAGACAGCGCGAACGACACGGAGTCGGCAGCAACCGTGGCCGAGCCGTTGGAGGTGCCGGCCGTGATACCAAGGCTGGCCGAGAGAGCGTTACCAGCCTGGGAGATCGCGCCGATGGTGACGGTCGAACCCGCGCCGGTGGCCGCGTCAGTGAACGAGAGCTGGCCGCTCACGACGCTCGACACGTTGCTGCCGAACTGCGTGTTGATCGCAGCGCTGATTTCGTTCGCGGTCACGGCGGCCTTGTTGGACGCGGTGATCGAGTTGTTCAGCGTGATGCTCTGCGTGGTCGAACCGACCGTCAGCGAGAAGCTGAGGGAGTCGGCGGTAACCGCGGCAGCGCCAGTGTCGGTCTGGCCTGAAGTAAAGCCGAGGTCGGTGACGTCTGTACCTGCCACGGTGACAGAGGCGCCGGTACCCGTTGCGGCCGTCGTGAACGTCAGAGGAGCACTTACGCCGCCGCCAACGGTGACCACACCCGAGCCGAGGGCGGTGTCGACTGCGGTTTGCAGTTCAGAGACGGAGTAGGCGTCATCGCCGCCCGAGCCGGCCGAGTCGAGGGTAACGGTCTGCGCGCCGCTGCCAACGTCGATCGTGAAGGTCTTGGTACCACCCGAGACGTCGACCGGCGTGTAGTTACCACCGCCAGAGATCGTCGCGGCCTGGGGAGACGAACCTGCACTGTTGAGGTTGATGGCGGCAAAGCCCGTACCAGCACGGACCGCGCTGGTCGCGGCAGAGCCCGCACCCGAAACGTCGAGTGTCGTGAACGCGCCGGCAGCGACCTTACCAGCGTCGGCACCAGTCACGGTCGAGACAGTGGCGGCGGTCTGGAGAGCCTGACGAGCGGTCGCCTGG
Source organism: Devosia sp. (assembly GCA_046594305.1). Taxonomy (GTDB): domain Bacteria; phylum Pseudomonadota; class Alphaproteobacteria; order Rhizobiales; family Devosiaceae; genus Devosia_A. The sequence continues at coordinate 7,807 of JBKJTB010000383.1, read as the reverse complement.
GCGGACTCGACAAGCTTAGTGATCGCGGTGATGCCCTTGTCGGCGGCGGCGACGGTCTGGACGGCGTTCGACACGGAGTCGAGGAGCTGGCTCAGATCGTTGGCGCGGCTGCTGAGGCCCTGCGCAGTGAAGAAGTTGGTCGGGTTGTCGAGTGCGGAGTTAACGCGCAGACCGGTCGAGAGTCGCTCCTGCGACTTGCTCAGCAGGCCGGCGGTGCTCTGAAGGTTCAGGAGGTTCGAGCGAACCGCCTTGGACAGAGTAATGTCGGACATACAGTTTTCCTCTTCTGGGGTATCCGATTGATGCGGCTCTTCCTGAGACGCGTGCCCGCATCATCGGCGCCAGCCCATAAATATTGGTTAATAACGGGCTTCCCCGAACATTAAACTTGCACCTTCCGCGAGATGGCTGAGCCCAGCGTTTCCGGGACTTTTGGGGCATGACGGTATGGTGACCGGCCGGTTAATCAGAGGGCCGTTCCACAGTTCATGCGTGAGGTGAGGAGCTGGTCGAGAGCTGAGTCGGCGCGACGGTTTAGGCGAATCTGCTGCCAGATCGAGTCATGCGGCCGGCAAAAATGAAAAAGGCGGGCCGAAGCCCGCCTTTCCGTGAAGTCTGTGGTCAGCCTTAGAACAGGCGGAGCACGTTCTGGTCGGCCTGCGAGGCGAGCGACAGGGCCGTCGAGCTGAGCTGCTGGCGGGTCTGCAGGGCAAGCACGTTGGCGGCTTCCTCGTTGGTATCTGCCAAGGTCAGGTTCGCAGCGCCGGTCTGCAGCACGTTGATCATGTTCTTGGTGAAGTCCTGACGAGTCTCGACCACCGACAGGTTCGAACCGAACTTGGCCGACTGGCCGCGCAGGGTTTCAATCGCACCCTTGAGGGTGTCGAGGGTCGAGTTGATTGAAGTGTTGGTGTCGAAGGCGGTCGAGGTCAGCGTCGTCAGGCCGAGGCCGGTCGCCGAATTGGTGACGCCGGTGATGTCGAGTTTGGACGAACCGTCTTCGTTGAACAGGACAGAGAGGTTGTCGCCGTTCAGCAGGTTGACGCCGTTGAAGCCCGAATCCTTGGCGAGCTGGTCGATCTGGCCGAGCAGGTCGTTATAGGTCTCGACGAGTTCGGCGCGCTTGGGATTGGCGATCGCCGGGTTGGCAGTCGACACGACCGGTGTCGTGGCAGCGGAGAGGCCGAGGCCGGTACCGACAGCGGCGTTCGAGAACGAAACGGTCAGGGAGGTCGCGGCGTCGGCGGTGATGCTCACGCCGCCCGCGGCAGCCGTACCGGTTGCGCCGGTCAGGCCCTGCAGGGCGGTCTGCAATTCGGCAAGGGTATTGATGCCGCCCGAGGCGAACGTAATGGTCTGGGCGGAGGCGCTACCGACAGCAACGCTGAGGGTGAAGCCGTCGAGGGCTGCGATGTCGGCGTCGACGAGAGATGTGTCGGTACCGGTGATGGTGGGTGCCGACAGGGTCGGATCGGCGGCAATAGTGGCCGAGGTCTGCAGCGCCTGACGGGCGGTGGCCTGGGCGGATTCGACCAGCTTCGAGATCGCCGTGATGCCCTTGTCGGCCGCGGCGACGGTCTGCACAGCGTTCGACACGGAGTCGAGGAGCTGGCTGAGGTCGTTGGCGCGGCTGTTGAGGCCCTGAGCGGTGAAGAAGTTGGTCGGGTTGTCGAGGGCCGAGTTGACGCGGAGACCGGTCGACAGGCGCTCCTGAGACTTGCCAAGGAGGCTCGCAGTGCTCTGCAGGTTGAGCAGGTTGGAGCGGACGGCTTTGGAGAGGGTAATATCGGACATAACGCATCCCTTTCTGGGGTACTGGGGTCTGTCGTTCTCGTTCTGAGAACCACGGCGCACATCTGCACCCCGCCCAAAACAGCGGCTTAAGTCACTCGTTACACTTCTCTCGAAATTGGGACCAAATCGTCCGGATCAAGCAAAAGGGCGAGCCTTGCGGCCCGCCCTCGATTGGTTCGGCGACTTGCCTCAGAACAGGCGAAGCACGTTCTGGTCGGCCTGCGAGGCGAGCGACAGAGCGGTCGAAGATAGCTGCTGGCGCGTCTGCAGGGCGAGCACGTTGGCAGCTTCCTCGTTGGTGTCGGCCAGCGTCAGATTGGCGGCGCCCGTTTCGAGCACGTTGATCATGCTCTTGGTGAAATCCTGCCGGGTTTCGACCACCGAGAGGTTGGAGCCGAACTTGGCCGACTGCGATTTCAGCGTGTCGATCGCACCCTTGAGGTCGTCAAGCGTCGCGTTGATCGATGTGTTGCTGTTGAACGAGGTCGAGGTCAGCGCCGTGAGACCGAGGCCGGTGGCCGAGTTCGTGACGCCTTCGATATCGAGTTTGGACGAGCCGTCTTCGTTGAACAGCACCGAGAGGTCGTCGTTGTTCAGCAGGTTCACGCCGTTGAAGCCGGCGTCCTTGGCCAGGGCGTCGATCTGGCCGAGCAGATCGTTGTAGGTTTCGACGAGCTCGGCGCGCTTGGGGTTGGCCGCCGTCGTGCTGCCGGCCGCAACCGCGGTGGTGGACAAGCCGAGTGCGGTGGCCGCGGCTCCGGCGGCGACCGTGATCGAGTCGGAGGTATTTCCGGCCGTGAGGCGCAGCTGGTTCGAACTTACGGACGCGACGGTCGTGCCGCCGAACGCCGTGTTGATCGCCGACACCAGGCTCGACAGCGTCGCGTCGTCGCTGGTGTTGGTCGCATCGTTGGCCCCGTTGAGATCGACGGCCGCATCCTGGCCGCCACCGGCCGTACCGGTGGTATTAAAGCCGATGACCTTGGTCGTCGTGCCGATCGTGATGGACAGCGAGTTGCCGTCGGCAAGACCGGCCGTGGTCAGCAGACCGGCCGCCGTGGTCGAGCCGGTGGTTACGGCCGCAGTCGCGGTGGTTGTCGTCGCTGCGGTCTGCAACGCCTGACGAGCGGTCGCCTGGGCGGACTCGACGAGCTTGGTGATCGCCGTGATGCCCTTGTCGGCCGCCGCGACGGTCTGCACGGCATTCGACACCGCGTCCGAGAGCGAGCTCAGGTCGCTGGCCTTGCTCTTCAGGCCCTGGGCCGTGAAGAAATTGGTTGGGTTGTCGAGAGCGCTATTCACCTTGAGACCGGTGGACAGGCGTTCCTGCGCACCGGCGAGGTTCCTCGCCGTCGACTGTAGATTGAGCAGGTTCGATCGAACCGCCTTCGAGAGTGTGATTTCTGACATTGCCTCTGACCCCTTCTAGGTCTTCCCGTGATCAGCGCCGTCCCCACGGCACCGTTCGGTCACATTTGAAGCAAAGCTTTGAAAAGACTCCCAAGCCGTTCGGTAAACGAACGGCCAGAGGGCTCGGTAAACAAGTCCTCAACCCAAACGGTTAATGGCAGTCAGACGCTGCGGTCCATGAGCCGGAGAGGCGAGGCGGGCGGCTGCCACGCCGAGCCGAGACGCTGACGCAATTGCTCAGGCGTCATGGGCCTGGGGGCCAATTGTCCGGAGATCACCGCAGCGGCGAAGGCTTCACCGGGCGGTGTGAACGGAGCAGGAGGAGCCGCCTGTGCAACGTCGCCGTGTGAAGCGAGCGCGCCGCCCTCACCGTTGTACCGACCACTGGTCGTCGGCGAAAAATTGGCTGCGACCGCCTGCGCCGGCGTATCGCTGGACGCAACGGATGTAACGATCGGCGATGGTGCGATCCTGGCGACCATTTTCCAATCCGACATGGCCGGTTACTTCCGGCATTGGTCGAGAATGGATGGAGGTCGTTTTAGGTTCCCCACCGGGGGAACAGCAAGTTGAATCGAATTCTATCGGTCACGAGGCCCGGTTGACCGCAATGCCGCCGCTTGGAATCTGCGTCTGGTTCAACTGGCCGGCGGCGCCGTAGGTCTTAGGCTTGGCAGCGCGCGCCAGCTGCGTCGCCACATCGGTGAGGATGTCGTCGGTGACGGCACGCGCCGTGGCGATGACCTTGAGGTTCTCGGCCATTTGCGTCGCGAGCCGTTCGTGCCCCATCCGCAGCAGGCCGACGTCGTCGGGTGCTTCCAGCTTGAGACGCTCGAGCTGGCGCTGCACGGCGCGTGAGTAGCTCACATAGTCCTGTGCCAAACGCGTCTTGTCCGCGCCGAGAACGCCGGCTTCGCGGAGACGACCGCTCCGCAGCAGCGTCGTCTCCTGGTTCATGACGTCGACAAGCGCACGCAGCGTGCCTTCGGTGAAGGCGATCAGATCGCGGGCAGGGAGATCGTCGAGGGCAGCGATGCGTTGGGCGGCTGTCATGGTGAGACTCTCGTTCTAGTTGTTGGCTTCCTGCAGGCGCAGGAGATCGCCCATCAGCTGGTCGGCCAGGCCGATGCCACCTTTTTCGGCGAGGGCGGTGGCAAATTGCTCGGACTGGATGCCGCGCCAGGTCTCTTCGGCGAAACCGCCGCCGAAGCTTTCTTCGTCGGTCTTGATCGAGGAGAACATTTCCTTCATCAGCGTGTTGAGGAACACGCCTTCGAGCTCGACAGCCTGCTTGTGCAGCTTTTCGTAGCCCGGCGTTTTGGTATCGGTCTTGACGAGAGGAATGGTGCTCATCACAGCACCTCGATATCGGCTTGCAGGGCGCCGGAGGCCTTGACTGCCTGTAGAATGGCGATCAAGTCGCGCGGGCTGATGCCCAGTGCATTGAGGCCGTCAACGAGTTCCTGGAGGCTCACCGATTCTTTGACCAAGGCGAGATCGGAGTTGACGATGTCGACATTGAGGTCGGTGCGAGGCACCACGCCCGTCTCGCCGTCGCTAAAGGGAGCGGGTTGCGAGACGCCCGGCGTTTCGGCGATGGTCACGGTCAGATTGGACTGCGCGACAGCAACGGTCGAGACCCGCACATCCTTGCCCATGACGATGATGCCGGAGTTCTCGTCGACGACGATCTTGGCCGGCTGATCGGTCTCGATCACCAGTTGCTCGACGTCGGTCAGGAGGTCGACGATGTTGCCGTTGAAATTGGCCGGCAGCACGATGCGGACCGTCGAGCCGTCTTCGGGCGTGGCGCAGGGGACGCCGATGAAATCGTTGATCGACAGCGCGATGCGGCGCGAGGTGGTGAGATCGGGGTTCTTCAGGGCGAGGCGCAATTCGCGCTGTGCGCCGAGCGAGAAACCGATCTCGCGCTCGATGAGACCGCCCGAGGAGATGCGGCCCGTGGTGGGTACACCGGAGACGATGGTCGCCGCGTCGCCCTGAGCGAGGAAACCGTTGATGGTCACCGAGCCCTGCGCGATAGCGTAGACTTCGCCGTCGGCGCCGAGCAGCGGAGTTACCAGCAGGGTGCCGCCCTGGAGGCTCGACGAGTCGCCGAGCGAGGCGACGCTCACATCGAGGCGGGATCCCTGGGTGGAGAAGGCGGGGAGGTTGGCGGTCACCATCACGGCCGCGACGTTGGCGGTGCGCATGTTCTCGCCGGCGGTATTGACGCCGAGGCGTTCGAGCATCGCTTGCAGGCTCTGCTTGGTGAAGGGGGAGTTGTTGAGGCTGTCGCCGGTGCCCGCAAGGCCGACCACGAGGCCGTAGCCGACGAGCTGGTTGTCGCGGACGCCTTCGATATTGACGATGTCCTTGATGCGCGCGGTGGCCGCATGCGCCGGAACCAGAGGCACGATCAGCGTCGCGATCGAAAAGACCGCCGCCAATGCCTGTTTGAGAGCCCAGTGTGTCATTGCTCAGTCCCCGTCGGGCGGTCCGTCCCCACGGCTCACCTTCGGCAAACTCAATGCGAGGATCGTGCCAGTTTGGGGAAAGCCTGGATTTGCTGGGGATAGCCGTTGCCGGCGGCAGCACAGAGTGAAGCAATTGCCGGGTCTGTTAAGGTCCTGTTAACGCCTGGCGGCAGATTTTGCCGGTCAGGCGATTTGCCCCGGACAGAGTCGCGCAATGCGCATCGAAAACACCGCCAGGTCGAGCAATGTGAGCGCCCGCAGCGCCGTGAGCCGGAGCGGCGGCGGTGGATTCTTCATTTCCGAAGGTCCGGCCGCGTCGCAGGTGGCGTCGGCGCAGCCGGTTGCCCCGACCACCGGAATGGATGCGCTGCTGGCGCTGCAGTCGGTCGAAGACCCGCTGTTCGCCAAGAAGAAGGCGATCCGCCGCGGCAATGCGCTGCTCGATACGCTCGAGACGATCAAGGCCGACCTCCTTCTGGGGCAGGTGTCGGAGGGCCGACTCAACCAGTTGATGGCGCTGATCGGGCAGGCGCGGGACCGCAATCTGCCGGGGCTCGACCCCATTCTCGACGATATCGAACTCCGCGCGCGGGTCGAACTGGCCAAATTCGGGCGCTACCCCGGGCTCTAAGCTCCCAAAGCCACAGGCGATTCACGAATTTATCATCGGAGCAGGCGGCGCTTGCCCGGCAATTGTCGTCAAACTATATAGGCGCCCAACTCGGGAAGGTGAGTTGAGTCCTTATGGTGCGAAGTGCAGTAGCAGAGGCTGAATACCGGCCCACTGAAAACGAACCGTTCATGAACCCGCGCCAGCGGGAGTATTTCCGGCGCAAGCTGGAGACCTGGAGGGACGACATTCTTCGCGAGAGCCGCGAGACTCTCGAGAACCTCCAGGAAGAGAGCCAGAACCACCCGGACATGGCCGACCGTGCCTCGTCCGAGAGTGACCGCGCCCTCGAGCTCAGGACCCGCGACCGGCAGCGCAAGCTGATCAGCAAGATCGACGCGGCGCTCAAGCGCATCGAGGACGGGACCTACGGCTATTGCGAGGAGACCGGCGACCCGATCGGCCTCGCCCGCCTCGACGCCCGCCCCATCGCGACGCTGAGCCTTGAGGCCCAGGAGGTGCACGAGCGCCGCGAGAAGGTCTATCGCGACGAGTGAGCTGTCAGGGATATTGAGAGATCGGCAAGGCCCGCAGCGATGCGGGCCTTTTCATTTTCGGGACAGGCCCCATTCGGCGTAGAGCCGGTTGAGTTCGCGCATGTTGGTGACCTCTACGATGGGAAGGCCGGCCACGGGCAGTTCCTTGCGGTAATGCTCGAGATTGTTGGGCGACACCACAAGGATCCAATGCATCATGGACCATTTGACACCACGGTCGCGGGCGCCCTCAAGATAGCCGGCGCGCTGCGTCTCGAAGAGGCTGCGGCGGACATAGCGCACAAGGTTGGCCCAGCGGTTGGCCCCGAGCAGCACAATGCCAGTGGCGCGCTCGAGGCGCGCGGGCATGAGCCTTGAGTAATTGCCCTCCATCACTCAACTGTCCCCCGCTATGGCGCTGTCGTGCAGCGCCGCGAACTCGGCGTCCGGCCGCTGCACCCAATCGGTGTTGGGCTGGTGCCGAAAGAGGTCGAGATGGACGGCCGGCCAGCCCATTCTGCGTTCGATGGCGACGGCGAGCGTCGACTTTCCGTTGCTGGACGGGCCGCAGATCATCAGGCGGGGCCCGAGGCTCGCGAGTGCGGGTATCTCCATCCCTCCCTCCCAGAGACGAAAAGGCCGCCCCGTGAGGCGGCCTCGTTATGCGATGGCGCGGGCTCTTACTCCGGCGCCTGGTCCTTGCCGGTGTAGACTTCCTCGACCCAATATTGGTCGCGGCGGTCGAAGCCGTTGAACGGGGTCAGCGAGGCCTGGGTGTAGGCGCCCATCAGTCCGAACTCGATCCAGTCATCTTCGTCGATGTCCGAGGGCAGGGTGAAGACCTGGGGCAGCACGTCGTAGCTGTCGCAGGTTGGGCCCCAGATGGTGAACTCCGAGAAATCGGCGTCGTTGTCGTGCACGCGGGCGCCGCGCCATACGCGAACGGGCGGGGTGAAGTGCATGAATTTGACTTCCATCAG
>JBKJTB010000367.1:0-3558 GCA_046594305.1 Devosia sp. | reverse complement strand
AGCAGCGCTGGGCGTCTCGCTCAGTAACAAAAAACTCGGAGGCGCCCGGCGCGCTCCGTCCGTGGCCCCGTCTTGGCCACGGCAAGGCAAAACCCCGAACGCCACGGCGTGTCGGGTCCTTCCGCTCGCGCCGGCCGCCTTAACCCTAACCACGTCTGAATCCGCGCACGCCGGCATCTGCAAAACGGGATTCGCCTTAAACTCATCTTTACCTAAAATGCCTATCGTCGTTTCATCGAGTGGTTGCGTACGAGTTGGACTGATGAGTAATCGCGTTGCCGGCAAGGCGCTGAAGATCGCTGCCATCACCGGCCTGCTGTTGGGGTCTGCCTCGCTGGCGGGTTGCTCGTCCCTCGGTTTGGGGATGGGTCGCGGCGACGTCACGGGGTCCATTTCTCCCTCCGCATCCGTCGGCGGCGCGCAGTCGATGCCGCAGTCGCTCAAGCCCGTGTCGCAGCAAGTTGCGAGCGGTCCATTCATTCCGCCTGAAGACATCGGCGGCGGCTCCGGCGGAGGCTCCACTGGCCTCGTCACCGGCAGCGTGCCGATGGGTACGATTTCGAGTTCCGCCCTGCCGCCTCTCACAGGAAATGAGACCATGTCAGCCCAGCCCGTGTTAGCCCCGTTGGCGCCCAAGTCCGCCTCGCTGGGCACTACAGCCTCCCTCCAGCCGATCCAGGCGGCGCCGCAGCCGACCCTGTCGGTGGTCAAGGACAACGCCTACGTCCACGTCATCGAAAGTGGAGAGTCGCTCTACACCATCGCCCGCCGCTACGATGTGACGGCGCAGGCGATTGTCCAGGCGAACGGCTTCTCCTCGCCCGACAAGATCTATGTCGGCCAGAAGATCATCATTCCGGGCCGCCCCGATCTGCTCGCAGCCAAGGGCCCGGCGACCTCCAAGATCGCCTCGATCGCTCCGGTCGAAGCGCCGGTGCAGGCTGCGCAGCCCCACGCCCTGGTCGCGCCGAGTAAAACCGCTCCCAGCAAGACCGCTGCAATCTCCGATCCGAAGCTGGTTGATCCCGAAACCTCGACCACCCCGGTCAAGCCGCCGGCCGCCGCCGAACCCGCGCCGCAGAAAGTCGCTGCGATCGAGCCGGTGATGTCGGGCGCCGACAAGTTCCGCTGGCCGGTTTCGGGCAAGGTGATCACCGACTTCATCACCTCCAAGGGCACCGGCATCAATATCGACGCGCCCGAAGGCTCGGCGGTCCGCGCCGCCGAGAACGGCCAGGTGATTTATGTCGGCTCCGGCGTCGAGGGCTACGGCGTGCTGGTGCTGATCCGCCACGCCAACGGCTACGTCTCGGCCTACGCCCACCTCAAGACGACAAGTGTCACCAAGGGCGACAATGTCAGCCGCGGCGACAACATCGGCGCCGTCGGCATGACCGGCTCGGTCAGCCGCCCGCAGCTCCACTTCGAGCTCCGCAAAGGCGCCACCCCGGTCGATCCGATCCCGCTGCTCGCCGGCTGATTGCGACGCGAAGAAACACGTCAAATCCCCGCTTCGGCGGGGATTTTCGTTTAGTGCGCGACGCGCAGGCGGAGCGCAAAGCTGCCGACGACGATGACGCCGAGCACAACGGGGATGATCAGCATCGCGGCATCGATGAGGTCGTAAAGGGACTGGGTCGGCATTTCTCGGCTCCGTCGTATGGTTTACGAAACCTTTACGTCCGGCCGTTTGAACAGTGGCCGAAGCCCCCTGTTAGCTGCCGTTCATTTTCGCGGCAGCTTAGATCGCCTTGCCCATCTCGCCCGCCAGATTGCGCACGAATTGGATCGCCACTCGCCCCGAGCGCGCGCCACGGGTCTGCGCCCATTCGATCGCCCGCGCCGTCAGCGCCGCGTCGCCGATGTCGAGCCCATAGGCATCGCAGTAGCCGCGGATCATCGCGAGGTAGGTCGGCTGGTCGCAATTGTGAAAACCGAGCCAGAGCCCGAAGCGGTCGCTCAGCGACACCTTCTCCTCGATCGCCTCACCCGGGTTGATCGCCGTCGCCCGCTCGTTGTCGATCATCTCGCGCGGCATCATGTGGCGGCGGTTGGAGGTGGCGTAGAACAGCGCATTCTCCGGCCGCCCCTCGAGCCCGCCATCGAGGATGGCCTTGAGCGATTTGTAGCTGGTCTCGTCCTTGTCGAAGCTGAGGTCGTCGCAGAACACGATGAACCGCGCGTCCTCGCGCGCAATCATCCGCATCAGCCGGGGCAGGGTCTCGATGTCTTCGCGCGAAATCTCGATGAGGATCAGCCGGCCCGCTATGTGTCCGGCGACCTCAGCGTGGACGGCCTTGACCAGAGAACTCTTGCCCATGCCGCGAGCGCCCCAGAGCAGCGCGTTGTTGGCGGCAAAGCCATTGGCGAACTGCGTGGTATTGGCGAGCAGCGTATCGCGGACGCTGTCGATGCCCTTGAGCAGCCCGAACGGGATGCGCGCCACGTTCGGCACCGGCATCAGCCGGTCTGCGGCCGGATCCCAGTGATAGGCGTCGGCGGTGCCGAGGGTCGGGCCCCTGGCTTCGTCCGAGGGGCCCATTGCATCCAGCCGGTCGGCGATACGCTGCAGCGACGCGGCAATCTGCGTGAGGGTGTCGTCGGGCATTTTCGGGGAATTCCTGCGTCGAATTGGCTGGGAGCGCCGGATCGAACTGCTTTGCAATCGGCGAGTGCGGCTATATAGTCCGCGCGCTTTGGCCCGGATGGATTGTTCCATTGCCGGAAACGCAGCCTATATGCGATCAACCGCGGCGTTTTGACAAGCCGACGATCCACTCAAGGAGTACACCATGTTCGTGACCGCCGCTCTCGCGCAGAGCACCGGCACCCCCGCCGCGTCCGGGGGAATTACCGATCTGCTGATCCAGTTCGCGCCGATCCTGCTCCTCGTCGTCATTTTCTGGCTCCTGATTTTCCGGCCGCAGCAGAAGCGCGCCAAGGCCCAGCAGGCGATGCTTTCGGCGATCACCCGCGGCGACACGGTCGTCACCACCGGCGGCATTGTCGGCAAGGTGACCAAGGCCGTCGACGGCGAGGATCTCGAGGTGGAGATCGCGCAGGGCACTCGTGTCCGCATCGTGCGCGGCATGATCACCGACGTGCGCTCCAAGTCGAATCCGGTCAACGACAACAAGGCCTGACGGCCGACCGACCCCATGGTCCTTCGGGACCGCTAAAGACGAGCCCATAGTATGCTGCAGTTCTCGCCCGTTCGCACCGCGATCATCCTTCTCGTCGCCGTGCTGGGCATCGTCTTTGCGATCCCGAATTTCTTCTCCAAGGACGTCACCGCCACCTGGCCGGGCTGGCTGCCGCATCAGGGCATGACGCTCGGCCTCGATCTGCAGGGCGGCTCGCACCTCTTGCTGCAGGTCAACCGGGATTCGGTGATCACCGAGCGGCTGAAGACGCTGCGCCGCGATGCAAGGCAGATCCTCGCCGGCGAAAACGGCATCGGCAACATCATCACCACCGAGGCCGATGGCATCACCATCGAACTCACCGATCCGACGCAGAAGGCCGCCGCGAATACGGCGCTCCAAAAGCTGCAGACCG
>JBKJTB010000279.1:0-18392 GCA_046594305.1 Devosia sp. | reverse complement strand
GCGTGCCCTAGCGCTCCTTGGTAGCGCGCCGGGTGAGCCCGCCAGCTTCACTAGTTTTACAAGCCGCATTCATGAAGCGGACCTGCCGAAGTTTAGGGAGGGTGCGATGGCCATTTTTGGCGAGGGAACAGAAACGCTCGATATGACTTACCGTATCGTTGCACAGGACGACATCCCGCAGCGCTGGATCAGGTCGGCTGCGCGCAAAGTGACGTGGGATGGAGCACTTCGGCTCGTCGGCACAGTGCAAGATGTAACAGCGCGGCAGGAGGCGGAGGCTCGTCAGGCGATACTGACAGGCGAGCTGCAGCACCGCATCAAGAATATCCTCGCCATGGTCTCATCAATCGCCAACCAGAGTATGCGCGGCGAGTCGGTCGAAGAGGCGAGGCTGGCCTTCAATGGCCGGTTGAGTGCACTCGCCCATGCGCATGACGTCTTAACGGCAACGTCGTGGCAGGGCGCAACTTTGCGAACCGTCCTGGAGGGCACACTGGCCATGCATCTTGGCGAGAATAGCCGGATCGACTTTGATGGCCCGCCTCTTATGCTGAATGCCAAGCAATCGCTCTCGCTCTCGCTCGCACTGCACGAGCTGGCAACGAATGCCGCCAAATATGGCTCGCTCTCCAATGACGCAGGGCGCGTCGGTATAGCCTGGACTGTGAGTGCCATGGACGATGAATATGGGCGTTCTTTCCGCTTTAGCTGGCAAGAAAACGGGGGGCCGAATGTTGCAGCGCCCGCGCGCAAGGGCTTCGGGTCGCGCTTACTCGAACGGGTCTTGCCGGAGGATTTCAACGGCCGGGTAGGCATCGAATACACGCCAGCCGGCGTTGCCTTCGTGCTGACCTCACCAATTAGTAGCCTTCAGCCTGATACTATGAGCCACAGTCAGCTCACTCAAAGGAACGACGATCAATGACCCAATTGACAGTTCTCGTGGCCGAAGACGAGGCGTTGATCCGCCTTGTCATCGTCGCAGAACTCGAAGAGGCGGGCTTTCGCGTGTTGGAAGCAAGCAATGCCGGCGAGGCCCTCGTATTGCTCACTACGAGGCCGGAAATCCGCCTTCTCTTTACGGACGTTGACATGCCTCCCGGCATGAATGGCCTTACGCTCGCAGAAGCCGTGCGGCATCGCTGGCCACCCGTGCAAATCATCGTCACGTCAGGCATGGTGACGCCGCTACCAAACGAGTTGCCGAAAAACGCGCGCTTTTTCTCTAAGCCCTACAACACCGACAGCGTGGTTTCTGCCATTCGGCAGATGGCTGCGTAGAAGCCGCATCCAGCCACATTCGAGTCATCCAACTGCCGTAACTTACAGATCCCAACCCTCGGCGCAGTCCGGTCGATCCCAGAAGCGCGACAGGCTGCGATGAAGGCTTCGGCCGCAGTTCTCAAAGTTACTTTTGCCGACCGGCCAGCGCGGCTTGCCAAACTGGTCTTTGAAGCTGTCCCTTCGGCCTCGGCACGATCTTGCCGTTGGCTACTGCAGGCATCCCCTTCCGCTCATCCAGTGCTAGACATTTCGAGAACCGACCGCCGCAATCTATTCGAGATGACACAAGGGCGTCGTTCCGACTTGAAGCGTTTTTCAGGGAAATGTGAGCTTGCCTGCGGTATACTCTGCGTCGCCCGGACCTCCGAACAGCACTTGGGCTAGGCGCACGGCGATCCTGGCCCAGGACCAGCCCTACGCTCTTTCGCCCAGCCCCAGCCTATAGCGTGAGACCGATCACCCTGGACCTCACTCGGCGCTCCGGTTGTGCCGCGAAAAACAGTCAGAGCGGCCAAGGATTGCCGCGATAGCCGCTCCACCGAAAGTGCTCACTATTCATCCCTCTGAGTGCGCCCAGTACTTTCGTACAGCGTGAGACCATTTTCGGTCCCACCGGTGCCACGTTAGAGCCGTCATCCGGCAAGTCAATCGAGTAGCCGGACGCTGCATCCAAACCGTCGCCACTCGTCGGCCCGAGGCGACAGAAGCGAACGCTATGACTGCAGCGACGATCAAAGCGCATCATCAGCCTGAGTGGGCGTTGCGATCCGATGTCGTTGAGCGTGAACGCAACGGATTGGAGAGTGGCCCGAGCGAACTCGGCTGGCCCGAGTTTGGGGTCAGACCGAACATGGCTCCGCGAACATTGCCATCAAGGAGCGCCCAAGCCGACAAACGCGGGAACCAGATATATCTCCTGGTGAAGATCAGTGGCCGCTGCAAGCACACCTGAGTATCTGCTCCGGGTCGTGCTCGACCCAGCCTGACGGGGACAGATGCGCGGGCAACTCCCGCTGTGCTGTCGCGATGATGCTGCGATCGGCGTCGAACACCAGTGCACGCGAAGACGTCGTGCCTTGGTCGATCGCGAGAATGTTGCTGTCCAACTACTTCTCCTTAAGAAGATGCCGGAGCCATGATTGGCTCCGGCATCGCTTCGTGGAGGGGTGAACAGTTAGCTTTTGGCGTTCGCGTCGGCCCACGATTTGACGAGCTCGTCGTAGTTCACCGTCTGGCCCTGCTCCTTCTCGTTTTCGATCTTGAGCTGGGGTGCCAGGTTGCCCTTAGCCACTGCATCGGCATTCCAGAACGCGAGGTCATGTTCCTCGGCCATCTTGGGGCCGATGTCGCCCTGAACCCCTGCACGCTCAAGCCGAGACATCACGGCCTCCTGTTCGGCGCACAGCGAGTCCATTGCGGCTTGAGCGGTCTTGGCGCCTGACGACGCATCACCGATCGCCTGCCACCAAAGCTGAGCAAGCTTGGGATAGTCCGGTACGTTGGTACCGGTCGGGGACCACTGTACGCGCGCGGGCGAGCGGTAGAACTCTATTAGACCACCAAGCTTGGGCGCCCGATCAGTGAAGCTCTGATGTCGAATAGTCGATTCACGGACGAAGGTCAGCCCGACTTGGGACTTCTTCACATCGACGGTCAGCGAGGTCACAAACTGCGCATAGAGCCACGCGGCCTGGGCGCGGTCGACCGGGGTCGACTTCATCAAGGTCCACGAGCCCACGTCCTGGTAGCCGAGCTTCATACCCTCTTTCCAGTAGACGCCGTGCGGTGACGGGGCAAAACGCCACTTTGGCGTTCCGTCCGCGTTGACGACCGGCAGGCCGTCCTTGACGAAGTCGGCGGTGAAGGCCGTGTAGGTAAACATCTGCTGGGCGACCTTGCCTTGGCTCGGCACGGGACCCGACTCCGAGAAAGTCATGCCCTGCGCCTCCGGCGGCGCGTACGCCTTCAGCCAGTCGAGGTACTTCTGGATCGAGTAGACCGCAGCTGGTCCGTTGGTGTCACCACCACGGGCCACACAGGAACCCACAGGTCGCGAGTTCTCGTCGACCTTAATACCCCATTCGTCGACCGGCAGACCGTTCGGGATGCCCTTGTCGCCGTTGCCGGCCATCGAGAGCCAAGCGTCGGTAAAACGCCAGCCTAGCGAGGGGTCCTTCTTGCCGTAGTCCATGTGGCCATAGACCGGGCCCTCGCCCATGTCGCGGCCGGTGAAGAACTCCGCGATGTCCTCGTACGCCGACCAATTGACTGGCACGCCCAGGTCATAGCCGTACTTTGCCTTGAAGTCGGCCTTAGCCTTCTCATCGTTGAACCAGTCGTAGCGGAAGAAATAGAGGTTCGCGAACTGCTGATCGGGCAGCTGGTAGAGCTTGCCGTCGGGGGCGGTCGTGAACGAGGTCCCGATGAAGTCCTCGAGGTGCAGGTTCGGATTGGTCACCGAAGCGCCCTCGCCGGCCATCCAGTCGGTAAGGCTCCGGGCCTGCTGGTATCGCCAATGGGTGCCGATCAGGTCCGAATCGTTGATGTAGGCGTCGTAGATATTCTCGCCCGTCTGCATCTGGGTCTGCAGCTTTTCGACCACGTCACCCTCGCCGATAAGGTCGTGCGTAACCTTGATGCCGGTGAGCGCGGTGAAGGCCGGAGCCAGCACCTTGGCTTCGTACTCGTGCGTGGTCAACGTTTCGGAGGCGACTTTGATTTCCATGCCGACGAACGGCTTGGCGGCGTCCATGAACCACTGCAGTTCGGCTTCCTGGCCGGCGCGGTCGAGCGTCGACATGTCGCCGATCTCGGCGTCTAGGAACTTCTTGCCTTCGTCCATGCTTTGAGCCCAGCCCGGGCTCACAGCCAACAGCACGACAAGTGCCGCGGTCGATGTTAGTAGTACGTTCCGTCGCATAAAATCCTCCCTGGATTTGAAGTGCGATACGGGAGCGAGGGTATCGTACACGCCCGCTCCCGGCCTAAACTCCCCTAAACAAAGCGGAAAACGCAGATCGCGTAGACCACCGAAAGGGCGAGACTCCACCAAAGCTCAGGACCAACGAGGCCTAGCCAGGCAAGGTTGATGAACCCGCTGCCAAGCAGCGAGACGAACAGGCGGTCACCTCGGGTCGTCTCGAAGCGCAAAATGCCGACCCGCGGATGGCCTCCGGGCGAAAAGTATTCCCACACCGCCATGCTCCCGATGAGCAGGCCGATGACGATGAAGAAAATGGCCGTCGGCCAGGTCCATGCCATCCATGAGAAGTCCATCGAACCCTCCTCAAACCCGCCCGAGGGCAAAGCCCTTGGCGATGTAGTTGCGGACGAAATAGATGACGAGCGCGCCAGGAATGATGGTCAGGACGCCCGCGGCGGCGAGCACGCCCCAGTCGAGCCCCGATGCCGAAACAGTACGCGTCATAATCGCCGAAATGGGCTTGGCATCGGTCGTCGTCAGCGTGCGCGCGATCAGCAATTCCACCCACGAAAACATGAAGCAGAAGAACGCAGCGACGCCTACGCCCGAAGCGATCAGCGGCATGAAGATGCGCAGAAAGAAGCGCGGGAACGAATAACCGTCGATATAGGCGGTCTCGTCGATCTCCTTGGGCACGCCCGAGATGAAGCCCTCGAGAATCCACACCGCCAGTGGCACATTGAACAGGCAATGGGCGAGTGCCACTGCAATGTGCGTGTCGATGAGCCCGAAGGCCGAGTAGAGCTGGAAGAAGGGCAGCACGAACACCGCGGGTGGCGCCATGCGGTTGGTCAGGAGCCAGAAGAACAGATGCTTGTCCCCGAGGAACCGGTAGCGCGAGAAAGCGTAGGCGGCGGGCAGGGCGGCAGTGACCGAGATCACCGTGTTGAGCACAACGTAGATGATCGAGTTGATGTAGCCGTTGTACCAACTGGGGTCGGTGAAGATCACCGCGTAGTTGTGCAGTGTGAACTCGCGCGGCCAAAGCGTGAAAACCGACGTGATTTCGGTGTTGGTCTTTAAGCTCATGTTCATGAGCCAGTAGATCGGCAGCAGCAGAAATATGATGTAGATCGTCGGCACCAGCCACGCTGCACGTGGCGTGTCGCGGCGCGCCCGGCGCAGGCCGGCCCGTTCCTTGTCGGCTGCCTGTGACGGCATCGGCGAGGCGTCGGCGCGAGCCACGGTGAAGCTTTTGACTTCGTTGGTCACGGCGCGCGCTCCTCGCCGAAATTGGTCATCACCGTGTAGAACACCCAGGAGACGAGCAATACGATCAGGAAGTAGACCAGTGACATCGCCGCCGCCGGGCCGATGTCGAACTGGCCGATAGCCATCTTGACCAGGTCAATCGACAGGAACGTCGTTTCATTGCCGGGACCGCCGCCGGTCACAACGAACGGCTCGGTGTAGATCATGAACGAGTCCATGAACCGCAACAGCACGGCGATCAACAACACGCGGTTCATCTTGGGCAGCTGGATATAGCGGAACACGCTCCAGCGCGACGCGCCGTCGATCTTGGCCGCCTGGTAGAAGGCATCGGGGATCGACACAAGGCCCGCATAACAGAGCAGCACCACAAGCGACGTCCAGTGCCAGACGTCCATGATGATGACCGTGATCCAGGCTGCAATGGGATCCTGCACATAATTGTATTTGATCCCCAGTGCCGCCAGCGTGTGGCCGAGGAAGCCGATGTCGACGCGGCCGAACACCTGCCAAATCGTGCCCACGACGTTCCACGGGATCAGGAGGGGCAGCGCCATCAGCACCAGGCATACCGACACGCCCCAGCCTTTGCGAGGCATGTTGAGCGCAATGAAGATGCCTAGGGGGACCTCGATTGCGAGAATGATTCCCGAGAAGATGAGGTTGCGCAGCAGTGCTTGCCAGAAGCGCGGCGAGCGCAGCAGATCGTGGAACCAGTCGACTCCGGCCCAGAAGAAGACGTTGTTGCCGAAGGTGTCCTGCACCGAATAGTTGACCACCGTCATCAGCGGAATGATCGCCGAGAACGCGACCAACAAGAGAACCGGCAGGACCATGAACCAGGCTTTGTTGTTCCAGGTTTTTTCCATGGCTCAGGCCCCCAGCTCGAGGCGCCAGGAGTCGGCGTAGAGGTTGATGCCTTTGGGGTCGAAGCTAAGGCACGCGTTGGCAGGAATCTCGTCATGCTCGGGCACAATAATCGCGAGATCGCGGCCCTCGAGTTCGGCGTGAACGATCTTACGTCGCCCGATATCCTCGACCTTGGTAACCTTGACCGGCAGCCCATCGCGCCCGAGCCGCAAATATTCCGGCCGCACCCCCAACTCGATCATCGAGCCCTTGCCCACCTCGATACTGCCGGGAAGCTCGATCGAGGACGAACCAAGGTGCGCAACACGGCCGTGGAGTGCGACCGGAAACACGTTCATTCCCGGCGAGCCGATAAAATAGCCGACGAAGGTGTGGCGCGGTTTCTCGAACAACTCGCTGGGCGTACCGATCTGGACGATCTGGCCCTCGTACATGACCACGACCGTATCGGCGAAGGTCAGCGCCTCGGTCTGGTCGTGCGTGACATACACCATCGTGTAACCGAAACGGCGGTGCAGTTGCTTCAATTGGCTGCGCAGCTGCCACTTCATGTGCGGATCGATGACTGTGAGCGGTTCGTCGAACAGGATCGCGTTGACGTCTGACCGCACCAGGCCGCGGCCGAGCGAAATCTTTTGCTTCTGGTCGGCGGTCAGCCTTCGTGCGCGTCGGTTGGCGCGGTCCGTGAGCCCGATCATATCAAGGATCTCGCTGACGCGCTTGTTGATCTCGGCGTCCGGCACCCGGCGGTTGCGTAGTGGGAAGGCAAGATTTTGCGCCACGGTCATGGTGTCGTAGATCACCGGGAACTGGAACACCTGCGCGATATTGCGTTGTTCCGTGGATCGTTCGGTGACGTCTTCGCCATTGAAAAGTATCTGACCCTCGCTTGGCGTCACCAGCCCCGACATGATCGACAGCAGCGTGGTCTTTCCGCATCCCGACGGGCCGAGCAGCGCATAGGCGCCGCCATCCTCGAAAACGTGGTTGACCTCCTTCAGCGCAAAGTCTGCGTCGCTCCTGGGATGCGCAAGGTACGAGTGGCGGAGGTGTTGAAGCTCGATACGGGCCATGTCTAGGCTGCCTTTCCGAGCGGCGCGCCGACGGCGCGGCCATCGCTGTCGAACACAAGCAGCTGTTTGGGGTCGATGAACATTTCGATCACCTGGTCGGCCTCGATGTCGTGCACGCCGGGCGCGAGGATGATCCAGCGGACGTCGGCGAAGCTGACATGGATGAAGCTTTCCGATCCCGAAATCTCGGTCACTACGACACGCGCCGTCAGTGGCACCGCATCGGCCGAGAGACGCGTGAGGGACAAATGGTGGGGCTGGAAGCCCACCGTGTAAGTGCCGTCTGTATTTCCGGCAATCTCACGCGGCACAGGCAGTCCAACCCCACCATCCAGGAGGAACTGGTCGCCGCGCTTGTTGAGCACGATCGTATTGAGCGGCGGGTCGGCGAAGGTGCGCGCGGTGATGAGGTCCGCCGGCCGCCGGAAGACATCGATGGTCGGCCCGAATTGCGTGATGCGCCCCTCGTGGAGAGTCGCGGTATTGCCACCCAGCAGGAGTGCCTCCATCGGCTCGGTTGTCGCATAGACGAAGATCGATCCCGCTTCCGCGAAGACGCGCGGCAGCTCGGCGCGCAGTTCCTCGCGCAGCTTGTAGTCGAGATTTGCGAGCGGCTCGTCGAGCAGCACCACGCTCGCGTTCTTGACCATCGCGCGGGCGAGTGCAGTCCGCTGTTGCTGGCCGCCTGAAAGGCTCAGCGGCGTCCGATCTAGATAGAGTTCGAGCCGCATTAGTTCGGCCGCGCGCTTGACCTTGGCTTCGATCTCGGCCCGCGGCAGTCCGGCGACGCGAAGCGGCGACGCGATGTTCTCGTAGACGGTTAGCGAGGGATAGTTGATGAACTGCTGGAACACCATGGCTACGTTGCGCTTCTGCGGCGCGACACCGGTGACGTCGGCGCCGTCGAACCACACGCTGCCGCTCGTTGGCTTGTCGAGCCCCGCCATCAGCCGGATGAGGCTTGTCTTGCCCGACAGCGTCGGGCCAAGCAGCACGTTCAGCGTCCCGCGCTGCAGCGTCAGTGACACATTACTAATGTGCGTTTCGGCGCCTGCCTGCTTGGTAACGTTTCTCAGGTCCAGCATCGGATCACCCAACCGCCGCATGCCGGGCGACGCCGGACTGGATGAATTCCTCGAGCGCCACAACGTTGATCGAAGCGGCATGAAGGCCGCGCTTGGTGCGCCGCCACAGGATGTCATCAAGCGTCGCGGCCCACTCATTGTTCATGAGATACTCGATTTCCGCCTGGTAAAGATCGTCGCCAAAATGCCGGCCAAGATCGGTGTAGCTGCGAGCGACCCCCAGCACCTTACGGGCCAGCGTGCCGTAGAGCCGCACCAGCCGCCGCGCAAAGGCGAGGTCGAGAAACGGATAGTCGCGCTTCAAGGATGCTACCAGCTGCGGATAGCCCGTCGGCGGAAAGTCGCCACCCGGCAATGGTGCCACCGCCGTCCACTGCTGACCCTTGGTGCCGATCAGCTCTGCCGCCTTCTGCAGCGCCGCCTCCGCGAGCCGCCTGTAGGTGGTGAGCTTGCCGCCGATGACGTTGATCATCGGCGCGCCGCCGGCATCCCTCGATGCCTTGAGGACATAGTCTCGCGTTGCTTCCTGGGCCTTGCTGGCGCCATCCGCATAGAGCGGACGAACGCCCGAATAGCTCCAGACGATATCGGCGGCTAGCACGGGTTTCCGGAAATACTCGCTGGCTACTGTGCACAGATAGTCCATCTCACCGGACGTTATCTTTACGTCGGCCGGATCGCCTTCGTAGTCCTGATCGGTCGTGCCGATCAGTGTGTATTCGTCCTCGTATGGGATCGCGAAGATGATCCGTCCGTCAGCGCTCTGGAACATGTAGGACCGCTCGTGCTCATAGAGCCGCGGCACCACAATATGACTGCCCTGGACCAGCCGCACATTGCCTACTCTGTTCTGTCCCAGCGTTCCCGCCAGCACCTGGTCAACCCAGGGACCCGACGCATTGATCAACAAGCGCGCGGGCACGACGCTGCGCTCGCCGGTATCGATATCTTGAAGCGCGATCTGCCAGAGGCCGTCCTCCGAGCGCGCCGAGACCACTTTGGTCCTCGTGCGGATGGTCGCTCCACGATCGGCTGCGTCTCGGGCATTGAGCACCACGAGACGCGCATCGTTCGCCCAGCAATCGGAGAATTCAAAGGCAGTCGCGTAGCCCGGCTTGAGCGCGGTACCAGCAGCGTCCTTGTACAAGTCGAGAGTCTTCGTGGCGGGTAGCAGCCTACGGCCGCCCAGATAGTCGTAGACGAAGAGCCCGAGCCGGAGGAACCACGCTGGGCGCAATCCTTTGTGGTGCGGCAGCACGATGCGAACCGGCCAAATGATGTGTGGAGCGATGCTCCACAGCACCTCGCGCTCCATCAGCGCCTCGCGCACCAGCCGGAACTCGTAGTGCTCGAGATAGCGAAGGCCGCCGTGGATCAGTTTGGTTGCCGCCGATGACGTGCCGCTCGCGAGGTCGTTCATTTCAGCAAGGAATACGGAGTAGCCGCGGCCAGCGGCGTCGCGGGCAATGCCGCACCCGTTGATCCCACCGCCAATGACGAAAATGTCATGGACGACCGCATCGCTCATAGTGATCTCACTCCCTAGCCGTCGTTCCAGTGCCTGGTTAACGAAGGCGTGGCGAGCTAATGCGAAACCAAAACGAATGTCAATCGCAAGTCAATGGGACTTGATGCGGCCGGCGATCGTCGAAGTGCGTTGGTTAGTGGTCGTCGACCGTCTCGATGACAGTGACCCCAGCCTCACGACAGATCTGACGGATCGCAGGTCGAGTGCATCGGTCCGTAATGAAGCTGTTCACCTGGCTCATATGCGCAATCCGGACCGGTGCGGTCCGGTCGAATTTGGTCGAGTCGGACACGAGGATCACGTGTCGGGCATTGGCGATGATGGCCTGCGCCACCTTCACTTCGCGATAGTCGAAATCGAGCAGCGCCCCATCCTCGTCGATCGCGGACGCCCCGATCACGGCAAAATCGACCTTGAACTGTCGAATGAAATCGACCGCCGCCTCGCCTACCACACCCCCATCAGAGGACCTGACGATCCCGCCTGCAATGGCGACTTCAAAGTAGGGATAGACTCGCATCCTGTTGGCAACATTGATATTATTGGTGATGATCATGAGGTCGCGATGACCAAGTAACGCTTGGCTCACAGCCTCTGTGGTCGTCCCGATGTTGATGAACAGTGAAGCATTGTTGGGGATGAGTTTGGCAGCGGCTCGACCGATTGAATCCTTCTCGTCGGAAGCAATCTGCCGCCGCGCCTCGTATTGCATGTTCTCAAGGCCTGATGGAAACAACGCCCCGCCGTGGATGCGCTTCAGCGTGCCCGCGGCACAGATATCAGTTAGGTCTTTGCGGATGGTCTGTGGCGTCACCCCGAAGTGCGCTACCAGTTCCTCAACGAGCACCCGTCCCTTGAGCTTTGCCCGCTCCACAATCGCCTTATGCCTTCCCGCAACTTCCATTTGCTGGCCTTTCGTTTCATCGCTGCTATAGGCTGAAACGAAATCGAAATGAAGATGAGGTGAGTGCGAGATTATTCCTAGACCTCGTACGACGCCTCGCTTCAAGCGGGTCTCGTCCTGTCGTGGTTGCCTGCCGCGGCCGTTTGCCGTCGACGACGCGCGGACCCGACTGCCGTCCGCTTGCCGGCGGTCGAGCCGAGCCTGGGAAGCTTGCGGGTTTACACGCAATTCACTTGTGCTCTTCACCGGACGACGAAATAGCCCCACCGTCTGGCGCCTTCGGGGATTCGAGCTTTCGACGATTGTCTTCGAGAGGCTCGACTGCCGCTCTCCGACTGGCCCAACCTTGCCGCGGCATATACCCACCGACGGCCGTTCCGGCAGAAGCTGAAGCTCATTTTCTCCATTGGCTAAGACTACGCGCGACTGGGTTCGGCCCGCATGGGCAGTCGCTGCCGCAGGACTTGTTAGAACTTGATTTTATTCAACTTCTGATCGCGTCAGGCGGACGACAGAGTGTATCGAGGCGGAACGTTGGTTACCGATTTCCAGCACCCGGTGGCGGCTCCGCCGACAGAAACTGCTGAACTTGACTCCGCATCACTTAGGGGCGCAGCGCTACGCGCCGCGCCCAATTATGCAATTATTCGTCGCCGCCCGAGTCGTCTTCGGCGACGTCATCAGTGCCGTCGCCGTCGTCGTCGCTGTCTTCCAGGTCGTCGACACCATTTTCCGCCTCAGCGTTTGGCGCATCAACGGGGGCATTTGTGATTACTAGGCGTTGCAATTTTGTCAGACCCGGTGGCTTGGGTCGCGAACGCGCCGTCCCCGACTTTGTTCCGGCGCTCGCAAAAAACATATCGTGTTTCAGCGACAGAACGGCCGGGTAGCAGCCGCATTGTAAAGCGGATTGGGGTTGTGCGTCATGAAAAACGAAACGGCAGCGAACGAAGCTGAGCTTCGAG
Organism: Devosia sp.; assembly: GCA_046594305.1. Lineage (GTDB taxonomy): Bacteria > Pseudomonadota > Alphaproteobacteria > Rhizobiales > Devosiaceae > Devosia_A. Next base: position 6,488 of record JBKJTB010000279.1, on the reverse strand, counting down.
TGCTATTGTCGCGAGTGGCGGGCGGTGACCTGAAGGCGTTTAACTTACTTTACAAGCGAACACGCTCAAAGATGTTGATGGTTGCCCTACTGATCCTGCGCGATCGCGAAGCGGCGGAGGATGCCGTTCAAGAAGGCTATCTCAGCGTCTGGCGCCGGGCATCGACTTATCGGCCGATCGGCAATTCGATCAGTTGGATGGCTGCGATCATGAAAAACAAGGCGATTGATACCTACCGCGCTCGGCATCCGAGGGCCGAGATCGTATCGCAAGACATCCGCGATCTGTGCCCAGATCCCGAGCAGGCAACTATGCAGTCACAGCGGGAAGAGGGCGTTTCGGCACTTGTGGCCATGCTGGATGACAAAATGCGACCGGTCATAGTAGGCGCCTATGTAGAGGGCGCATCTTATGCAGCGATCGCGGTAAGGCTCGGTGTTCCCCTAAACACGGTCCGCACCAGACTTCGCCGGGGGTTACAAGAACTCAGCGATCTAGCCCGGCAAGCGCCGATGGCAGATAAAAAGGCGGTTAGTGGGCTGGCGACGCAACAATTGTGGCGTCAACGCCGACGGCGTCCAGCAATTATTGATAAAGGTGCTGTCGATCTCTCGATCGTTTAGCTGATTGCAACAAGACCCTCGATCTAGGAGGTCATTTTTTAGCGCGAAAGTGCTAGCCGTGATGGCCACCAAATTTTTGAAGCGCAGATAGAATTTTCAGGCGCCCGAGTTGACCACAAGTGGACGACGACGCTTCGGGTGCGCGCACGCCGGTGCTTATGCGCTTCGGCGACGTCTACTGCTTTTGCACTATCATAGGTCAAAGGGGTCAGTGCCGCGGGCGAGAAGAGAGATGCTTCCGAGCCTTGTTTCGACTGCCGGCGGGACGTGCGTAGCATGGTCCTCATTTCTTCTGTAGCTGCTGCCACCACGCCGGTGGGGCCGGCCCTCACGGACAGTCACGCGAGCAGGACCCGTGAAATTTGATTCCATTGAACTATCCAAGCGCGGCGGCCCACGTGGCAGCCCGTAATCTTTAGCAAGACTGCACGATGGGCCACGTCCTGTCGGTGGCATCACCCAAGTCTGTGGTTTTGATCACCTTTACCTTGGTGCGCCTGTACATGGCTGATAGTCTCACACCATTACCTGCCTGTGGCTTACCTAACCTTTCAGGAGATTACTTTGGCTAAAGCGCCCGCAAAGAAGACTCCGGTCAAGAACGCCCCCGCCAAGAACGCCCCCGCCAAGAACGCTACCAAGAAACCTTCCTCTAGGGCCGCTCCTGTAAAGGACGCGCTGACCAAAGCGGCGCTCATCAACTTGATTTCGGAAAAAAATGGCGTGACGCGCGGCGTCGCTAAGAGCGTGCTCGCAACCATCGAGGATGCCATGACCGCTTCCCTCCATCCGCGCGGGGTGGGCGAGTTCACGTTTCCCGGCCTCTTAAAGATCTCGCTCCGCAAGGTCCCCGCTCGCAAGGCGGGCACACTTGTCCGCAACCCTTCAACTGGCGAAATGGTACCCGGCGCGGCCAAGCCGGCGAGCGTGCGTGTCAAAATCCGCCCGCTGTCGAAGCTGAAAGCCGCCACAGTCTGAGGTCTCGAAATCGCCGAGCCGATTTCGAGACGACCCGGCCGGCATATGGAGCGGGTAGCGGCTATACCAAGCTAAGAGAGGTAACGGCCCTGCCTCTCCCTGCCACGGCAGAAGGCCCGAAGATACTAGGATTCTTTAAGTGTCTTTTCGCCGTTACCTCTATGGTCCTTCCCTGTCGCCCGCGTCTCAGCGACGGGCGGCATAACGCCGCCGGCTCGAAAACATCTGCACACGGTCGAGACTGGTTCATGTAGCTGAGGCCGGGCCTCGACGCGTTTCCGGCATGGGCCGGGCTGGTCATCGTGCCACGGCTCGCAAGCTGACGAGGGGATCATCGCTCAACGGGTGACCGATTCCAGTGTCATGTATCTGGAGCTCTGGACGGCCCATTCATTGTTCTGTTCGAGCAGGATCGCGACGACCAAGCGGATGATGGCTTCGTCGTTGGGGAAGATACCGACGACCTTGGTGCGGCGCTTGATCTCGCCATTGACCCGTTCGATTGGGTTGGTGCTGTGGAGCTGGACGCGATGCTTCTTTGGGAAGGTCATATAGGCCAGAAGGGACACACCGCTTGCCCAGGCTCATGGGTCGAGTCGGAAGAGCCCATCGGTCCTAGATTGCCTCCCGCACGCCAATCATGTCGACAGGCCGGGCGCCTACATCACCAGGAAACGCCCGCACCCGGACCTCCCAGACGCCGGGCTTGTGGGACGATGGCCGATAAGAGTGGTCCTGCCGGCTACAGCCGAAGATGCCCCCAAGCTGCAAATCGCGCGCCTCGTCGCTCCAGGCAGCAGTGCATCGTCCATTTTTTGAGCGCGGCAACTCCTACTACATCCGTTGGAACCGAGCATCGGAGCTTGGCTCTCACCGGCGTCTATGACGTCCGTCGGATTGTTCCAACGACAGACGGTGGCTTTGTCTCGCGACTGCGGGGCCCCTGAACCCAATGGTTTCACGCCGCCGCGCTCAAGGAGAACATTATGACCAAACGAACCCCACCGATCAACAATGCGCTACTGCTTGCTGCCTTGGCCACGCTGGCCGTCTCGGCTCCGCTCTTTCTGACCGGATCGGCGAGCGCGGCACCGCTGAAGCAGGCCAAGATTATCATCGAGCACAACGCCACCGACAACGACACCGGCTTTCAAGCGTTCGTCGACGCCGAGGGCTGGGAGCGGCTCGAAATTGTTGGGCCCAACGGCGTCGTCGCCGAGTTTGCGGGCAAGGGGACGGTCAACGATCTGGGCCTCACCGAGCTGTTCTTTGAAACCGTCGAGCCCGAAAACGCCAAGTTGCCGCTGGCGCAGGTACTCGAAATGCTGCCGGCCGGCGACTATGAGTTCCGCGCGTTCTACTCTTCCCTTGGAGGCAGCAGCGGCTCCGCAGTCGGTATCGCAACGCTGACCCACAAGATACCAGCGGGGGTCACTCTCGTATCGCCGACTGAGGGAGAAACGGTTGCATCAGGCGAACTGTCCGTCAGCTGGACGCCTTCAGAACAGGCGCTCGACGGCTCGGACATCACCGTCATTGCGTACCAGTTGATCATCGAAAAGGACGAGGACCCCCATCCCAAAATGATCGGTAAGCGCGGGCTGAGCATGTATCTGCCGGCGTCGGTGACGGCGATGACCATCCCGGCGGAGTTCCTCGAGTCGGGCACGGGCTATCTCTGGGAGGTCCTTGCGATCGAGGAGGGCGGCAACCAGACCCTGCAGTCCGGTACATTCTCGACCAGATGAGCTAAACTGAGTGGGGCCGTGAACCAGCGCCGCGGCCCCGCCTCATGCCTTGCAATTGAGCAAACTGCCATGAAAAGAATCCTCGTTCTGGCGGCGATCGCCTTCGGCCTCTTCGCGATTCTGATCGTCGTCGAGAATCTCCAGGGTGGCGAGCCGTTCACGATATCCGGTTTCGCGCTCGACTTGTTCGAGAAGGCGCTGCTGGCCCTCGCCGTGGCGGCGACGGCCTATGTGGCCCTCGAAACCAGGGGTCTCAGGCGCGAGCGGTTCGACCTGCTGAACGACCTCTCCCGGGTGCACAGCGAAAGCGACAGATGGCGCTCCGCAGCGCGCGTTCACATCGACGGGCTTGGTCGGGCCATCAACGATCAATTCAAGGCCTGGCGGCTAAGCGAAAGTGAGGCCGACATCGCGCTGCTGATGCTCAAGGGCCTAACGCACAAGGAGATTGCGCACCTTCGCGGCTCGGAAGAGGCGACTGTTCGCCAACAGGCGGCGGCGGTGTATCGCAAGGCCGGTCTCGCCAACCGGGCGGAGCTTGGGGCGTACTTCCTCGAGGATCTGCTCTCGCCCGAGCCGGACCGCCGCTCGGGTCAACCTCCCAATCTGGAGGTCGTCAAGACTAGTCGCGACTAGGAAGCTGTCTCTAGTCGGGCAGCGTGCCGATCGCCGTCCGCACCAGTCGCGATACCACATCATCGTCCCTCTCATTGGGCAGTCGCTCGGTGGCGATCTTCATCGCGACCTCGTCATCCATCGGAACATTCCACAGTCCATCGGCGCGGCGGGTCGCCGTGCAGGCAAAGCTGAAGCCCTCCTGTGCCTGCTCCCGAATGAGCTGCAACGTATGCTCGCTCACTTTGATCATTGGCATGATCGTCTCCTTGGGTTCGAGGTGACGGACACACCGCTTGCGCACGTCGATAAGTCGAGACGAAACAGCTCGACCGGACAAACCGGACGCCGAAAATCGCATTGGATTGAGCGACAAGACGCTCAGAAGTTAGCGTACTAGAAGCAGATCGCAGTCAACCAGAACCATGTTGCCGCAATGGTGACACGCTATGTGCGTGTCACCATCCAAACCCGCAATGATCTCTATGGGTCTGGCGCCAACGAGGACAACCCAGTCATGGTCAATAGCGAGAAGACGAGTGTCGCAGGCTGTGCACGTGATCTCGTAGGGATAGACTTGGCGAGCCCTTCCTCTGCGAGCCTTGTATCGAGTGGTCATCGCGTGACGTGCTGCGGAGTGCGCGGCTTACGGCGTGAGGTCGAGAGCTCCAACGACGCGAGAATGTGGAATCCTCGCGTCATCGGTCAGCTTCTCTACTTCAGCCGCGGATGCGCCTTCGTATAGAGAGAAGCAGCGCCCGTCCTCCGGTGCGAAGGTCGAGGGGACGTAGCGGATAGGCGTGCCCGCTGCAGTCCTCTGCTTGCCGTGGGCAATTGCCGCCTGTTGCGCTGCGGCCATGGCTGGCATTATGATACCTTTCAGATCGCGTTCCACCATGAAGACGGTCATTGCGGGTTACCTTCATTCTACGTATAAAAGAGACGGGCGCTTGTTGAAGGTTCAGTAGCTCAGCACCACGTCGGCCGCCGCGGCGAGCTCCACGAGCTTGGCGGGCGTCGCGAACTCAGCAGATTTGCCCACGAGGTCGGCCTCGGTGATGTTGCGCGCCTTCGCCGAGCCGCCCGAGATAAAGATGTGAGCACTGCCCGCGATCAGCGCGTCAAAGCTTTCCCTGAGCTTTCCAGTGCCCTTGCCCTCGACACTCGAGAGGGACGCATCTGTGATGAGCGATGCGCCATCGCCGGCGAGGAAGACGGTGACGGTGTGCCCTTCCTTCTGCGCGTTCATCGCGACTAGGAAGCCGAGGGCTGCCTCGGTCGGATCGTCGGGGCCGGTGTGGATATGGACGAGGAAGTTCTCAGCCCAGGCCGGGCTGGCGGTGAAAAGAAGTAGGGCTGCCGCCACACTCATATTTCGAAGGTTCATTTTTCGCTCCTGGTTTAAGTCGTTGCACCAATGAGCGTGAGCTTGCTTGGAACTCGACGTTGGGTCCTTATTGGAAGGTGAAATCTTCCAATTCTCGACTATTGTTCGGCCATGGCTGACAAAACGACTTTCGGACCCTTTGTCCTCGACCGCGAGCGACGGCAGCTGACGCGCGATGGTCATGTCGTGCCAGTGGGCCATCGCGGCTACATCCTGCTCGAAACGTTGCTCGACGCCGGCGGCAACGCGGTAACTAAGGAGGCGCTCATGGAGCGCGCCTGGCCGGCAGTCGTGATCGAGGAGGGAAGTCTTACGGTGCAGGTCTCAGCCCTGCGGCGGCAACTCGGCGAAGCGGCCGATACGATGATCGTGACCGTGCCCCGCGTCGGGTATCGGTTGGTCGCGCAACCTGAGCGGACGACCCTCGATCGTGTCGGCCCACCGCTGATTGCTGTCCTGCCGTTTGCCAATTACGGCAGCGGAGCCGAGGACGGCTATTTCGCCGACGGGGTCGTCGACGACATCATCACCGCGCTCTCTCGTTTCAAGACCTTCGCCGTCGTCTCTCGTGGCTCGACCTTCGCGCTACGTGACAAGGGCGCCGACGCCCGCACCGCGGCTGCCGAGCTCGGCGTCCGCTACGCCCTCGAAGGCAGCATTCGCCGCATGGGCGACCGGCTCCGCGTCACTGCCCAGCTTCTCAATGCCCCCACCGGCGCCCAGCTTTGGGCCCAAGGCTTCGATGGTGCCTTGGCCGAAGTGTTCTCGTTCCAGGACCGTATCACCGAGAGCGTTGTCGGCATCATCGAGCCACATATTCGCAAGGCCGAGATCGAACGCGCCCGTCGGAAGCCGGCGCACAGCCTAGATGCCTACGATCTGTACCTTAAGGCTCTGCCGCTCATTCAGGCGCCCGGTCCGGAGGGTCACACCGACGCCATCGCCCTGTTGAATCAATCCGCCGATCTCGATCCAGGCTTTGCCCTGCCGCGTGCCTGCGCCGCTTGGATCTACGAGCGGCGTATATCGATGCGCGAGCCTCCGCTCGGCAACCGTGACCGGGAGGAAGGGATCGATCTCGCACGCGCTGCGCTCACGCTTGGCGGCGATGATCCCTTGGTGCGAGCAATCTCCGCC
>JBKJTB010000067.1:0-3159 GCA_046594305.1 Devosia sp. | reverse complement strand
CGGATCTTCTTCGCCATCCCCTATGAGCGCGACTTCACCCTGATCGGCACCACCGACCAGGAGTTTTCGGGCGACCCGCGCGGCGTCAAAATCTCCGAGGCGGAGACGACCTATCTCCTCGCCGCCGCGAGCGAGTACTTCCACCGTCCCGTCACGCAAGCCGACATCGTCTGGACCTATGCCGGCGTCCGCCCGCTGTTCAACGACCACAAATCGAAGGCCCAGGAAGCGACCCGCGACTATGTCCTCACCACCGAGGGCGATGCCGCGACCGGCGCGCTGGTCAACGTCTTCGGCGGCAAGCTCACCACGCATCGCCGCCTCGCCGAGTCGGCGATGGAGCACATCGAAAAAATCCTCGGCCAGCGTGGAAAGCCCTGGACCAAAGGCAGCAAGCTGCCCGGCGGCGAGTTCGGTCCGCGCGAGTTCGATCTGCAGGTCGAGCGGCTCAACGAACTCTATCCCAACCTCACCGACAAATTCCTGCGCCGCCTCGCCCGCCAATACGGCACCCGCGCCGTGACGCTCCTCGGCAGTGCCAGGCGCATGCAGGATCTGGGCGAAGGCTTTGGCGCCGATCTGACCCAGCGCGAGGTCGAGTACCTCATCGACAATGAGTGGGCACGGACTGCCGACGATGTACTGTGGCGGCGCACCAAACTCGGCCTCAGAGTCGGGATGGGCGACCGGTCGCGGCTCGAAACCTGGTTCGAGACGCGCAAGTCGAGGGGAAAGAAGTGAGCGGCTACATTCTGGCGATCGATCAGGGCACCACGTCGAGCCGGGCGATCGTCTTCAACGATCTCCAGCAGATCGTCGGTCTGGGCAAAATGGAGTTCACCCAGCACTTTCCCGCTTCGGGCTGGGTCGAGCACGTGCCCGAGGAGATCTGGGCGACCGCCCTGTGGTCGGCCAAGACCGCGCTCAAGAAAGCCGGCATCACCGCCGCCGAAATCGCCGCCATCGGCATCACCAACCAGCGCGAAACGACGATCGTCTGGGACCGCCTGACCGGCAAGGCCATCCACAACGCCATCGTCTGGCAGGACCGCCGGACGTCGAAAATCTGCGAACGCCTGAAGGCCGCGGGCGAGGAGAAGCTGGTCAGCCGCAAGACCGGCCTGCTGCTCGATCCGTATTTCTCGGCCACCAAGATCAGCTGGATTCTCGACAATGTCCCGGGTGCCCGCAAACGTGCCGAGCGCGGCGAGCTTGCCTTCGGCACCATCGACTCCTACCTCATCTGGCGCCTGACCAATGGCGCCTCGCACGCCACCGACGCCAGCAATGCGTGTCGAACGCTGCTCTACAACATCGAAACCGGCGACTGGGACGACGAACTGCTCGCCCTGTTCCGGGTGCCACGCGCCATGCTGCCCACGGTCAAGGACAATGCCGACGATTTCGGCATCACCGAGAAATCGATCCTCGGCGCTCCGATCCCCATCCTCGGCGCCGCCGGCGATCAGCAGGCCGCGACCATCGGGCAGGCCTGCTTCGAGCCGGGCATGATGAAATCGACCTACGGCACCGGCTGCTTCGCCCTGCTCAACACCGGCACCGAGATCGTCCGCTCGAAGAACCGGCTCCTCACCACCGTCGCCTATCGCATCGACGGCAAGACCACCTACGCGCTCGAGGGCGCCATCTTCATGGCCGGCGCCTCGGTGCAGTGGCTGCGCGACAAGTTGCGGCTGTTCAAGGATGCATCGGAAACCGGCACGCTGGCCAAAGCCGCCGCGGCTGACTCGACGGTTTATCTCGTCCCCGCCTTCGTCGGCCTCGGCGCCCCCTGGTGGGACGCCGACGCCCGCGGCGCCATCTACGGCCTGACGCGCAACACCGGCGCTTCCGACCTCGCCCGCGCCGCCCTCGAATCCGTCGCCTATCAGACCCAGGATCTGCTGAGCGCGATGAAGAAGGACTGGAAGGGTGCCCGCGACACCGTGCTCCGCGTCGACGGCGGCATGGTCGCGTCCGACTGGACCATGCAGTTCCTCAGCGACATCCTCGACGTCCCCGTCGACCGCCCCACCATCCTTGAAACCACCGCGCTGGGCGCCGCCTGGCTCGCCGGCTGGAAAGCCGGCGTCTGGCCCGACATGAAAGGCTTTTCCAAACGCTGGGCCCTCGACCGCCAGTTCAACCCCTCGATGGACGCAGCGCTCCGCAAGCGAAAGCTCAAGGGCTGGAACGACGCGGTGCGCCGCACGCTGACCAAGTAGCAATCCTGCTCAGGTGTTGATCCAGGCCGAGACCGGCCCACCCGCGATAAAGCACCAATAGATGCCGTAGCGGCTCTTTCGGTCGGCCGGCACTGTTGCCACCGTTAGCCCGAACTCCACGAACTTGTCGCTCAGCAGCGTCGCGCGGTGACCCGGCGAGTTGAGCCATCCATCGATCGCGCCCTCGAGCGTCTGCTGTCCCCCGGCAAGATTTTCCCCGATCGCGCCGACATAGCCGGCCTGGTTGGTTCGCGCCCGCGGCGTCATCCCCAGGTCGTGCGCCAGCTGGTCCTTCTCGACCATGAGCCCGACCTGAATCTTGCACGCAGCTTCGAGCTTCACATTGTAGGTCATCGGCTTGTGCCCGCCATTGCTCTGGCGCGCTGCATTGACCGCCGTGAGGATCGACGCCTGGGTGAGTTGCGGTAGTGCCGTCGCGCTTCGCGGCGTGATGGTCGGGCCGACTGAGGCGCAGGCGCTGAGCAGGAGGCCGACGCCCAGGGCGAGCAGGGCACGGCGAACAGGAAAGGACATCGGGGTTCCGGAAACGAGACGCCCGACCATAGCCTCAGCGGCTGGGCGGCAAAATGGCGGCAGTGTCGCATTTGAACAAAATTAACGCCAAATCCAGCCGATCCTCGCGCTACCGGACACCCGGGAGCACACTGCGCTCATCCAGTGGAGTGCGTTCGAATGGCCCATCTCGATCTCGACATCGCCGACATGAAGCCCGCCGCCCTGGTGCGCTACGAGATCGCCCAGCAGGCAAGCCGCGCCAAACAATTCCTCGTCGGCGCCCTCATCGCCTCGGCGATGATCGTCGTGCTGGCTGGAATGTTCGTAACGGCCGTCTAGCGGCACGACGGTTCTGGGGGGAGTGGTGCCCGGGACCGGAATTGAACCAGTGACACGCGGATTTTCAATCCGCTGCTCT
>JBKJTB010000033.1:0-3557 GCA_046594305.1 Devosia sp. | reverse complement strand
CTTGCAGACGGTCTCCTGTTTTCCGGTGGCGTCGGTAGTGGTGATCCGGCCTTCCAGCACGAAGCCCCAATGAGGGCATTGGCAGAGATCACCCTCAAGTCCCTGGAATAGGGGCGTCGTGTCGACGCCCGCGGCCAGGGTGAAATGCTCACCACTGATCTCGCCGTAGCCTGAGACGTCACCGAAGCCGCAACGCTGTCTGATGACCGCGCCCGGAATCTCGAGTCTGAGATCCACGTCGTCTTTCGAAACTCGCATTTCGGCATCCTCCTCGATAATAGACCAGTCAGTCTAGACCGATCGGTCTACATGTCAAGGCTGCGCAGTTGTCGCCGCCGAGGCAGTTCAATGTCGCTCAGAAGGCGAGGTTTGTGGTGCACATGGGCCTGATCGCACCCTGAGCATCGGTCTCGTCTAGGATCCATACGATTGCCCGGACCTTGATCGTGGCCCCACACTCTTAGCGGGGATACGATCGACAAGATTGAACGCCTCATCGAGCGTCATCGACAGCGTTGGTGAACCAACGATGAGACTAGCCATATGGACGATCCGTGCCGAGACGTAACTCAGCCCACGCCTACTTCCGCCTTCTGGACCGCAACAAAGCCGAACGCCTTGCTGGTTAGGGTCAGCCAGCTAACGCCCGGGATGGCGGTCGCCGGATTCCTGGCGCTATTAGCAAGTATCAAAGGACCGGCGTCTATCCCAAGGGAAAGTCGCAGTAACAAGGTCGCCTCAAAAGCCGCGCCAAGTTCTCGCCGCGATACTTGGTGTCGAGCGATCGGCGGAAACTCATGGTCCTCACTCGACTGGGCTGCCCTATCAATGATCGCACAGGTTTCCCCTTCAGATGGAAGCCGCCGAAAGTTTTCGAGTCACAGCTGACCTAAGGAAATTCCTCCGGGGCATTGTACATGCATACTCGGAGAAGCGGAACGATGGAGAGCAACATGATACTGGACCAGACTTTCACTCTCTCGAACGGCGTGGCGATCCCGAAGCTGGGCCTCGGAACGTGGTTTATCGAAAACGAAAATGCGGCGAAGGCGGTGCGCGATGCGGTCGAGATTGGGTATCGGCACATCGATACGGCGGAAGCATATGGCAACGAGCGCGGGGTTGGCGAAGGCGTACGCACCTGCGGAGTTGCGCGAGACGAGATATTCGTCACTACCAAGCTGCGGGCTGAATTCAAGACCCGCGATGAGGCCGTAGTCGCCATCGACGGCTCGTTACGTGATCTTGGGCTCGATCATATCGACCTGATGATCATCCATAGCCCCCAACCCTGGGCGGAGTTTCGCGAAGGGGAGCACTTCTTCGAGGGCAATCTCGAGGCGTGGCGCGCCCTGGAGGACGCGTACAAGGCAGGCAAGCTGCGAGCAATCGGCGTATCCAACTTCGAGGCGGTCGATCTCGACAACATCCTGAACAACTGCTCCGTCAAGCCGATGGTGAACCAGATCCTAGCCCACGTGGGCAATACTCCGTTCGACCTCATCGATCACTCAACCACGAATGGAGTGCTGATAGAGGCTTATTCACCCGTGGCGCATGGGGCGATGCTGCAGGACCGCGAGATTGCCGAAATGGCCAGCAAGTACCTCGTGAGCGTCCCGCAACTTTGCATTCGCTACTGCCTTGAGCTTGGCATGTTGCCGCTGCCCAAAACCGGAAACCCCGAGCACATGCGAGAGAACGCAGCATTAGATTTTCACATCGACGACGCCGATCTCGAAACGCTCAAGAGCGCGGCGCCGTTTGAAGCCTACGGGGCGGCCAGCCGCTTCCCTGTGTTCAGTGGTAAGTTGAGGGCAAGGCGACGGTCCTAGTTCCGCTCAAATTGCTCGTCGCCGAACTTCACTTCAACCGCAGAGAAACACTCATGCTTGAACCAGATGCCGGGCTTTCGGGAACGTTCGCCATAGGAGGGGAGATGATTGTCCGTCGCCTAGGATTCGGCGCGATGCGTGTCACAGGCGACGGGATTTGGGGGATGCCCTCCGATGCCGAAGAAGCCCGCCGAACCCTGCGGCGCGTCCCTGAACTCGGCATCGACTTCGTGGATACTGCCGACTCCTATGGGCCGTTTGTCTCCGAGGAACTGATTGCGGAGACGCTTCACCCCTACACAAGAGTCAAGGTAGCCACCAAGGGTGGCCTCGTGCGCTCTGGTCCAGGAGCCGCCGGATGGGGACGAGTGGGTTCGGCGACATACCTGCTGCAGGCCGCCTACCTGAGCCTGCGGCACCTTAAGGTAGAACGGATTGATCTGTGGCAGCTGCATCGGATTGATCCCAAAACGCCTCGAGAAGAGTCCTTCGAGGCCATCGCCGCCATGCGAGAACGTGGCCTGATACGCCATGGGGGCCTAAGCAACGTAAACGTGGACGACATAAAGGCCGCGCAGAACTACTTTCCAGTGGCTACCGTCCAGAACCAGTACTCCCTTGCCGATCGAACAAGTGAAGAGGTCTTGGAGTATTGCGAAGCTAACAGTATCGGGTTCATTCCATGGGGGCCGCTCGAGATTGGCTCGAAGGTTGGTGGCGTACTGGACAGTATCGCGCCCGACTATGGGGCCACCCGCGGTCAGCTCGCGCTTGCGTGGCTGCTAAGGCGTTCGCCAGTCATCTTGCCCATTCCCGGAACAGGAAAGGTGTCGCACCTAGAGGAGAACACAGGCGCAGCAGCGATAGTACTAAGCGACGCAGACTTCGCGACCATCGCCACCGCTCGGGCTCATTGACCCTTGTTGCCGGAGGTCCACTACCGGCTGCGTTCGAGCCCTTCGCGGCTTTCACCGCGTAGGGCATTCAGCACCACGCTAAAGGCCGCTGAGTTCTGGCGCCGGCTGGGATAATAGAGGAAGAACCCTGGGAACTTAGGACACCAGTCGTCGAGGACAAGCTGCAACCGACCAGCCGTGACATGGTCGACGACAAGGCTTTCCGGCACGTAAGCTATGCCGTACCCAAGCAACGCTGCGTCGATCATCATCGCGGACGTGTTGAACGTCAACTGCCCGTTAACGCGAACGCGGAGCGCTTGCCCGTCCTTCTCGAACTCCCAAGCGTAGAGCCCTCCTGACGTGCTTTGTCGAGAGTTGATACAGATATGGTGGGTGAGCTGCTGCGGATGAGTGAGGTCAACGTGCTCCGACAAGTACGTGGGCGATGCCACGGCGACCAGTCGCCAGTCTTCGCTGATACGAACGGCGATCATGTCCTTATCGAGGCTCTCCCCTAGCCGTACACCAGCGTCGAAGCCACTCTCGACGATGTTGCGAAAGCCGTTGTCGCTGTTCAGCTCCACACTGACGTCAGGATAGTCTTTGAGGACCCGCCGAAGCTTCGGCCAAACGACGCTTTCAAGCGCATAGTGTGTTTCGGCGTTGAAGATTGGCTCTGACGCAGTTTTGATGATGTGTGCATCAGGTTGCGCCGATTAATCGAGCCTGCAGCAGGTCGAGTTTTCCGCGACCGTACATCTGCCGTGACGTTGCCACCAACCTTTATGCAGCGTGAAGGAGACTCGGGTGGTTGGTTTGGCCG
>JBKJTB010000298.1:0-8892 GCA_046594305.1 Devosia sp. | reverse complement strand
GGGCGTGCTGGAACAGCAGTTGGGGGCCGTCGCCGAAGCGCAGGATGTTGTGGCTCTCGGGGCCGATCCGGAAGATCGACCAGCGCTGGCTGTCCTGCTCTCGCTCGTTCCACAGATCAACGCCGGCGGCCTCGAGGCCGGCGTAGTCCTGCATGCCGGTGTCGACGGCCCAGCGTTCGCCAGCCGCCTCGAAGACGAAACTGCCGACGTCCATGTGGGAGTGGCTGAGGCCGACCGACCCGCCCTTTACGCCCAGAAAGAAGTCGCGATCGCCCCAACGGTAGGTGGCGACGGGCATCTTGCCGCCACCGCTCCAGGACGGACTGGATGCGGGAGGTGTAGCGGCCTCGGGCTGGCGCCAGAGGAGCGCCAGGGCGACCATGTCGTAGTACCAGTACTGATCCGGTGGGTTCTCGCGATATTCGTCGAGGTCACGCTCGAGCGTCGCCAGATCATAGGCCAACCACTCCGGGCGGCCGTAGCGGTCGGACATCCAGAACAGCTGCGCCTGGATGCGGCGGCGGGCAGCGCAATCGGCGTAGTTGAAGTAGTCGCCCGAGGGTGCGGTCATGGCGTTGATGTAACCCGCGCTCTCGGCAAAGCCGGGGAACACGTCGAGGCCCTGGGCGCTGCCGGTCAGCGAGCGCAGCGCGGCTGCTAGAACGACATGATAGCCGGTGCCATAGCTCCAGTACATCGGGCCTTCGGGGTAGGCACCATCGGGAGCGTAGCTTGCGGCGACGCCGGGGATTGCGGCAATCGCCCGCGTCAGGACGAACTGCGCGAGGTCTGGATCGCGATCGGCCAGCACGATGGCGGCGGCACTCAGCCCGCCGTGACAGACCTGCGCCCAGTTCTCGTCCGTCGTCAGCCACCAGTTGCTGCGCGGGGACGGGTCGAGCGAGGGCTTTATGCCTTTCTCGATCAGGGCTATGGCGATCTCGTCGCGCTGTTCGGGCGAGAGCTGATGGTGCAGCCAGTCGTAGCCGATCGAGACCGCGAGGCAGAGTTCGGCGGTATCGAGGAAGTGGCTCGGATTCCAGTCGACAAAGCGGCTGATGGCCATGAGTTCGGCGCTCGCCCGGGTGCCATAGCGGGTGTCGCCGCTGATCCCGGCGACCATCGAGAGGGCGCCAATGCGCTCAAGCGCCTGCCGCGCGATCATGAGCAGCATGCGGCCCGTCATGTCGCGTTCGACAGGCGGCTCGGTGAGGAGGACATTGGCCCGGTGCTGGAGCGTCCGGTAGATCGCAGCCGATGGGCCATCGGTTTCCACCTTCGCGCGCAGGATTGCCCAATCCTTGTCGCGGAGGAGAAGCCTCGGGTGGCCGGGCATTGGAGATGGCAGTTGCAAAGGCGGCCTCCCGGTCGTGAGCTAGGCTCTGGCCACGCGCGGGCGCGGTTTCGGCCATGGACGGCTGCCCGATGCGGCGAAGGGCATCGTGAGCGTCATTGGATCGCGGCCGAACACCTCAAGCCGCGCGATTGAGTCTTCAACCTCAAGCAGAGCGTATGTGCAGGCCGGGTCGGGCATGGTGGTGTAGCTCTCGGATGCCGACTGGACGGTGAGATGTCGGATGTTTGCGACGTTTGCGACGCTGTTCCAGTGGACGTGTCCCGAGAGCCAGAGCGCTGCGCGGCCGGTCTGTTCGACCGCACGCCGGATGTCGGCTTGGTCGGGATAGGTGGCAAAATCGGCGTTGTTCTCGAAATAGTAGTTGCCCGCCATGGCGGCGCCCGACACTGGAATGTGGCTGACGATAATCGCCGGACGGCCGTCGCTTGCGAGCGCCGTTGTCAACCAGTCCAGTTCGCCGCCCGCCGCGGGAAATCCAAACTTGCGATCGAGGAGGACCGACGGTTCCCAGGCGATGACGCGGACGCCGCCGAGGTCGATCGTCTGGTGGCCGGGCAGACGGCCGAACAGCTTGCGGTGGTCTTCGCCGGTCAGATTGACCACGTCGTGATTGCCGAGAAGGTGGATGCGGGGGCCGGGGAAACGCTCGAAGATCCGCGCCAGTTCGCCGGCATTTGCGAGATCGGCCGCGCGATCAATATCGTCGATCCGGTCGCCCAGATCGAGCAGCAAATCGGCCTTGAGGCGGATGGCCCAGTCGACGAACTGCTCGACAACCGGCCGCACGTCGAACGCTCCTGCCGCGACACCGGCGAAGTGGATGTCGGAGATGATCGCGATTTTCATGCGGGGGCGCCCTGGGCTGTCCCGGCGAGCCTGGCGATCCATCGCGGTCGTGCTGAAATTGTGTTGCGGGGCATCATCTTCATCTTGCGGACGGGGGTCCTAAGAGAATAGGTCTCACTCATTGCGTAGACACAAACTGAGAGAATCTCAATATCGTGCTCCCCTCTTTGCCGACACTCCAAACGCTGGCCGGCGACCCGCCGCAGGCCGATGGGTATCTCATCGACCTCGACGGCACCTTGCTGTCCGGTTCCAGCCTGCTGCCGGGAGCCATCGGCTTCCTCGCCAAATTGCGCGCGCCTTTTGTCATCCTGTCCAACGATTCAGAGCATGTCCCGCAGGAGATCGCCGGGATTTTCCGCAAGAATGGGCTGCCGCTGGGCCGCCGGGATGTCGTTCTCGCCGGGGCAGTCGCCATCGAGACCATCGCAGAGTACTCGCCCGGCGCAAGCGTCATGCTGCTCGCGAGCCCGGCACTTGCGGTTCTGGCGCAGAAACTGGGGCTGAGGCTCGACACTACCCGCCCCGATATCGTGCTCGTGGCGCGCGACCGGAGCTTCAGTTTCGACAAGCTGGCCGCGGCTGCGAGGGCCGTGCAACGCGGCGCGCGAGTGGTGCTCGCCTGCCCCGATACGTCGCATCCGGGGCCAAATGGCGAGCCCGTGCCTGAGGTCGGCGCCCTTGCCGCCGCGCTTTTCGCCTGCGTCGGGCCGGTGCCGCACGAGGTCATCGGCAAACCCGAGGCAACCCTGTTCAGAATCGGCTGTGAACGGCTTGGCATCGCGCCTGCACAGTGCTTGATGATCGGCGACAATCCGTTGACCGATGGTGCGGGGGCGTCTCGAGCCGGCATTGCCTTTTGCCAGTTGGCTGGAGTGACGGAAATCGCCCTGGCAAGCTGAGGCCGACCCCGCCGGAGGTACTCGATGGCCCGCAAACCGATCGCTAGTCCGCCCCTGTCCGGCGTCCTGGAGCGCCTGCGCGCCCTGCGCGACGACCTGCCCCCGACCGCCCGGCGTATTGCCGACTTCCTGATCGATCACGCGGCCGACGTGGTGCACATGTCGGTGACCGAAGTCGCCGAGCGCACTGGGTCGAGCGAGGGCAGCGTCGTCGGGCTTTGCCAGCAGGTCGGCGCCCGCGGCTTCCAGCAGGTCAAGATCGCCCTGGCGCGGGATCTCGTGCAGCCGGTGCAGTTCATCCACGAGGATCTGACACAACGCGACGATCTCGCGACGGTCGTCAACAAGATCTTCAACTCCGGCCTGCAGGCCATGCGGGACACGATGAATGTCCTCTCGGTGCCCGATCTCAGCCGGGCCGTCGATGCCATCCGGAAGGCCAAGCGGGTCGAAGTGTTCGGCATCGGGAGTGCCGCGACCATCGCCGAGGACGCGAACTATCGGCTGCTTAGGATCGGCATTGAATCGCGGGTCAGTGTCGACAGCCACATCCAGGCGATCACGGCGTCGCTGTGCACGGCAAAGTCCGCGGTGCTGACGATTTCGCATTCGGGCTCAACCATCGAAACGCTGACCGCGACGCGCCTCGCCAAGGAAGCGGGGGCAACGACGATCGTCGTCACCAATTACGGCCGCTCGCCGATCCTCGAGCACGCCGATATCGTGCTCAACACGATGGCGCGCGAAACCCAGTTCCGCACCGAGGCGATGACCAGCCGCATCGCGCAGCTTGCGGTGATCGACGCCCTCATCGCCGGGCTGGCATTGGCCGACTACGACCGGTCGGTCGCCACGATCAACAAGACCTTCGACGTGCTCGCCTCGAAGCGCGTCTGAAGTCGGCTGAGATTATCTCAGTCTTCTGTTGCACTATTTTTGATAGAAGTTCATAAATCGGTCGCACAGATGATCGATGCTGCCGCCTATCGCGACGTCGATCGATGACGAAAGGGCGTAGGCGGAGACTTCTTCAACATCGCCAGGCTGTCCTCGCCGCCGGGGAACTGATGGCAGCGCAAAACTCACAGGAGGGCGTCGTGACGTTCGTTCGCAGCGTATATCGACCGGCACTGGCCGGAATTCTCGGGCTCCTACTTTCCGCCGGCATGGCCCAGGCGGAAGTCCCCGCACTCCAGGCACTCGTCGATGCGGGCACCCTGCCCGCGATGGCCGACCGCCTGCCGGAAAATCCGCGGGTCATCACGCCGGTCGAGAGCGTCGGCACCTATGGCGGCGACCTCAACCTCGCGCTGAAGCGCGGCGACGGCACGCATCTGCTGCGGCTGGTCGGCTACGAGGGACTGTTCTCGTGGGATCTCGACTGGAAGGAAATGGTGCCCAACCTCGCCGAGAGCTATGAGGTCAACGCCGACGCCACCGAGTACACGATCCATCTGCGCAAGGGCGTCAAATGGTCCGACGGCTCGCCGTTCACCTCGGCCGACATCGCCTTCGCCTACAATGATCTGCTGAAGAATCCCGACTGGCTGGGCTCGCGCCCCGACTATATCACCGTTCCAGAGGACACGACCATCGAGGTGGTCGACGACTGGACCTACAAGGTGAAGCTGGCCAAGCCCAACGGGCTCTACATCTTCCAGCTGACCAATGTCGACGGCACGCAGGTCGCGCTGTTCAACAAAACGTACTGCTCGCAGTTCCATCCGGCCTACAATGCCAACGCCAATGCCGACGCCGTGGCGCTCGGGCTCGCCGACTGGCGGGCGCTGTTCGAGCAGAAATGCGCCGAAATGGGCGGCGAACCGCGCTGGATGAACCCCGACCGCCCGGTGCTCGAAGCCTGGGTCGTCGAGTCGCCGCCGACCGCGACGGCCGAGTTTTCGATCTTCACGCGCAATCCCTACTACTTCAAGGTCGACACCGAGGGTAACCAGTTGCCCTACCTCGACCGGATCAACTTCTCGATCAGCAATGCCGGTCCCGACATGATCCTCCGCGCCATGAACGGGCAGGTCGATTTCCAGGACCGCAATATCAATCCGCTGAGCCAAAAGCCGGTTTATCTCGAGAACGCCGAGAAGGGTGGCTACCATCTGGTCGACGAAGTACCGTCGAACATGAATGTGATGGTCATGATGTTCAACCAGACCGTCACCGACCCGGCGCTGGCGGAGATCTTCGCCAAGAAGGACTTCCGCGTCGCCATGTCGCTCGCCACCGACCGCCAGGAGATCATCGACACGATCTATGTCGGACAGGGCCAGCCCTTCCAGGCCGCGCCGCGGCCGGAGTCGAAATACTACGACGAGGCTTACGCTACGCAGTACACCGCGTACGATCTCGACAAGGCCAATGGGATGCTCGATGCGCTCGGCCTCGATAAGCGCGACGGCGAAGGCTTCCGCCTCCGCAGCGACGGCAAGCGCCTCAGCATCAATGTCGAGACGTTCGACACCGCGCGTCCCGACTGGGTCGACAATCTCGAACTGGTCAAGGCGCAGTGGCAGAAGGCCGGCGTCGAGCTGCTGGTCAAGGTCATCGACCGTAACCTGGTCGACGAACACAGGCGGTCGAACCTCCACCAGATGCAGATCTGGGGCGGCGATGGCGGCCTCGATGTGGTGGCCGATCCGCACTACTACATGGTGTCGTCCGACGAATCCGCCTGGGGCGTGCCGTGGTACTACTGGTTCAACGACAACGCTGCACCGGGCGCGATCGAACCGCCAGCCAGCATCAAGAAGCAGCGCGAGCTGTACGACCAGCTGTTCCAGACGCCGACCACCGAGGGCCAGGATGCGCTGATGAAGCAGATCCTCAATATCGGTAAGGACGACTTCTACGTGATGGGCATCTCGTTGACCGGCAAGGGCTACGCGATCGTCAAGAACAACGTCCACAACGTTCCGCCGTCGCAGCCGGCCGCCTACACGTACCCGACACCGGGTCCGATGCAGATGGCTCAGATCTGGAAGAGCGAGTAATCTCCCGCGGGGCGCGGACGGGCTCACCCGTCCGCGCCCCGGTCTATTTCGGTCCGGAGACAATCGATGGTCGGCTATATCGTGCGCCGCCTGCTGGCGATGGCCCTGACGTTCTGGGCGATGACCTTCGTGGCCTTCATGATCATGGAACTGCCGCCCGGCGATTTCGCCACGACGCGCGTCTCCGAAGTGTCCGCCGCCGGCGCCAAGATCGACCCGGCGATGGTCGAGCGGCTGCGTGAGATGTACCACCTCGATGCGCCGCTGCTCGAGCGCTATGCGGTGTGGTTCGGCGGCGTGCTGCGCGGCGATCTCGGCTACAGCCTTGCCTTCAACACGCCGGTCAACCAGCTGGTGGCGAGCCAGTTGCCCAACACGCTGCTGGTCGAGGGACTGACGCTGCTGCTGATGTATGTGGTGGCGATTCCGATCGGCATCTACTCGGCGGTCCGGCAGTATTCGGTGGGCGACTATTTTGCCTCGGTGCTGGGCTTCATCGGCGTCGCGGTGCCGAGTTTTCTGCTGGCGCTGCTGCTGATGTGGGTGGCCTACAGCTCTTTCGGCGTGGTGCTGGGCGGGCTGCAGTCGCAGGAGTACGCCGGAGCGCCCTGGTCGCTGGGCAAGCTCGGCGATCTGGCCGCACACCTATGGGCGCCGGTGCTCGTCGGAGGTGCTGCGGGCATGGCGTCGCTGATCCGCGTGACGCGCGCCAATCTGCTCGACGAACTCGACAAGCCCTATGTGACCACCGCGCGCGCCAAGGGGCTACCCGAATGGAAGCTGCTGCTCAAATATCCGGTGCGCATGGCGATGTCGCCGCTGATCAGCTCGATCGGCTGGCTGCTGCCGAGCCTCATCTCGTCGGCCACGGTGGTGGCGATTGTCCTCAACATGCCGACGCTCGGGCCGCTGCTACTCAACGGACTGCTGGTGCAGGACATGTTCCTCGCCGGCGGCGTGCTGGTGGTGATGGCGATCCTGACGCTGGTGGGCACGCTGATCTCGGACGTCCTGCTGTTCTGGCTCGACCCGCGCGTCCGCATGGCGGCGCTGTGAAGAGGAAAGACCGGCTGTGACGCAGCTCATCGAAACGACACCCCCCGAGATCGCCCCCGGCGCGGTGGCGGCACCGCCCGACAGTGGCGAGACGCCACTGCGCCTGATGTGGCGGAAGCTCCGGCGCCATCGGCTGGCGCAGATCAGCGGCGTGATCCTGATCCTGCTTTACGCCATCGCGCTGTTCGCCGATTTCCTCGCGCCCCGCGATCCCAATGCCTATATCGGCCGCTTCACTTACGCGCCGCCGCAGCAGCTCCATCTGTTCGATACGAGCGCCGGCTTTGCCTTTGCGCCGTTCGTCTACGACTACAAGGTCACCGTCGATCCGGAGGCGCTGAAGCGCTCGTTCACGATCGACACCGACAAGAAGATTCCGGTGTACTTCTTCGTCGCCTCCGAACCCTACAAGCTGCTGGGGTTCATTCCGCTGCACCACCGGTTCATCGGCCCGGCCGATGCCAAAGCGCCGTTCTATCTGCTGGGTGCCGACCGGCTGGGGCGGGACATGCTGTCGCGGCTGATCCATGGCGCGCGAATCTCGCTGTCGATCGGCCTCAGCGGCGTGATGCTGAGCCTGTTGATCGGCGTTACGATCGGCGGCATTTCCGGCTATGTCGGTGGCCGGACGGACATGGTGATCCAGCGCATCATCGAGTTCATCTGGTCGTTGCCGCAGATCCCGCTCTGGCTCGGGCTGGCGGCCGCCATGCCGCGCGACTGGACCTCGCTGCAAGCCTACTTCGTCATCACCATCATCCTAGCGCTGATCGGCTGGACCGAACTCGCCCGTGTCGTGCGCGGCCGCGTGCTGGCGCTCAAATCCGAGGATTTCGTTGCCGCGGCGCGGCTCGACGGGGCGAGCGAGATGCGGATCATTCTCCGCCATATCGTGCCGTCGTTCATGAGCCACATCATTGCCGTCGCGACGCTCGCGATCCCGGCGATGATCCTTGCCGAAACGACGCTGAGCTATCTGGGTCTCGGCCTCCAGGCGCCGATCGTCAGCTGGGGCGTACTGCTGCGCGAGGCGCAGAACATCCGCACCATCGCCAGTGCGCCGTGGCTGCTGGCGCCCGGGTTTGCCGTGATCGTCGCGGTGCTGGCGCTCAACTTCTTCGGCGACGGCCTGCGCGATGCCGCCGACCCTTACAGCTAGAGTTGCGATGAAACGCCTTCTCCTTTCCGTGCGCAATCTCAAGACGCATTTCCCGCTGCCCAAGGGCGTGGTGAAGGCGGTCGATGGCATCGACTTCGATCTGTTCGAGGGTGAGACGCTGTGCGTCGTGGGTGAAAGCGGCAGCGGCAAATCCGCGGCCGCGCGCTCGATCCTCCAGATCCTCGACCGCCCCGGCAGGATCGTCGATGGCGAGATGCTGCTGCATCGCTACCGCGGCGACGAGACCACGCCGAGCGAGATCATCGACATCGCCAAACTCGGCCGCAGCAGCCGCGAGATGCAGATGGTGCGGCGGCAGGACATCTCGATGATCTTCCAGGAGCCGATGAGCTCGCTGAGCCTCGCCCATACCTGCGGCGACCAGATCGTCGAGGCGATCAAGCTGCGCCATCCGAGGATGACCAAGCGCGCGGCGTGGGCGCGCGCCGTCGAATTGCTGGCGCAGATGCAGCTGTCCGATCCGGCGCTGACGGCGAGCCAGTATCCGTTCCAGCTCTCGGGCGGCATGCGGCAGCGCGTGATGATTGCGATGGCGCTTGCCAGCGA
>JBKJTB010000289.1:0-2762 GCA_046594305.1 Devosia sp. | reverse complement strand
CGGCCTTAAGATAACGCCGAGTAAAAAGCGGCAACCAAATCCTATTCATCAGGAGAGCAACCCGGATGCGTTCCACAACGCCCATTTACGGACTTTTGCGCGCAGCCGCACTGGTCGTTCTCGTCATCGCGCTGGCGGCCTGCGGTCGCAACGGCACCGGTGTCGGCAATCTTGGTCCGGGCGGCGGCCCGCCGGGCAGCCAGCAGGAGTTCCTCGTGACCGTGGGCGACCGCGTGTTCTTCGAGACCGATTCCTCGGCACTCACCACGACGGCGCAGGCGACGCTCGACAAGCAGGCCGCCTGGCTGAACAAATACGCCAACTACCGCATCCTGATGGAAGGCCACGCCGACGAGCGCGGCACGCGCGAGTACAACATCGCGCTCGGCGCCCGTCGCGCTTCGGTGGTGGTCAACTATCTCGTCAGCCGCGGCGTAAACGCGCAGCGCATCCAGCAGAAGTCGTTCGGCAAGGAGCGGCCGGTGGCCATTTGCGACGACATCTCGTGCTGGTCACAAAATCGCCGTGCTGTCACTGTCGTTCAGTAAACGTGAGGGCGTGTGAACGCCATCACGGAGGCATAAGCGCCGGGTGCTCGCGTTCTTGAGCCCCGGCGCTTTCTTTTTGTCGAAATTGCCGGGTAAGTCGCGTTTGGTTCTAGTGGTCGCGCGAC
The DNA here is from genome assembly GCA_046594305.1 of Devosia sp. Classification (GTDB taxonomy): domain Bacteria; phylum Pseudomonadota; class Alphaproteobacteria; order Rhizobiales; family Devosiaceae; genus Devosia_A. Next base: position 2,089 of record JBKJTB010000289.1, on the reverse strand, counting down.
CGAACCGCAAAACCGGAAGTCCACTTTGCTGGCCGCGCTTCTATAGTTTGGCTCGTGTCGTTCGAAATTACCCACGGAGATTGATCGTGCATCTTTCCTTGCCGAGATGGGGGACGCGGGGCGCGATTGCCCTGGGGATCGTCCTCGCCGCCGGTATCTTTGCCCCGGTGTTCGTCAATGCGCAGAGCCGCAACGAAGCGCAGCTCGCCGTCCAGATCCAGGATTTGCAGGACCAGGTCCGCAGCCTGACCGGACAGGTCGAGGGCCTGCAGTTCTCGATCGGCCAGATGCAGACGCAGTTGCAGCAGATGGCCGACGATAACGAATTCCGCTTCCAGCAGCTGGAAGGCGGTGGCGCGGGAAAAACTGAGGCGGCTCCTCAATCCGGGGGCGCTACGCCTTCCGCGGAGGCGCCGCAGCCCAACACGGGCACAGAGACTATTCCCGATTCGAAAGCCGTTCCCGATCCCAATGCCGCGCCGGCGGGCGACGCGCAGCCCGGGGTGTCCGGCTCGCTCACCGAGGCGCCGGTTGCGGGTGATGCCCCTGCCGCCAACGACGCGCCGATGGACGATCTCGGCGATTCCGCCGATCCGCTGCTCGGCAAGGGGCAGAGCGGGGCGACCACCACCGGTGCGCTGGGCGAGAACGGCGTTCCACTCAACCTCAGCCTCGATGGCGGACAGACGCTCGAGGATGGCGACGCCAAGGCGCAGTATGCTGCCGGCTACGAGGCCATCGTGCGTGGCGACTATCCCTTCGCCGAGGAGCAGTTCCGGCAATTCGTCGCGCTCTACCCGCAGGACCCGCAGGCGCCCGACGCCACCAATTGGCTGGGCGAAGCGCTGCTGCAGCGGCAGGCCTATGACGAGGCGGCCGACGTGCTGCTCACCGGCTTCCAGGCCTATGAGCGGTCGGCGCGCGCGCCCGACCTCTTGCTGAAGCTCGGCATCGCGCTCGCCGGGGCAGGGGAGACCGATACCGCCTGCCGGACCTATTTCGAAGTCAGCAAGCGCTTCACGAGCCAGCCCGCCGCCTTCACCGAAAGGCTGCAGGCGGAAAGGCAGAAGGCCAAGTGCCCGGCCTGACACCGGCTGAGATCGAAGCGCTTTTCGCGCCGCTCGAACTCTACGAAAAGCTCGGGCTCGCCGTCAGCGGCGGGCCCGATTCATTGGCGCTGATGTTGCTGCTGACGAACTGGGCGCGCGCTCCGGGGCGTCCGCAGCTTTATGTCTACACCGTCGATCACGGCCTGCGGACCGAAGCGGCGGCGGAGGCGGCGATGGTGGTCCGCGAAGCCGAGGCGCTGGATCTGCCGGCGCGATCGTTGCGCTGGGAGGGTGACAAGCCCAGCACCGGCATCCAGGCCGCCGCCCGCCGCGCGCGCTATCGGCTGATGGGCGAGGCGATGGCCACCGATGGTGTCGCGATCCTCGTCACCGCCCACCATCTCGCCGACCAGGCCGAGACGGTGCTGATGCGGCTTGCGCATGGCAGCGGCATCGAGGGGCTGCGCGGCATGGATGCGCTGAGCCTCGTTGAAGGCTGCGAGGTGTATCGGCCGTTGCTCGGGGTACGGCCCGAAATTCTGCGCGAGGTGGTCAGCGAGGCCGGGCTCAGTCCTGCGTATGATCCCAGCAATACCGATGAGCATTATGAGCGTGTGCGCTGGCGCCTGATGCTGCCGGCGCTCGAAGCGATGGGACTGACCCTCGATCGGCTGGGCACTTTTGCGCGCCGCATGGACGACGCGTCGCGGGCTATTCACAGCGCGGCCGATGAGGCCTATCCGCGGATCGTGACGCCGGTCAGCGGCGAGCGGATGGAATTGTCGCTGCCGGCGTTTTGCGCGGAACCGCCTGCCGTGGCGGCATTCGTGCTGAAACGCGTGCTCGAACGCGTCGGGGCCGACCCGGGGCGATCGCCGCCGCTGGGCCCGCTGGAACTGCTGAGCCGCCGGCTGCAGCGATTCGAATCGCTCAAGAACATCACGCTGAACGGCTGCGTGGTGTCGAGCGACGGGGAAATGATCCTGGTGCGGCGCGAGGGGCCACGGACGGCGGCGCTTAAGGCGGAGCGGGCATCGACC